>NZ_JBNHIN010000012.1:71092-149301 GCF_050054615.1 Streptomyces sp. YGL11-2
CGCTTCAACGCGTCAGTGGCGGTTACCGCTTGGCGCGGGACGCCGCGCGGCCGCGCTCCTTCTGGTCGAGGACGACCTTGCGGATGCGGACCGCCTCCGGGGTGACCTCGACGCACTCGTCGTCGCGGCAGAACTCCAGCGACTGCTCCAGGGAGAGCTTGCGCGGCGGGACGATCGCCTCGAAGGAGTCGGCAGAGGCGGAGCGCATGTTCGTGAGCTTCTTCTCCTTGGTGATGTTCACGTCCATGTCGTCGGAACGCGAGTTCTCGCCGACGATCATGCCCTCGTACACCTCGGTGCCGGGGTCGGTGAACAGCACGCCGCGCTCCTGGAGGTTGGTCATCGCGAAGGCGGTGACGGCACCGGAGCGGTCGGCGACGAGCGAGCCGTTGTTGCGCGTCTGCAGCTGGCCGAACCACGGCTCGTGGCCCTCGTGGATGGAGTGCGCGATGCCCGTGCCGCGGGTGTTGGTCAGGAACTCCGTACGGAAGCCGATCAGGCCGCGCGACGGGACGACGAACTCCATGCGGACCCAGCCCGAGCCGTGGTTCGACATGTTGTCCATGCGGCCCTTGCGGACGCCCATGAGCTGCGTGACCGCGCCCATGTGCTCCTCGGGCACGTCGATCGTCATGCGCTCGACGGGCTCGTACGTCTTGCCGTCGACGTCCTTGGTGACCACCTGCGGCTTGCCGATGGTCATCTCGAAGCCCTCACGGCGCATCTGCTCGACGAGGATCGCGAGCGCCAGCTCACCGCGGCCCTGCACCTCCCAGGCGTCGGGGCGCTCGGTGTCCAGGACGCGGAGCGAGACGTTACCGATCAGCTCGCGCTCCAGCCGGTCCTTGACCTGGCGCGCGGTGACCTTGCGGTCCTTGACGGCGCCCTTGGCGTCGGCGCCCTTGCCGGTGCCGCCGCGGCCGACGAGCGGCGAGGTGTTCGTACCGATCGTCATGGAGATGGCGGGCTCGTCGACCGTGATCAGGGGGAGCGCGACCGGGTTCTCCGGGTCGGCGAGCGTCTCACCGATCATGATCTCGGGGATGCCGGCGACGGCGCAGATGTCGCCGGGCCCGGCGACCTCGGCGGGCTTGCGGGTGAGCGCCTCGGTCATCATCAGCTCGGTGATGCGGACGTTCTGCACGGAGCCGTCGCGCTTCATCCACACGACCGTCTGGCCCTTGCGCAGCTCGCCCTGCTCGACGCGGAGCAGCGCGATACGGCCGAGGAAGTTGTCCGCGTCCAGGTTGGTGACGTGCGCCTGGAGCGGGGCCTCCTCGTCGTAGGTGGGGGCCGGGATGTGCTCCAGGATCGTGGAGAAGAACGGCTCCAGGCTGGTGGAGTCGGCCGGGACGGTGCCGTCGTCCGGCTTGGTCAGCGAGGCGATGCCGTCACGGCCGCAGGCGTAGACGATCGGGAACTCGATCTGGTCCTCGTCGGCGTCGAGGTCGAGGAAGAGGTCGTAGGTCTCGTTGACGACCTCGTCGATCCGGGAGTCCGGGCGGTCGGTCTTGTTGATGCACAGGATGACCGGCATCCGGGCGGCGAGGGCCTTGCGGAGCACGAAGCGGGTCTGCGGCAGCGGGCCCTCGGAGGCGTCCACGAGGAGGACGACGCCGTCGACCATCGACAGACCGCGCTCGACCTCGCCGCCGAAGTCGGCGTGGCCGGGGGTGTCGATGATGTTGATCGTGATGGGGTCCCCGCCGTCCTTCGGGTGATACTTCACCGCGGTGTTCTTGGCGAGGATCGTGATGCCCTTCTCACGCTCCAGGTCGTTCGAGTCCATGACGCGGTCGTCGACGGATTCGAGCTGGTGCGCGGCGAAGGCGCCGGCCTGCTTGAGCATGGCGTCGACGATGGTCGTCTTGCCATGGTCGACGTGAGCGACGATGGCGACGTTACGGATGTCGTGACGTGTTGCGGACACGGCCATAGTGCGGCGCTTCTCCCGGAATCGTGGGTGGCGGCGCGTACGGTCCGGTACGCGCGCCCGCCGGGCATATCGACGCCACGGCCTCTCCCATGGTACGGGGCTGCGGCGAAAAGGGCCGCCCCAGCCCGTACACAGCACCTCTGACCTGCGATTTCTTACCGATTATTACCTCTGGTGTGGCCCTTACTTCTTGTAGCCGATGTCCTGGAAGCGGGGGGAGGCGAAGCCGTACGCGCCGATGTTGGCGAGCGACTTCCTGGTGGCCACCAGTTCCGGCCGCTGGTACAGCGGGATCGATCCGGCGGCGGCCCAGATCCGGGCGTCCGCCTGCTCGACCAGGGTGCGCGCGGCGTCCGGGTCCAGCTCGGAGGCGGCCTGGTCGAAGAGCTGGTCGATGTGGTCGGTGCCGACCCGGGTGTAGTTCTGCTCGACGGTCAGCGAGCCGTCCGGCGCCGGCTGCGGCTTGGCGAAGATCGGCCGGGCGTCGGTCGCCGGGAAGGCGGTGCCGGGCCAGGAGTAGAGCGCCAGGTCGTAGTCGCCGGAGGCGATGTGGTCCTGGAAGTAGCTGGCGTCCGGAACCCGCTGGATCGAGGTCCGCACGCCGATCTTGTTGAGCATCCCGGTGATCCGCCGGCCCACCGCGCGCAGCTGCTCGGACCCGGCCCCGTCGGGCAGCACGAAGCGCAGCGCGAGCGGCTTGCCGTCCTTGCGCAGCACCGGCGCCCGGCCCGGCCGGTCCGCTGCCGCCGCCTCCGGGGACCGCTCGGCGCGCATCTGCCGGGCCACCGCGTGGTCGGCGGAGCCCGGCAGGTGCGGCGCCTGCCCGGTCTCGATCAGCTCGGCGGCGCCCAGCGCCTGCGCGGCCCGCTTCTTGTACCGCCGGTACTTGGCGTACGCCGCGGAGCCGGTGTCCCCGGCCGCCGCCGCCTTCTCCTCGGCCGCCCCCGCCTTGTAGAACACGGCGCTCTGCCGCAGCAGCGCGGCCTGCTGGACCTCGGAGCCGACCGCCCCGGCGAAGGACAGCGGGGCGTCGGCGGGGGCCGGGCGGGTGCCGTCCTCCTGGTCGTCGTGCCCGGCGGCGGTGCCGAGGTGGCCGGCGCGGGCGGCGTGCGCCGGGTTGCGGCCGTCCGACCCGGCGTCGCCGGGCTGGTCGGCGGAGGTCCCGTTGCCGGGCCGGTCCATCCTGGACTCCTTGCGGTAGCCCTCGTCGCCCTGGTCGTCCGCCACGTCCGGCGGCACCGCCCGCCCGGCGCCGGCCTTCTCCCCCGCCTCCCGCGAACCGCTGCCGCCCGCCGGCTTCCAGCCGGCGTCGGCGAGCAGCTTCCTGGCCGCCTCCGGGTCCGCGTCGCCGAGCGCGTCGCTGTGGTCCTCGTAGCCGTGCTGCCCGGCCATCAGCAGATGGCTGCCGAGCGGCCGGGACGGCAGGTCCAGCGGCTTGAGGACGGTGTCGGCGAGCGCCTGCCGGTCGAGGGCGCGGGCCACCGCGCGGCGTACCCGGTCGTCGGAGAGCGGTCCGGCGCCGCCGTTGAGGGCGAGCTGGGTGTAGGCGGGCTCCAGGGCCTTGCGGACGGTGTAGCCGCGCAGCCCGGCGGCCCGGTCCGGGGCCGCGGCCTTGCCGTCGGGCGCCTTGGCGTCACCGCTGCCGCCGGCCTCGGTGATCCGCCGGGCGCCGGCCGGGTCGACCGCGGCGACGTCGACGGTCCCGGCGGACAGCGCCGCCACCCGCTTGTCGCGGGGCAGCGCCGCGAGCACCAGACGGTCGAGCCTGGCCGCGTCGCCCCACCACTTCGGGTTCCGTACGAGCGTGACGGTGCCGCGGTCGGCGTCCCGCTGCTGGACGATGAACGGACCTGCGCCGACGGCGAGTTGGCCCCGTGTCTTGTCGTTGAAGGCGTGCGGGCTGCCCATCACGCCCTTCGGGTAGAGCGGCGTGAAGAGCGACTGCCAGTCGGCGTACGGCCGGGCGAAGGTGACCTTGACCTGGTGCGGCTCGGCGCCCGCCTCGACCTTGGCGATCCGGTCGTAGCCCGCGTTGCGGGCGGTCCAGTACGCGTTGTCCTTGCCGCGCAGCGCGTTCCACTGGGCGAGGAAGTCGGCGGCCTCGACGGGCCGCCCGTCGCTCCACCGCGCCTTGGGGTTGAGCTGGTAGGTGACGACCTGCTTGGGCTCGCGGGCACTGACGTCCGCGGCGTCGAGGTAGTCGGCGTTGCGCTGCGGCCGGCCGTTGGCGTCGACGGTGAACAGGCTGGGCAGGACGGCGCCGGTGATGCGGGCGGTGGTGGCGTCGGCGTCGCTCTGGAAGGCGTTGAAGGTGCCGGGCACCGCGTCGATCGCCCAGCGCACGGTGCCGCCGTCCTTCAGCGTCCCGCGCGGGGCCGGCGCGATGTCCTGGGACTCGGCGACGGACGCCGCGGTGTCCTTCTCGCTGCAACCGGCCAGCGCCGGCATCGGCAGCAGCACTCCCGCCGCGAGGAGCGCGGCACAGCGGCGCCGCCGGCACGCCGCACGGCCTGAGCTGACGTGGTCGGTCATGACTGTTACCTCCGGGCTCGCCCGCGCCGCGCCGAGCCGAGCCGCAGCAACACGTCCGGCCGACTTTGCGGCTCATCACATCTATAGGCCCCCTACTGAAGGTGAACGGCACGCCCCCCAGCGCCCGACACGGCGACGGCCGCCCGCAAGGCCACCCGCCCGGCCCAACACGGGCTCCGCCAGGTGCCGGAAGGGGGCCCATGCAGCCCATCGGACGCACCGTCACACCCGCACGTCCGTACGGGAGTTCGACAGTCAATACGGCGCGTGTTCGCCGAAACGCACCGGTTCGAGTCGTAGTCGCGCCAGACCCCTTCCCAAGCCCTACTGTGACGCGCGACACTCTCGGGCGCATGAGATCGCCCACCACACCTGCAACAGTGAGGGCACGATATGTCCCTTCAGGACGACCTGACGGCGGTTGAACGCAGCCTGGACGGACTCGTCCAGGCGGTCGGAAAGCTGGAGACGCGGATCGGCGGCGGGCTGGACATCCGCCGGGTGCGCAGCGACACGGACCATCTGCGCGAGAGCCTGGCGCTGTTGCGGCAGGGCGTGGCCGCCGGACCCCCGGGGCGCCCCGACAAGGCCGAGGAGGAGATGGTGCCGGTCTCCGACACCCCCTACAACTCCGCGCTGTGGAAGGACGCCGAGGACGAGGGCCTGGGCGCCAAGGACCGGCACGCGCCCTGAGGACGGAGACCGACATTGGCCACTGATATCGAACCCCCACCGCAAACGGACGCGATCGGCGTGCGCGCCGCCTCGCGCGCCGCCATCCCCGCCCGCCATCTGCGCACCGACCGCTGGTGGCTGGCACCGGCCGGCACCGCCGCCGGACTGCTCGCGTTCGTCGTCTACTCGACCTGGCGGGCCTTCGCGAACGCCGACTACTACCACGCCCCGTACGTCTCGCCGTTCTACTCGCCGTGCCTGGCGCAGAACTGCCACACCATGCGCGGCGGCCCCAACTGGGAGATCTTCGGCAGCTGGTGGAGCCTGTCACCGGCGCTGCTGATCCTGATCTTCCCGCTGGGCTTCCGGCTGACCTGCTACTACTACCGCAAGGCGTACTACCGCGGCTTCTGGGCCTCGCCGCCGGCCTGCGCGGTCGCCGAGCCGCACGCCAAGTACACCGGTGAGACCCGCTTCCCGCTGATCCTCCAGAACATCCACCGCTACTTCTTCTACTTCGCGGTGCTGGTCGCCGGTGTGCTCACCTACGACACGGCGCTCACCTTCCGCGACGCGCACTACGCCTGGGGCCACATGGGCCTGGGCTCACTGGTCTTCCTCGCCAACATCGTGCTGATCTGGGCGTACACCCTCTCCTGCCACTCGTGCCGGCACATCGTCGGCGGCCGGCTGCGGCACTTCTCCAAGCACCCGGTGCGCTACCGGCTGTGGGGCTGGGTGAGCAAGCTCAACGAGCGCCACATGCTGCTCGCCTGGTCCTCGCTGATCAGCGTGGCGGTGGCGGACTTCTACGTCTTCCTGCTGGCCAGCGGCGCGTTCGAGGATCCGCGCTTCTTCTGAGGCACGCTCCGCGGACGACGGAAAACAACTCCAAGAACCCCAAGGAAAGGTGTGCCCGCTGATGGCGCATGTGGACCGGCAGACCTGGGACGTGGTCGTGGTGGGCGCGGGCGGCGCCGGACTGCGCGCCGCCATCGAGGCCCGCGAGGCCGGACTGCGGACGGCGGTGATCTGCAAGTCCCTGTTCGGCAAGGCCCATACAGTGATGGCCGAGGGCGGAATCGCGGCCAGCATGGGCAACGCCAACGAGAACGACAACTGGCAGGTCCACTTCCGGGACACCATGCGCGGCGGGAAGTTCCTCAACCACTGGCGGATGGCCGAGCTGCACGCCCGGGAAGCCCCGGACCGGGTATGGGAGTTGGAGACCTGGGGCGCGCTCTTCGACCGCACGGCGGACGGCCGGATCTCGCAGCGCAACTTCGGCGGCCACGAGTACCCGCGGCTGGCACACGTCGGCGACCGCACCGGCCTGGAGCTGATCCGCACCCTCCAGCAGAAGATCGTCGCGCTCCAGCAGGAGGACGAGCGCGCCTCCGGCTCGTACGACGCCGGGCTGAAGGTCTTCCAGGAGTGCACCGTCACCCGGGTCCTCAAGAGCGACGGCAGGGTCTCGGGCGTCTTCTGCTACCAGCGGGAGTCCGGCCGCTTCTTCGTCCTGGAGGCACCGGCGGTGGTGCTGGCCACCGGCGGCATCGGCAAGTCCTTCAAGGTGACGTCGAACTCCTGGGAGTACACCGGGGACGGGCACGCGCTGGCGCTGCTGGCCGGCGCCCCGCTGATCAACATGGAGTTCGTGCAGTTCCATCCGACCGGGATGGTCTGGCCGCCGTCCGTCAAGGGCATCCTCGTCACCGAGTCCGTCCGCGGTGACGGCGGCGTGCTGCGCAACAGCGACGGCAACCGCTTCATGTTCGACTACATCCCGGACGTCTTCAAGGAGAAGTACGCGCAGACCGAGGCCGAGGGCGACCGCTGGTACGAGGACCCCGACCACAATCGCCGGCCGCCCGAACTGCTGCCCCGGGACGAGGTGGCGCGCGCCATCAACGCCGAGGTCAAGGCGGGCCGCGGCTCCCCGCACGGCGGGGTCTTCCTGGACGTCTCGACGCGTATGCCGGCCGAGGTGATCAAGCGCCGACTGCCATCCATGCACCACCAGTTCAAGGAGCTGGCGGACGTGGACATCACCGCCGAGCCGATGGAGGTCGGCCCGACCTGCCACTACGTGATGGGCGGGGTGGAGGTGGACCCGGACACCGCGGCGGCGACCGGGGTGCCGGGGCTGTTCGCGGCCGGCGAGGTGGCCGGCGGGATGCACGGCTCCAACCGGCTGGGCGGCAACTCCCTGTCCGACCTGCTGGTCTTCGGCCGCCGGGCGGGGCTCCACGCGGCCGAGTACGCGGCGGCGCTGAGCGACCGGCCGGAGGCCGACCCGCGGGACGTCGACGCCGCCGAGGCGGAGGCGCTGCGCCCCTTCAGCGCCGAGGGCGGTGCGCGGCAGGCCGACCGGGGCCCGGCGGAGAACCCGTACACCGTGCACCAGGAGCTCCAGCAGTCGATGAACGACCTGGTCGGCATCATCCGCCGGGAGGGCGAGATGGCCGAGGCGCTGGAGCGGCTGGCCGAGCTGCGGGTGCGCGCCCGGCGGGCCGGCGTCGAGGGGCACCGGCAGTACAACCCTGGCTGGCACCTGGCCATCGACCTGCGGAACATGCTGCTGGTCAGCGAGTGCGTGGCGCGGGCGGCGCTGGAGCGTACGGAGAGCCGCGGCGGGCACACCCGGGACGACCATCCGGAGATGGACCGGCGCTGGCGCAACGTCAACCTGGTCTGCGAACTCGCCGACACCCGGGCCGAGTCGGGGGAGGCGGACCCGGCGCTCGGCCAGATCGGGCTCTCCCGCCGGGAGACCCCGCCGATCCGCCGCGATCTCCTCGAACTCTTCGACAAGGACGAGCTGGTGAAGTACCTGACGGACGAGGAGCTGAGCCGGTGAGCGAGCGGCAGGCGAACCAGCGGGCCGGCGTGTACCCGGCGCACTTCCGGGTGTGGCGGGGCGACGCGGACGGCGGCGGGCTGACGGACTACGAGGTGGAGGTGCACGAAGGCGAGGTGGTGCTGGACATCATCCACCGCCTCCAGGCGACCCAGGCGCCCGATCTCGCCGTCCGCTGGAACTGCAAGGCGGGCAAGTGCGGTTCGTGCAGCGCGGAGATCAACGGGCGCCCTCGGCTGATGTGCATGACCCGGATGTCGGTCTTCTCCCGTACGGAGACCGTGACCGTCACCCCGATGCGGACCTTCCCGGTCCTGCGCGACCTGGTCACCGACGTCTCGTTCAACTACACCAAGGCGCGGGAGATCCCGGCGTTCGTCCCGCCGGCGGACCTGGGGCCCGGCGAGTACCGGATGCAGCAGGAGGACGTGAACCGGTCGCAGGAGTTCCGGAAGTGCATCGAGTGCTTCCTGTGCCAGAACACCTGCCATGTCGTGCGCGACCACGAGGAGAACAAGACCGTCTTCGCCGGGCCGCGCTTCCTGATGCGGATCGCCGAGCTCGACATGCACCCGCTGGACGGGGCGCCGGCGGCCGGGCTGGACCGCAAGAGCACCGCACAGGACGAGCACGGGCTGGGCTACTGCAACATCACCAAGTGCTGCACCGAGGTCTGCCCGGAGAACATCAAGATCACCGACAATGCGCTGATCCCGCTGAAGGAGCGTGCCGCCGGCCGTAAGTACGACCCTCTGGTGTGGCTCGGGAACAAGATCCGCCGCCGGACGGAATGACCGACGGGCACCCAAGTGCCCCCGGATGCAGCATTTCTGATGTCGCGTCACATGGCCGGAAACGTTCTTACGGCGAGTTCGAGCAGGCGCGGTATAAAAACGAAATGAATCTTCCGGAAATGAGCCGGCGACGGGTGCTGGCCGGCCTCGGCACCGTCCCGCTGGCCGCCGCGGCCGGCTTCCCCGATCTCGACCGGGCCCCCTCCCCGAGACCGGTGGAAGCCCCCGGGCGCAGCCGGACCACCCTGCTGCGCGGCGCCGACCTCGTGCTCACCATGGACCCGAAGCTGGGCACCGGCCCCCTCGGCCAGCTGGACAACGATGTCGACCTGCTGCTGCGGGACGGCGTCATCGCGGCCGTCGGCCGGCGGCTCGGCGCCCCGGACGGCGCCCGCGTCCTAAACGCCCGCGGCAGGATCGTCCTGCCGGGCTTCGTCGATCTGCACAACCACCTGTGGCAGTCCAGCATCCGCGGCGGCTGCTCCAACGAGGACCTCTACGGCTGGATGTCCGACTGCAACCGCACCGCCCTGCCGAAGATCGACCCCCAGGACATGTACCGGTTCGTCCACCTGGCCGCCCTCGACGCCCTCCAGGCGGGCGTCACCACGGTCGTCGACTGGGTGCACCCGATCCCGTACGACACCAGCGGGCGCTACATCCGGGCGCTGGACGACGCCGGGCTGCGCTTCGTCTACGCCTCGACGCAGCGCGCCGCCGACGCCCACCTCATCCCCAGGATCAAGAAGGACTTCCTGGACCGGCTGCCGCTGGCCTCCGTCCAGGTGGCGGCGCACGCCGGGATGTCGCAGCTCACCGACCTGCGGACGCTCCACGAACTCGCCCGCGAGCTCGGCGTGATGCTCAACTCCCACGTCCTGGAGAACCGCGACGACCGCCGGGACGACCCGATCCGCGCGCTCCGCGAGATCGGCGCCTTCGGTCCGGACCTGCTGATGAACCACGCGATCCACCTCACCGACGCGGAGATCGCGCTGACCGGCGAGCACGACGTCCGGGTCGCCCACTGCCCGCTGAGCAACATGCGGCTCGCGTCCGGCATCTGCCCGCTGCCCGCGCTGCACGCGCACCGGGTACGGGCCGGGCTGGGCCACGACGGCGGGACCAATGACACCTCGGACATGTTCAACCTCATGAAGGCGGCGGTCGGCCTCCAGCGGGCCCGCCACGAGGACGCCGGGATCCACCCCACCATCCCGGCCGTGCTGCGGATGGCGACCCTGGGCGGCGCGGAGTGCATCGGCATGGCGGACCGGATCGGGTCGCTGACACCGGGCAAACGCGCCGATGTCGTCGTCCTCGACCCCGGCACGCTCAACTTCGCCCCGCGCTACGACTGGACCGGCCAGATCGTCCTCAACGGCCAGCCGCCGAACGTCAGCGAGGTCTTCGTCGACGGCCACCTGCGCAAGCACCGCGGCGTGCTGGTCCACGTCGACACCGAACGCGTCGTCCACGAGGCGGAGTTGGCGGCGTCCCACCTCCGCACCCGCTGACCGCCGAACGCCCGCGCGCCCGGCAGGTCCCACCGCCCCGGATCACCACCGGCTCGACCCCGAACCGTCCGGGATCAGAACAGGCTCAGCAGCGCCTCCGCCGGATCCACCGGTTTCGACTCGCCGTCCGGCAGGGCCAGTTCGAACCACACGGTCTTGCCGCGCGGGGTGCGGCGGCTGCCCCAGCGCTCGCTCAGCAGGCCGACGAGCTGGAGGCCGCGACCGCCCTCGTCGGTGTCCCGAGCCCGGCGGCGGCGCGGCTGGGCGAGATCCGCGTCCCACACCTCGCAGACCAGGGTGCGGTCCAGCAGCAGCCGCAGCCGGATCTCACCGTGGCCGTGCCGCAGGGCGTTGGTCACCAGCTCGCTGACCAGCAGTTCCGTGGTGTCCACCAGGGCGTCGAGCCCCCAGTCCGTGAGCTGGTCGCGGGCCAGCTCACGGGCCCGGGCGACCGAACGGGCCTCCGGCGCCAGGCTCCAGTCGCCCACCGCGTCCTTCGGCAGCCCGTGCACCCGGGCCATCAGCAGCGCGATGTCGTCCTCGCCGTGCTGGGTGTCCAGTGCGCTCAGCACGTGGTCGCAGACGTCCTCCAGTGGGCGGCCGGACTCCGAGAGCGCCGTCCGGAACGCCTGCAGCCCCTCGTCCAGCGGGTGGTCCCGGGACTCCACCAAACCGTCCGTGTACAGCGCGAGCAGCGCGCCGTCCGGGACTTCGACCTCGATCTCCTCGAACGGCTCGCCGCCGACGCCGAGGGGCATCCCCGGCGGTACGTCGAGCAGCAGCGCGTCCTCGCCCTCCTCGACCAGTACGGGCGGCAGATGCCCGGCATTGGCGAAGGTGCAGGTCCGGGTGATCGGGTCGTAGACGGCATAGACGCAGGTGGCGAGGTAGACCTCGGAGAGGTCGGCGGTGGCGGCCGAGCGGCCGGGGCCGCCCCCGCCGGGCGCGGCACCCGAGCGGCCGCGGGCCGACGGCGTGGACCGCCCGTCGCCGCTGCCGCCGAGCCCCCTGGCGATCTCGTCCAGCGCCCCCAGCACCTCGGCCGGCTCCAGGTCCAGCAGCGCCAGCGTCCGGACGGCCGTGCGGAGTTCGCCCATCGCGACGGCGGCGCGCAGCCCCCGGCCCATCACGTCGCCGACGACCAGCGCCGTGCGGTGGCCGGGGAGTTCGATGACGTCGAACCAGTCGCCGCCGACCTCGGTGGCGGTGGTGCCGGGGAGGTAGCGGCAGGCGATGTCGAGGCCGGCCGCCTCCGGGTCGCCGGGCGGCAGCAGGCTGCGCTGGAGGATCAGCGCGCGCTCGTGTTCGCGGCGGTAGAGGCGGGCGTTGTCGATGCAGACCGCGGCGCGCGCGGCCAGTTCGACGGCCAGCGCGGTGTCGCGCTCGCCGAACGGCTCGCTGCCCTTCGTACGGGAGAACTGCACCAGCCCGACGATGGTGTCCCGGGCGACCATCGGGACGGCGAGGGTGGAGTGCACCACCGCGCCGAGCTCCGGGCCGTCGTCGCTCTCCCGGCCGGGGATGATCTGCGCCTGGGCGGTCCGCAGGGCGCCCGCGCAGGGCGAGTTGAAGGGGTAGCGGTGGACCGCGCCGACGGCGACCGGTCCGGGCCCGTCCTCGGGGACGCAGCAGGTGGTGGAGGCGAGCGGGGCGTCGGACACCGCGCTGGCGAAGGCGACCCGGCGCAGCTCCGCGCTGCCGTCGCTCATCCCGGGCGGCGCCTCGTCGCCGGCCAGCAGCCCCTGGTAGAGGTCCACCGACGCCAGATCGCAGAACTGCGGTACGGCGACGTCCAGCAGGGTGCGGGCGGTGGTCTCCAGGTCGAGCGAGTTGCCTATCCGGGCGCCGGCTTCGTTGAGCAGGGCGAGGTTGCGGCGGGCGTTGGCGGCCTCGCGTTCGGCGCGGCGGCGGCCGGTGACGTCGGAGGCGAGCCCGGCGACGCCGATGGGGCGGCCGCTGGCGCCGTGCAGCCGGTAGAGCGACACCGACCAGCGGCGGCGGGCGTCCTCTCCCGGCTCTCCGGGCACCATGCCCACCAGTTGCATCTCGGTGACCGGCTCCCCGGTCTCCAGGACGCGGCGCAGCGCCGCGGTCATCCGCTCGGCCTCGGGGCGCGGCAGGAAGTCGTGCGGGGTGCAGCCGCGGTACCTGGCGGCCGGGCCGCCGAAGACGGTGGCGAAGCGCTCGTTGACCCGCAGCAGCTTCAGGTCCGTGCCGAACAGGGTGAAGCCCATGGGGGATTGACCGAACACCGCCTGCGCGGCGGCCAGGTCGGTCTCGATGCCGCGCAGCGCCCGTACGTCGACGACCAGGCAGACCGCGCCGCGCTCCCCGTGCTCGTTCTCGGCGGGCATCACATAGATCTCGGCGAGCCCGTCGGCGTCCCCGTCGCCGTCGGCGTCCCTGCGATAGGGAACCAGGCCGGTCCACTCCCGCCCGTCGAGGATCTCGGACACCTTGCGGCGTCCGGTCTCCCGCAACTCACCGGCTACGAAAGCCGCTACGGGGTCCTTGCCGATGGCGTACCGGGCGGGGATGCCCAGCATCTGCGCGGCCCGCTCGCTCCACTGGTCGATGCGCCCGTCGGGGCCCAGTGAGAAGGAGGCGACTCTGATGTAGTCGTAGATCGATCCGGGCCGGCTGCTCTGCCATACGGGCGGGCCCTGCGGCTCCCGCGCACGGCGACGGCCGCCTGGGTCACCCGGGACGTCCGCACCGCCCCGACCATCGGTCTGCGCGGGTACCGCCCCGCCAGAAGACTTCTCGCTCACGAGCCCCGTCCCCTCCAGCTCATCGTGCCCGGACCGGACCTGCCGAGTATTCCAGCACCTCGGCTATCCGGAACACGGTCTTCACGATCACAGCACAGTCTCGATCGCAGCCCATCTACAAAATGTCGATGAAATGGCAACGATCAGGCCCCCTCCTGACTCCTAACCAGCCACCGACAGCTCGAACCACACTGTCTTACCGGTCTTTCCCCGCCGGGTCCCCCAGCGCCGTGAACTGCACGCCACCAGTTGGAGACCGCGTCCCCCCTCGTCATCCGGGGTGGTGGTGCGCTCCCGCGGCGGATCGGGCAGCGGATCGGAGACCTCGACGAGCAGCCCCCCGGCGCCGAGCAGCACCATCCGTACACCGATGGGCCCGCTGGCGTAGCGCAGGGAGTTGGTGACGAGTTCGCTGACCAGCAGCACCGCGACATCGGCGGCGCCGTTCAGCCCCCAGTCGTCGAGCACCTGACGGACCATGGTGCGCGCGGTGCGGACCGCGCCGGGGTCGGCCGGGAAGCTCCATTCGGCGCTCGGTGCGCCGGAAACCCTGCCGCGCTTGCGGCCATCGACGGAGACGGGCTCCGGGACCTCTGCCGCTGCGCCGTCGCTCACGCCGATCACTTCCCAGACCGAGGGTTCCCCTGGCGCATCACGCGCACCGAAAGGGGTCAATCAGGACATACCCGATATCGAACCCCAAATATCGCCTGCGATCGCGCACTGTTGCACAAATGGAACATCCCGCGGTGAAACGGCACCGTGGCGCACACCCGGCGAGCGGGCGGACACCGGAGCCATCACAGGCGGTGTCCGCGCGCGAGCGCACCGAGCGCACCCGCGGGCCGGCGAACCGCGGCAGGCGGCGACCGCCGGCCCCCTAAAGCCGCGCGCCGGGAATCCCCGTCGCGGCCCGCGCCGCCAGCCTTCGCATCGCCTCGGCGACGGCCGGGCGGTCCTGGTCCAGCCAGTCGACCTGCTGCTCCTCACCGGGCAGCAGCCAGCGCAGCTCGTCATGATCCTCCAGCGGACGCGGCTGACCGGACACCAGCCGGGCCGTCCACACCTGGAGCACATAGCCGGGCCGCAGCACCCACTCACCGGGGATCCGCTCCTCGGCCGCGGCCTCCACACCCAGCTCCTCGCGCAGCTCCCGCACCAGCGCCTGCTCGGGTGACTCGCCGTCCTCCACCTTGCCGCCGGGCAGCTCCCAGCGGCCGGCCAGCGCGGGCGGCGCGCTGCGCCGGGCGGCCAGCAGCCGCCCTCGCGCGCACACCGCTCCGCCGACCACTACGCGCACGGTCGTCATGCGCGGCAGCCTACGTCCCCCGCCCGCGTCCCGCTCCCCGCCCCGTTCCCCTCACGCCGTCCCGCGCCCCACCTGCTCGACCACGTAGAGCTGGCGGCTGCCGCGGGGGGTGTCGAGGCGGTCCGCCACCCGCTCCGCCTCCGCTCGGGTGGCATAGCGGCCGACGCGGTAGCGGTTGCCGCCTTCGTCCTGGCGGATGACGAGCCAGGGCAGCACGGCCCCATTGTCAGTCACTGCGCCCCTCCGTCCGCCCGGCAGCGCGCCATGACGCGCCCCTCCTGCGCTGATGCCGAAATCGCAATCCGCATATGCCCGAGCCTACGCCCGACCTTTACTCACCGGATATGGATTTACACAAAGAGATACCGAACCGGCCAGCCGCGGGCTCTGGATCGCCAAGAGCGGCCTGCGAGTGGCCGGTTCTGCCCGTTTCCCGGGCAGGGAAGAACAGGATCAGGCCCCGGCCGGGGCCTTCACCTCCTCGGTGGCGACGGTCTCGGCCGCGTTCATCTCGGCCTCGGCCTGCACCAGCGAGGGGTTGCGCCAGGCGCTGCGCACGCCCCAGAAGTAGAAGGCCAGGGCGACCAGCGCGACCAGGACCACGTCCCAGCCGACCGGCAGATAGCCCTTACCCCCGAACTCCTTGCCGCCCATGTACGAGATGGCGGCCATGACGAGCAGGTACGCCACCATCCAGGCGCCCGCCTTGAGGTGCGGCATCAGCTCGGCCCACGGCTTGCGGCCCTGGGTCAGCGGCTTGCCGATCTCGTACCAGGCCCAGACCGGCAGACCGACGGCCATGATCAGGATGACCTTGCCGGTGAGCGGCCAGCGGCCCCAGTACAGCACCAGCGAACCGAAGATCATCGCGACCGGCGCGATCACCGGCATGATCCGCAGCCGCACCGGGCGCTTGAGGTCCGGCGAGATCCGGCGCAGCGACATCACCGCGACCGGTCCGGTGATGTACGAGATGACCGTGGCGACCGAGACGATCTCGGCGAGCGAGCCCCAGCCGCGGAACACCGCGAGGAACAGGAAGGCGATCGCGAGGTTGAGCAGCAGCGCCGGCCGCGGCACACCGGTCTTCTTGTCCACCTTGCCGAAGACGCCGGGCAGATGGCCGTTCTCCTGCACACCGTGGATCATGCGCGAGGTGGTGGCGGCGTAGATCATGCCCGTGCCGGACGGCGAGATGAACGCGTCGGCGTACAGCAGCATCGCGAGCCAGTTCAGGCCCCAGGCCACCGCGAGGTCGGCGAGCGGGGAGTTGTAGCCGAGCGAGGCCCAGCCGCCCGCGGCGAGCTTGTCGCCGGGCACGCCCATCAGGAACGCGATCTGGAGGGCCACGTAGATGACCAGGGCGATCAGGATCGACGAGATCACGGCCTTGGGCAGCGACTTGCCCGGGTTGCGGGCCTCCCCGGCCATGTTCAGCGGGGACTGGAAGCCGTTGTACGCCCAGACGATGCCGGAGACGGCGACCGCGGTGAAGACCGAGCTCCAGCCGTTGGGGGTGAACCCGCCGTGGTGGGTGATGTTGCTGGTGTCGAAGTGCGCGATCATCAGCGCGCTCGCGGTCAGCACCGGGACGACGACCTTGAAGACCGTGATCGCGGTGTTGGTCTTCGCGAACAGCGTGATCGCGAACCAGTTGAGGAAGAAGTAGAAGATCAGCAGGATGCTGGCCAGCCCGACGCCGGTGCCGGTCAACTCCTTGCCGTCGTACAGCGCCTGCGCCCAGCCGAACTTCCAGCTGCTCATGTACTGGACGGAGGCGGTGGCCTCACCCGGGATCACCGAGACGATGGCGATCCAGTTCGCCCAGGCCGCGAGGTACCCGGCCAGCGAGCCGTGCGAGTACTGGCCGTAGCGGACCATGCCGCCGGCCTTCGGGAACATCGAGCCGAGTTCGGTGTACGTGAGCGCGATGGTGAGCGCGACGACCGCGCCGATGATCCAGGCCAGGATGGCGGCCGGTCCGGCGATGGCAGAGGCCCGCGCGGCTCCGAAGAGCCAACCGGAACCGATGATCGACCCGAGACCAGTGGCGGTCAGGGCAATGGTCCCGAGGGACCGACGGTAATTCGAGTGCGAGCCCTGCTCCGCGCTCGTTGTCTTCGTGTCGCTCACGTGCTGGTCTCCTGGTCTTCCCCCGTGCCGTGCACAAACTTCGCCATCGTATGAGCGAATCCGTAGATCCGGTTCCCACACCGAGCAAAAAATCCCGCCCAGTTGAGCCTCTGTGAGGTTTCCAACACCGGTAAACGGACGACACCGGGGTGTAAATGACCACAAAAGGGACACCAAACTCGGCTGAAAATCGCGGTCAGCGGACCTGCGATTCCCGCACTGGGCGTCTACTTGGCAAACACAGGGAGTCGACCAGGAGTCCACCGGGGGGCGCGGCGGGCCCCGCGAACCGTCCGGCACGCCGAACCGGCGACCGGAGACCCTGCGTGCCCGGCCCACTACCGCGCCCGCGCCCGCTACTTCACGGGCAGGTGGTACGCGACGCGATGGCGGGCCGCGAGCGTGATCACATCGGCGGTCTCGACCGGCCGGCCGCCCGCGAAGTACGTCCGCGAGATCACCAGCACCGCGTGCCCCGGCACGCCGCCCAGCGCCATCGCCTCCTCCGCCAGCCCCGGCCGCGCCCCGACCTCCTCGATGACGTTGTCCACCACCACGTCGATCGCGGCCATCCGCTCGACCACCCCGCGCCCGGCCAGCGGGCCCTCCTCCGGCAGCATCACCGGCGTCCGCCCGGTGACGGCCAGCGGCTCCCAGGAGGTCGAGAGCATCGACGGCTCACCCTCCGCGCGGAACACGTAGCGCGTCCGCATCACCCTGGCCCCCACCGGGATCCGCAGCCGCGCCGCCACCACCGAACTGGCCGCCTCCTGCTCGCTGTTGGACTCCCAGGTGCCGCGCACCCGCTCGTCCGTCTGCTCCTGCCGGAACGGCGTGCAGCCCCCGGAGTGATAGCCGGCGCGGGCGATACGGCGCGGCACGGGCTGCTCGCGCACATACGTCCCCGACCCCGAGCGGCCCTCCACCAGGCCCTCGGCCATCAGGACCTTGCGCGCCTCCAGCGCGACGGTGTCCGAGACGCCGTACTGCTCCCGGATACGAGCCTGGGAAGGGAGACGGGTGTGCGGGGCCAACACCCCGTCGACGATCTTCTGACGCAGGTCACCGGCGACGCGGAGGTACGCGGGCTGCTCACCGAAAGGCACAGGCCCCTCCCAACAGCTTGACAGTCAGCAACAGCGTGACAACCGCGCGTTGCCGATCGCAAGCTCACACCAGAGATTCACTCAAAGTAATTACCCCCAGCTCAGCCCCTCCAGCAGCCCACCCACCACCCCGGAAACCCTCCCCTCCGGCACGGCCCCCGGCAACGCCCGCCGCGCCCGGCGACCACCGGCTCGGCGCAGGGCGAGCGCCCCTCGGGCACCCGTCCGACCTGCAAGAGCCCAGGAACGGTCCGGGCTCCGGAGCCGGGTGGCCGGGCCGGGGTCAGGGGGTGGGGTGGAGCGGGGTCAGGGCGATGGCCAGGTGGAGGGCGGTGCCGGTGATCATGGCCTGTTCGTCGAGGGTCATGCGGTTGGAATGGCAGGGGGCGGCTTCGGTGGGGGGAGTACCGGGTGGGCAGGCGCCCAGGAGGACGAGGGCGCCGGGGGCGCGTTCCAGGACGTAGCCGAAGTCCTCGGCGGCCATGACGGGAGAGGCCAGTTCGACGGAGCGTTCCGGGCCGAGGAGTTCGGCGGCCAGGTGGAGGATCTGGTGGGCCTTTTCCGGGGTGTTGACGGTGGGGGCGCAGCCGTAGCGGTGGGTGAGGTGACAGGTGAGGCCGTGAGCCTCGGCAGTGGATTCGGCGAGCCGGGTGATGCGGGCCCATGCCTGGGCCCGTGATGCGGAGGTGTAGGCGCGCAGTGTGCCTTTGAGGCAGCCGGATTCCGGGGTGACGCTGGAGGTGGTGCCGGCGGTCACCGAGCCGAGGCCCACCAGGACCGGGTCGGCCGGGTCGAAGCTCCTGGAGACCGTGGTCAGCAGGCTCGTGCCCAGGGCCAGCAGGGCCGGGACGGGGTCGTTGCAGGTGTGCGGCATGGACGCGTGGCCGCCGCGGCCGGTGAGGGTGATCTCGAACTCGTCGCAGGAGGCGAAGAAGGAACCGGGCTTGGTGGCGATGACGCCGGAGGGGAGGTTGGGGTTGACGTGCAGGGCGAACGCGGCGTCCACCGGTTCGTCCAGGAGGCCGTCCGCCAGCATCCGTTCCGCGCCTCCGCAGCCCTCCTCGCCGGGCTGGAAGACGAACTTCACGGTGCCGGCGACCTCCTCGCGCAGGTCGGTGGCCAGGAGGGAGGCGGCGCCCAGCAGCATCGCGGTGTGCACGTCGTGGCCGCAGGCGTGGGCGGCACCGGGGTTCTCGCTGGCGAACTCCAGGCCGGTGTCCTCCGCCATGGGCAGCGCGTCGGTGTCGGCCCGCAGCAGCACGGTGGGGCCGGGGCGGCTGCCGCGCAGGGTCGCGGTCACGGAGCTGCAGGTGCGGCCCCGGGTGAGTTCCAGATCCAGCCCTTCGAGGGCCTGGAGGACGGCCTGCTGGGTGCGCGGGTTGTCGACTCCCGTCTCCGGGTGGGCGTGCAGGTCGCGGCGCCAGCGTACGAGTTGGGGGAGCTGCCGTGCGGCGCGGTCGAGCAGGTCGGTGCGCGGGGCGTCAGGCATGGGTGGGGTTCGCCTTTCGCAGGGCCTTGGGCAGGGCGGTGACGACGATCAGGAAGGAGAGGCCGGCGCAGGCGGCCGCTCCGATGACGACGGGGTCGTAGGAGTGCAGGGCGTCGAAGCTGAGGCCGCCGGCCTCGCTGGCCACGAAGGCGCCGATCTGGTGGAGACACCACATCATTCCCAGGGCGAGGCCCTTGGCGCGCGGGTCCAGCGAGTTGAGCAGGTACATCGACCCCGCCACCACCGTGCCCATGTAGCTGATGCCGAAGAGCAGACCGAACACCCAGGCCGTCAGGACGGTGGGGGCCACCGCCATCACCACCAGTGACAGGGCCCGGATCAGATAGCAGCCCGCCAGCACCTTCAAGCCGTGGCCGCGGTCGCACAGATACCCGGCGATGAGCGAACCGACGATTTCCGCGGCACCCAGGATCGCCATGGTGGTGCTCGCGGTGCCGCCGCCCAGACCGTGACTGTCGAGGCTCGCCACGAGGTGTACGTCGACGAAGGACATGGTCACGCCGCAGCCGACGAAGGCGAGGCTGACGGTCCAGAACACCGAGGAGCGCAGTACGGCGCCGAACATACCGCCCCGGGCCGGGGCGGCGGCCCCGCCGGTCGTCCGCTCCTCCCCCGTTGCCCGCCCCGCCTGTTCCGCTGTCTGCGCCGTCTCTTCCGGCGCCCTGTTCTCTCCCGGCAGGAAGATGAGGGACAGCAGCATGAGGGCGACCATGACGACGCCCAGAACGATGAACACCGTGCGCCAGGAGGTGCTGTGCTCGACGTAGATCCACAGGGGGACCAGCGCGATGAAGCCGACGGCCGTGCCGTTCATGAGGATGGCGTAGGTCAGGCCGCGGCGGTGGGGCGGGAACAGCTCGTCGACCAGTACGCCCAGCGGAACGTAGGAGACCGCGGTGTACGCGATGGCCAGCCCTACTCCGTACACCACCGAGAACAGCGCGAAGGAGCTGACGACGCCGCCGGCCAGGAACATCGCGCCGCCCAGTACCAGCCCGCCGGCCAGTGAGCGGCGGGCACCTATCCGGTCGGCGGCGAAACCCAGGACGGGGGAGGCTATCGCGTAGGTCAGCATGAACACCGACGGGGCGAGGGCGAAGGTGCCACGGCTGACCGAGAAGTCATGCGACATCGGCACGTAGAACACGCTGACCGTGTTCTTGATGGACGACGACATCAGGGCGATGACGAAACCCAGGGCAACTGCCGCCACGATGACGGTTTTCGGGCGTGCCCCTTTCGCCGTCGGCGGGGAGTCCGGGCCGGTCCGCGCCTGCGTGTCGGGCTCTGTCTCGTTGGTCGGCATGTCTTCCTCTGTCGCTTGCCTTGCCTTGGTTGTCGGTCGGTGCGCAGCGGCCCGGAGCGGTTCGGACCGATGCGCCCCGGCGCTCGGGGCTCAGATTCCCGGCGTCGGGCCCGCGCGCTCGCCCAGCTCCGCGAGTCGGCCGGAGACCGTGGCGGCCAGATCCGCCACCTGGTGCCGCATGTAGTGCCCGCGGTGCCGCTGCCCGTCGACGCGGACATAGTCGTCCAGGACTCCGTACGTGGTGAATCCGAGGCGGGTCCACACCCTGTGGGCCTTGGAACCCTCCCGGACGTCGATGAGCAGCAGTTCGGTACCGAGTTCGGCCGCCTTCAGGCAGACGTGCCGGGCGAGTTGGTAGACCGCGGTGGTGCCGCGTACCCGCGGCGAGAGGTACGCCTTCTCAACCTCGGCTATGTGGCGGGAGTTGGGCATCGACCGGGTCTTGATCACACACATGGCCACGGTACCTTCGGCGTCCTCGCCGACCAGGACATGGCCCGTTCCCTTCGCCTGCAGTTCCTTCAGTCCGTCGACGAATCCGGTGAGTTGGTCCTCGGTCGGCTGGGCCGCGTAGCCGAGGATGCCTTCGTCGGCGACGCTCGCGGCCAGCATTCCGGCCACGTCCTTGGAGTGGTCGTGCAGGTCGGCGGCCCAGTGCCAGTGCAGTTCAGTGGTCATCGCGTTCACTTACCCGGGTCTCTTCTCGTGGAGGTGTGCGGCACGTGCCGTGTGCACGGCGCTGCGGGTGCCCTGTTCACGGCCTTGCGCGTGCCGTTTTCACGGCGTCGGCCGTGCCGAGGACCGTGCGACGGCGCGCAGCCAGTTTCCGAAGAAGCCGCGGGTGTCCGGCTGCCAGTCGGCCAGGATTCCCGCCGCCGCCGACTCGGCCGGGAAACTCGACAGCAGGGCGGTGTCCCGCTGCTCCCGCAACTTCTCGGCGTAGCGGAGGACCAGTTCCCTCGCCGCCCCGTCCAGATAGGGTTCCGGAAGTTCCGGGAAGTCGTCGGTCTCCCCGGCCAGGTGCCGTCGCAGATCGCGCTGGTATTCGCGCAGCAGGGTGTCCCGACGGTATTCGGGGTGCCCCTGGCAGAAGAGCTGACGCAGTCCGTCGGCACTCGCCGCGAGATGCCAGTCGCCGCCGTCGGCCTCCAGGAGGGGGACGACCCCCGCCCGGTGGAGTTCCGCCGTCGGCACGCTGTTCCACCGGGAGTGCGGTACGGGCACGCCGTCTGTCATTCCGGCGGTGAGCGCGTGGCCCGGGACGCTCACGCGGTGTTCGGCCACTCCCGTGTACTTGTCGGGCAGCCGTCGGCGCCGCAGTCCGTACCGCACGTACAGCGCGGCGTGGGCCGACTGGCAGGAGAAGAGGGTGGACGGCACCCGGTCCGCGGTTTCCTCGATGATGCGGCGCACCACGGCCAGCGCCGGCTCCGACTCGATGTCCAGCCGGGTCGGTTCGCTGCCGGTGACGATCAGGGCGTCCGCCGCGCCGAGTAGCCGCCAGTCGATGCCGCAGTGCTCGGGCGAGCAGAACGGGTCGACGGCGTGGTGGTCGAAGGCGACGGGCAGTCCGGCTTCTGCGGCCGCGGACTCGACCGCGGAGCGGAACATCTTCTGTGCCGGTCTGTTCGGGACGGCCGACATGAGGTCGACCAACCCGATCCGCAGCGCTCCTCGTTCGGCGCCGTGGCGGGTGTGCGACATACCGTATCCGTTCACTCGGGCGAAAAGGTCACGTGGTCGAGCGCCTTGTCCAGGTCCGTGATGATGTCGTCGACGTGCTCCAGGCCGATGGAGATCCGCAGCATGTTCCCGGTGATTCCGCAGCGCTTCCGGGCCTCGGGGGACAGCCGGCCGTGGGTGGTCGACGCGGGATGCGTGACCATGGACTTCGTGTCGCCGATGTTGGTCGTCAGGGAGATCAGTGAGAGGTTGTCGGCGACCCGCCAGGCGGCTTCCTGGTCGCCGCGGATCGTGAAACTCAACAGGCCGCCCGGGCTGGACTGCTGACTGTCGATCAGCTCGCGCTGCGGGTGCGACCGCAGACCGGTGAAGAAGACCTCTTCCACGGCCGGATGCCGCTCCAGCCACTCCGCCAGGATCTGGCCGTTGCGGGAGTGCTCCCGCATACGGATCTCCAGAGTCTCCAGACTCTTCAGGAAAACCCAGGCGTTGAACGGGCTCAGGCCGGGGCCCGCGGTACGCAGCACGCCGACTATCTCCTGGACGAGGTCGTCGCGGCCCACCACGACGCCGCCCCCGCACCTGCCCTGTCCGTCGATGTACTTGGCCGCCGAGTGGACGACGAGGTCGGCGCCGAGCGGAACGGGATTCTGCAGAGCGGGCGTGCACAGGGTGTTGTCGACCACCGTCAGAATTCCGTGCTCGGCGGCGAGGGCGGACAGCCCGCGCAGATCCGCCACGTGCATCAGGGGGTTGGTCGGGGTCTCCAGGACGAACATCACGGTGTTCGGCCGGACCTGGCGGCGCCACTCCCCCACGTCCCGCACGTCGGCGATGCTGGAGGCCACCTGGAACTTCTTCAGATACGTCTGGAAGAGCCGTGTGGTGGTGCCGAACATCCCGTCGGCCAGCACCACATGGTCACCGGCCTTCAGCAGGCCGAGGGCGATTCCCAGATACGCGGCCATGCCGGACGCCACGGCGACGGCGGACTCCGCCTGCTCCAGCGCCGCCATGCGCTGCTCGAAGGCGGCCACGGTGGGGTTGCTGAAGCGCACATACACGTTTCCGGGACGCCGCCCGGCGAACTTCTCCGCGGCGTCCTCGGAATCGTCGAAGACATAGCTCGCGGTGAGGGCCAGGCCCTCGCTGTGGGAGTCCGAGAGGTCCTGGTACTGGCCTGCCCGTATGGCGCGGGTGGCGAAGGAGTCGGATGTGAGGGGCTGGGTCACGGTGAATTGCGCTCCTTGATCCGTCCAGCTGCGTCGGTGCGCCGGAGACCGGACAGCGGCGTCGGTGTGCGCCACTCACACCGGCGCGCAGGGAATCGACGCGAATGTCAGCAGGCTGTTGCAGCGGGCCACCTCATCGGGTCGCCTCCGGAGAAAACTCAGTGGTTGTTTCCATGGGCGTCCCGTAGCACGGAGAAACGTGGTGCGGGACGCCATGGCCACGGAACAGGGCAGGGAAACGGGGCACCGCACGGGCCCCGTTTCCATGGACCGGGCGGGCGGGCCTCAGAGCCGGCCGGCCTTGTACTCCTGGTAGATGCCCTCGTACATGTTGTAGAAGAGGTCGCAGGTGTGCCCGACCGCGTAGAGCGCCTCGGACTGCTGCTCTTCGGTGGTGCAGATGTCCGCGACCAGGTCCAGGCCGTGCCGGACGTGGTGGACGTCCTCCTCCTGGTGCACCGAGAAGAACAGCAGGTCGTCGTCGTTGAGGCCGTAGACCCGCTTGAAGAGGACATCGCGGGCGTCCGCGCCGCGGGTCTCCAGGTTCTGGCCCTCGCTCGCGATCATCACCGCCGCCGCCCCGATGTGGTAGGTCTCGGGGTTCTTCACGGCGGTCATGCGGTAGTCGATGAGTTCCTGGGTGGCCGGCAGCGCCGTCTCCGCGTCCCGCGTGGCGTCGTCGATGCCGATGGCACGCAGGAAGTCCTCCATCAGCTGCACGTGGTTCTTGGTCTTGGAGATACGCCCGGTCTCCTCCTCGTAGAGGTTGAAGAGGAGCCGGCGCTTGTGCTTTCCGTCCCCCTTGGGGCAGTAGTAGAAAAGCGTCTCTATGTAGTCCAGGAAGTGCTTCGTCAGCTGGTAGCCCTGCAGCGCCACCTTCTGCAGCGTGTGCCGGTCCGGATTCTCCGGGTCGAAGAGAATGTCGAACATGGGGTGGGAGAGCGTGAGTTTCTGGTGCAGGGTACGCTCAAGCTCTTCGCGGAATGCGTCTCGCTCCATCAGCATGTCTGGGCCCCTCTACCTGAATTTCCGTAATTGGCGGCGGCTAGTCGTTCGAAAGGCTAGATGAAGCCCATTTCAAAACCCTGTTATGCCGATGTCATCGCAGAACAGGCATGCCACGGCCGTACTCCTGCGGTGTGCGGAACGCCGCCGGAACACCCGCACCGGCCGGCTCTCAGTCGCCGTGGTCGGGGTGGCCGCGCACGCCGAACAGGCACGGGCAGGCGGCGACCGGCTCCGGGGCGGCGGTGCCCACGCCGCACTCGGCGGACGGTACGGACCGAGCGGTCGGCCTCGCGCGCTCCGTCTCGTACCGGCGCGGCGACGGTGCGCCGTTCGCCACCGCGGCCAGCCCGGTGCCGCGTGACAGGCCGGAGCCACCGCGGACGGCGGTGAACTCGCCACGGCACGCGGCGTGATACGCGCGCACGGCAGACGTCAGGGGCGCGCGGGCGACGGCGGCTGCGAACGCTCGGCGCTCGCCCGGGGGGTGGCCCGCACTGTGGAATGCGCCGTGGGCGGACCCCACGGCACCCGTGGCAGCCCCCGCGGCTCCGGACCCGGCCCCCGCCACCCGGCCCTGCTCCACCGCGTACAGACGGACCAAATCATGCATACGGTAACGAAGTTGACCGAACCGGCCGGTGTCCATCACCTCGATGAGCCGGGCGTCCACCAGCTCCTCCAGCAGGCTCTCCGTCCTGGCGGAGGGCAGGCCGAGGATGGGTGCGGCCACCCACCCCGCGGATTCGGACAGGGCCAGCAGGGCCAGCTCGCGCAGCAGCAGCCGGGCGGCGGGGCCGACGCCCTCGTACGACGGCCTGAGGCTGGCGCGGACGGCGAGCTTGTCGTGGGACAGCTCATCCAGCCGCCGCCGCTCGTCGGCCAGCCGCGCCACCGCACGGGCCAGCGACCAGTGCGGCTTGGCCGCGAGCTTGGCACCGACGATGCCGACCGCCAGCGGCAGTCGGCCGCAGCGCCCGACCAACTCCTTCGCGGCTTCCGGCTCGGCCCGGGTCCGTCCGGCGCCCGCACTGCGTATGAGCAGTTCGACCGCCTGCCCCTCGGAGAACATGCCGAGTTCGACGACGTTCGCCGTGGGCACCACACCGACCCTGGCGCGGCTGGTGATCAGCACCCCGCAACTGCCAGTCCCGGGCAGCAGCGGACGGATCTGCTCGGTGCTCGCGGCGTCGTCGAGAACGATCAGTACGCGGCGGTCCGCCAGTAACGCGCGGTAACGCTCGGCGCGCTGCTCCACCCCGTCGGGGATCGACGAGGCGGGCAGGCCCAGTTCGCGCAGCAGCCGCGCCAGCGCCTCCCCGGGCGGTACGGGGCGGGCGGTCGTTCCCCGCAGATTGATGTAGAGCTGGCCGCCGGTGAAGGCCGGGCGCAGCCGGTGCGCCACGTGGACGGCCAGTGTCGACTTGCCGGTCCCTCCGGCGCCCACCACGCCGACGACCGGCACCGGGCCGGCACCCGGCGCCAAGGTGCCCTGAATGGCGGCGATTTCGGCGTCCCTTCCGACGAACTCCCCGGTGTCGCCGGGGAGTAGGCAGGGGCCGGCCGGCGGCGTGGCGGCGGTCGGCGCGGTGGAAACCTCCGCGGCGGGTGCCGGGGCGGCCGCCGCGCCCGGAGCGGTCCGAGCGACCGGAGCGACCGGGACGGCCGGACCGGACAAGGAGCAGGGCGTCGGCACGGCGGACCGCTGCGGCGTCGCCGCGCCCTCCTGTCGGGCGGCGTTCGGGCGCACCGGCGGGAGGGCGCCGTGCAGGATGTCGTGGTGCAGCTGCCGGAGTTCGGCTCCCGGGGCCACCGCGAGTTCGCCCTTCAGCAGGTCGCTGGTCTCCCGGAAGACGCGCAGCGCGTCGGCCTGCCGCCCGGAGTGGTAGAGCGCGGTCATCAGCTGGGCCCGGGGGCGTTCGAACAGGGGGTGCTCCTGAACGAAGCTGGACAGTTCGGAGACGAGGTGCTCGTACTGCCCCAGCTCCAGCTGGATCTGGGTGCACATGTCCCGCAGCGCGACCCGCTTCTCTTCCCACGCGTGGACATCCGATTGCCATAACTGGCGTGAGATGCCCGCGAGCAGCGGGCCTCGCCACAGCGAAAGGGCCTCCCCGAGAAGTCCGACCGCTGCTTCGTTCTCACCGGCGGCGCGACGCCCGGCGGCCTCCTTCCCCAGCTGCGCCACCCGGCGCGTATCGAGCCGGACGGCGTGGGTCTGCAGGCGGTACCCCGGCGCCTCGGTGACGATCAGGTCGCGCGCCGCGCCGGCCTGTGCCAGCTTGCGCCGCAGGAGGGAGACACACACGGCGACCTGGTTGCTGGGGTCGGCGGGTGGCCGGTCCTCCCATATACAGTCCACCAGACGCTGGACCGGAACCGTCTCGCCCGCACGCAACAGCAGCGTACCCAGTACGGACTGCAGTCGCGGGGCCGTCATCTGAAGCCGCCGGCTGCCCACTTCGATATCCAGCGGCCCCAGTAACCGGCACTCCAAGAGGCTGCTCGTCGATACGGCCACGGAAAATCCCCCTTATGAGCACTTCTCATCGGCGCGGTCCCACGCCCCCGCGCGCCTGCTGAACCAGCGTTCACGGCAGGGGCGCGCGGCACTCCCTCGGCGGCAGCGACGTCACGGCAAGAACGTCGTGGCAGCGAGGTGAGCCATGACCAGGACATCATGCGCCGGCGGATGCGCCCGGCCCCCCGAACAGCAAGATCCTTACCGGTATTAATGCAGCCTGCGGGTAGTGCATCAAGGGCTCATCCCAGAATGCGAGATGGACATCACTGACCAAATGGGAGGTTTACGGAGCCACGGCCGGTGCGGTTGCCGCACATGTCACCGAAGGCGACGAAGACCCGAATCCGAAGCAATTGTCGAGAGCCGCACATCGCATGACGCGCACTCAGGCAGCAGCAGGCGACGAACCGTCGGAGCATCCCGCAGCGATCCGGCAAGCGGCACGGCAACGGGGTCGGTCCCGGATGGGACCGACCCCGTTCGAGCTGCGTGTTTGGCGGGTCGCTAGGCCGACGGTACGGCGCGCGTCACACGTTGAACCGGAATCCTTGGTACAGAACTACCGACTGCGGAAACGCAGTTCTGAAGGGGGCATCCCAACACGGGAGCTTCGCCCGAGCACCATGCAGCTCATCCCCTATCCCCCCATGCCCCTCTCGACCCATCGGCTTGTCGATGCCTCTGTGTGTCAATTCCTTGTCCGCGCTGCCCAGTCGTGAGCTAACGTTGTTCTGCACCGCGTCCCTTCCTCGGAGGTGTACGCGACGTGACCTGCGGAGACGTAGGCCCTTTGGTTTGGTGACGCGGACCCATGGTGCGCTCCCGGCGGGAGCCATCCGGCACCGTCACCAGTCACACCGAAGGGGACGCGTTCCTATGGCTACCGTCGAGTACATGCCCAAGCGCCGCACCTGGGTCCGTGATGTCCTGGTTGGCATCGCGGCGAGCCTCGGCTCAAACCTGATGTGGGCTCTGGCGCAGGCCATGGTGCACCGCCTCGGCTGAGCCAGGCGGCGGGCGGGCCTCCAGGGGCCCGCCCTCACCCCTCCGCGGCCGGGTAATCTACGGAATGTCATTGCGGCCCGACGGGCTTCCGCTCCGCTTCGGCGAAGTCACGAAGGACATGCCCCCACCCGCACGAGTCACCTCGTGCCTGGGGAACCTTCGTGCTCCTACAACTGTCCGCAGCCGAGCTCGGCCGACTCATCGTTGCCCGGGCCGGATCGGCGCACCTTCCGCTCACTGAGCAACTGATCCACGAGCATTCCCGGATCAAGGGAGGAGCGGCCGGTCCGGGTGATGTCGCTTCCTGGAACAACAGCGTCCCCGTAGTGGTCAGGGCTCTGCTGGACTGCGGCCTCGACGAAGTCGAGGTACAGGTCGAGGTCGACCTGCCGCACACCAACTCCGCGGTCGATCTGGTGCTGTGCGGCCGGCATCCCGGTACGGGGACGAATTCATACCTTGCGGTTGAGCTGAAGCAGGTGCGGCACGCCACGGTGGACCCTCTGTGCCCGATAGCCGTCGATCTCGGGTTCGGCGACGGGAAGAACAAGCTGCATCCGGTGCGGCAGGTCCAGCGCTACTGCGAGTACATGCTGCGTTACCTGCCCCATCTTCGGGAGAACGAAAACCAGTTGATGGGTGTGGCACTGCTCCACAACGCGCGTGACGCGGATGTGGAGGCGCTGTTCGGGCTGCCAGAGACCGACCATGGCTTCCTCTACACACTTGATGATCTGAACCGATTCCAGCGAGTGCTTACTTCAAGATTCGCTGCCGCGTCCGGCAAGCGGGCCGCATGTGCACTGGAGCAGGCCCGCAAGGCCCCCTTGCTCAAGGTCACCGATGTGGCTCGTCAGCGGTCTGTCGTCGGTGGAGGTCTCACGCTCCTCGACGAGCAGTACGTCGCGGTCGACCGGATCACCCGGCACCTGGAGAAGACCGCGCGCTTCACCGGCTTCGACGTCGGATTGTTCTACGACGCCGATGCCGCCCACAGCCCCGCCCCCGATCCGGGCGTCAAGCGCGTCTACATCCTGCGGGGCGGCCCTGGCAGCGGGAAGAGCGCAGTGGCTCTGGAGTTGCAGCGCGCCCTCGGGCTCAAGGGCCGCGAAGCCGTCCTGGCCAGTGGCTCGCACGCGTACACGGAGACTCTGCGCGAGATCATGCTCGGCACGGCCCGTCGAGGCCAGACAGCGGACAAGCGCCGCGCGGCCAACAGCTTGTACCGCTACTTCAACAGCTTCAGTGAGACCCCACCGGACAGCATCGACGTCCTCATCTGCGACGAGGCGCACCGAATGCGACGCAGCTCGACATACCGCTGGATGCCGAAGGCTCTGCGGGACGACGACCGGCCGCAGGCAACTGAGGTGATAAGGGCCGCCAAAGTGCCGATCTTCCTGCTCGACGATCACCAGTCGATCCGCCCTGACGAGGTGGGCACTGCCACGTATCTCAGAGAGCTCGCCGAGAGCATGGGCTGCGTGGTCGAAGTGACCGATCTGGAGGGCACGTTCCGAGCGGGCGGCAGCAAGCGCTACCAGCGATGGGCCCAACAGCTGTTGGGCCTTGGCGCTTCCGATCCGGTGGCCTGGCGACCGGACGGGAGGATGACACTGACCGTCGCCGACTCCCCCAAGCAGATGGAGCAGTTCATCCGGGACCGCCACCTCGAAGGAGCCACGGCCCGCATCACCGCGGGCTTCTGTTGGCCGTGGAGCAACCCGGACGGAGAACAGCTCGTCGACGACGTACGCATCAGTGACTGGCGCCAGCCGTGGAACGTGAAGCCGGAGCACAGCGTCCCGGACGCGCCGAGGTCGGACCTGTGGTCGACCGATCGCCGCGGTGTCGACCAGATCGGCTGCGTCTACACGGCACAGACCTTCGAGTACGACTGGAACGGTGTCATCATCGGACCCGATCTGTTGTTTCGTGACGGGAAGTTCAAGGTGGACCGGAGCGCTTCCTGCGATCCCGCCTTCCGCGGCCCGATAGACGACGCGATTGTCACCCGGTGCGTCCTCAACGCCTACCATGTGCTCCTTACCCGCGGCGTCGTCGGCACCTTGGTCTATGCGGTTGACCCAGCGACCCACAACGAACTACGCAGACTCATCACAGGGGCCATCGGCATGCAACACTACGACGGCGCCCAGCCGAAGCTCACCGCTGAAGCACCACAGCTGCCACCCGCCCACCGCAGACGGCACAGGTAACCTTGATCCCGACGTAGCTGCGGCCCGCCGGGCTTCCGCTCCGCCTGGCGGAGTCACGAAGGAGACGCCCCCACCCGCACGGGTTTCTTCGTGCTGCCTGGGGGCATGTCTTGCTGTTCCGCGACTCCGCCGAAGCGGTCGCCGCCGAGCGCCTCTCCGGTGCTCTGCTCCTCCGTTTGACGGAGCAGTTCGTGCACGTGCACGGTCACAAGCCCGGTCCGTCCGAGGTCCGTTCATGGGAGCGGAGCATCCCAGCGCTCGCCAGCGCGCTCAACGATGCGGGACTCGCGCAGGTGGAGGTGCTCCTGGAATACGGTCTGCCGCTGAACAGCAAGCGGGCCGATGCCGTGCTGGCCGGGGTGCACCCCGAGACCGGACTGCCGTCGTACGTCGTCGTGGAGCTGAAGCAGTGGAGCAGCGCGGAGCCAGACGGCGACGATCCGTCGCTGTGCCGCATAGACTCATACGCCCGGGCAGTGCTGAATCCCGTCGACCAGGTGCGCGGCTACTGCGAGTACCTCATCTCCTTCAACGGAGCGCTCTCCGAACACCCGGAACGCGTCTCCGGCGCCGCTTATCTGCACAACGCCACCGAGTTCGGCGTCAGCGGGCTCTTCGAGGCCGAGCAGGACCAGTACGGCCAGCTCTTCATCGGTGCGCAGCGCGGCGAGTTCATCAGCTTTCTGCGTACGAAGCTGGGGCCGGCGTCCGGCGCTTCGGCCGCGGACGAGCTTGTCAACGGGAAGATCGGCCCGTCCAAGCAACTCATGGCCGTGGCCGCCCAAGAGGTGCGTGAACGTGAGCAGTTCGTATTGCTGGACGAGCAGCAGATCGCGTACCGCACTGTCTTGAACGCCGTCCGCCGTGCCAAGGAATCCGACCACAAGGAGGTCGTGATCGTCAGCGGCGGGCCCGGCACCGGCAAGAGCGTCATCGCGCTGTCGCTCCTCGGTGAACTGTACCGACAGGGCACCACCGCGCTGCACGCGACGGGCTCCAACTCGTTCACGACCACCATGAGGAAGGTCGCGGGCGCCCGGAAGCGTGAGGTAAAGGACCTCTTCAAGTACTTCAACAGCTTCATGACCGCCGAGCACAACAGTCTCGATGTCCTGATCTGCGACGAAGCTCACCGCATCCGGGAGACATCGGCCAACCGCTACACGCCGGCGTCCAACCGCACCGGCAAAGCCCAGATCGAGGAACTCATCGACGCGGCACGCGTCCCGGTCTTCCTGCTCGACGAGCACCAGGTCGTCCGGCCCGGCGAAATGGGCACGGTTGCGGAGATCAAGGCAGCCGCCGCGAAGAAGGGGCTCCACTGTCGGGTGGTGCCGCTGGACAGCCAGTTCCGGTGTGGTGGCAGCGATGCATATCTGCGGTGGGTGGTGCGACTGTTGGAGCTTGAGCCGGGCGGACCCGTGGCGTGGGAACCCGCCGACACAATGCAACTCATGGTCGCGGACAGCCCACAGGAGTTGGAGGCATTCCTCGACGTCCGCCGCTCGCAGGGGTACAGCGCACGCATGTCCGCGGGTTACTGCTGGAAGTGGACGAAGAAGGTGCCACCCGGGCAGGTACTGCCCGCGGACGTCGTCATCGGGGAGTGGGAACGGCCCTGGAACGTCTTCGGTGACCGCTCCGTCGGGGGCGCGCCTCCGGCCGCGCTGTGGGCAACCGATCCGGCCGGTTTCGAGCAAGTGGGCTGCGTGTACACGGCGCAGGGCTTCGAGTACGACTGGAGTGGCGTCATCATAGGTCCCGACCTGGTGTGGCGCGGCAACCGCTGGGTCACCGATCGTTCAGCGTCCAAGGACCCGGTCTTCAAGAAGTCCACCCCGGACGCCGATGTGGACCGGCTGATACGCAACACGTACAAGGTGCTGCTGACGCGAGGAATGATCGGCACGATGGTGTACTCGACCGATGCGGAAACACGCCAAAGGCTCCGCGCCCTGACTGGCACGGCCTCGAGCGTCGCGGCCATGTGACTCCCTGAGTCGGCCACGCGCCGCAGAGCGGTACGCCGTTCCGTAGCCAATCACATCGACCAGGCCGACCGATACGCACGCCTTCTCGAAGCGCCAGCTGTAGAGGGAACCGGTTCGCCAGATCCCGTAAAGGTAATTGAATTATCAATTAAACATTGAACTGAAATGCCGGCACCTCGCCAGTGACCTGCGCGAACGTCCCCTCGTAGCGCCCGATCCAGCACGTATCCAGCGGTCGGCGATCGCCGCGGTCGCGCCGCTCACGGAGCGACATCCGGCGGCAGAGCCGTGCAGGAAAGTGGGCCCCAAGGCGTCGCCCGGCTCACAGACGGTGCTCGTCCATCAAGCGCATCAGGTTCCGCTTGCGTTGCTGGGCGGAACGCAGGGCGGTGACATACCCGGTGAACTCCTCCGGCGATCCCAGGCGGCGGTGGCAGTCGCGAATGCTCAGCAGCAGGCTGACGAGCTGCTCGTAGATCGCGTTGCCGGTCTGCTTGGTCAGCGGCTCCACCAGGCGCAGGTAGACGCCGAGTGCGTCGGCGGGGCGGGTGGCGCGGGCCTGGTCGGAGAGGGTGAGCCACTGCCGGTCATGGGCACCGGTCTCGGTGGCGGCCTGCCAGGCGGCGTCGACGTCCTTGTCGTCGAGCAGGGCATCGACCAGGACGGGACCGCCGTACCAACCCTGTTTCCGCTGACCCGCGTCGGCCCGCAGCAGGGCCAGCGCGCCCTCGCGCTCGGCCGGCCAGCAGTCCGCGGCCCGGGCGGCGGCACGCAGTTGCTGGTACGTGAGCAGGGTGCGGCGGGCGCCGAAGTGGTCGCGGCGCAGGGCGACGACGTCGGCGGGCCGATCCGCCTGCGCGTAGCGGTCGCAGAGGTGGTCGACGAGGGCGGTGTCGACGGCAGCGAGGTCCCGGGCCTCCCGAACACCGCGTTCCGCCCAGCTCAACGCCTCGTCGGGGCGCCGGGCGGTGTCCAACTCGCGGGCGATGACCAGGTGCGTGTGGCCGTCAGGTGCAAGGTCGGCCGCATGCACGGCGATCACCGCGTCGACGTCGCCTCCCGCCTTGGCCAGACGCTCCATCAGGTCCTTCTCCGCCCAGCCGCGGCGGTTGCCCTGCCACGCCTCAACCGCCAGCTTCCGCAGGAGGGCCATCCCCTCGTCGCCGAGAACATCCTCGTAGTCGAGCGGATCGACGTCGGTGAGGCCGTCGTCCACCTCGCCGAGCGCATGGCCGACCAGCCAGCGCGCGAGCTCCCCCGGGTCGGGACGCGCCGCACGGCACGCGTCGAGATGGGCGTCGGCGAGGACGGCGCCCACCTGGCCGAGCCATCCGTCGGAGTCGTCGACGCTCTCCACCGCCTGGGCCAGCAGCTTCATCGCCTCCGCCGCCAGGATGATCGCGTCGGCTGCCCGTCCGGAGCCGGTGAGCGCACCGATCGCGGACACCGCCTGCCCGGCCTGGTCCGCATAGGCGCGGGCATCGGCGTACTCGACGTACCCGTACTGTGCGAACGGGCCGATGTCGAGCAGTTCACGGATACGGGCCCGCACCGCGGCCAGATCCCCGCGGGCGCTCGCGGCCCGCAGCTCCAGGCGGCGGCGCAACTGCCGGTCCTCGCCGATCAGTTCCCGCACCAGAGTGAGCAACTCGTCCTTGGACCGGGCGGACAGCCACCCGTCGAGGTCCTGCGCCCGGCCCCGCGCCGCCTTCCGCTGCCGCGGCAGGCTCTCGGGCCGGGCGAGCACCGTCAGACCGAGGGCGACCAGGTGCTTGCAGAAGTTGCCCTCAAGGCCGTACGGGCAGTCACAGTCGCCGGACAGCCCGCCGGGCCCGCCCAGGGTCAGCTCCACCTCGTACCGTTCCGTGCCGTGGACGCTCGCGGTGATCCATCCGTCACCGACCTCGACCCCGGACACCGCATCCAGGTATCCGCGCCCGCGCTCGAAGGAACGGGCGCCGGCCAACGTCTTGAGACTCGCCTCGGTGAAGTCGCGCATGGTCTCTTTCGCCCTGCCCCTGGTGCTGTCCGTCACGGCCGCCAGGATATGAGTGACCGTGAGTCCGACCCGGCGGTCCAAGGAAGTCCGTACCGCGCGCAGCGCTCCGGGCCGTAATGGCCTGCCCACTGACCGGGATGCAGGTGCTTCTCCAGCAGCCGGGCCAGCCCGCCACCGACGGCCTCCGGGACCGGCCCCACACCGTTCCTGCCCCAGGCGGTGTCGACCGGGTGGTCCGGAGTGTCCACCGCTCACGGGGCCGCCCGGGCGACGGTCGCCCGGGCGGCCCCGTGAGCGCAGGGGACTCAGCCGTCCGCACCGGCCGGTGTTGTGGTGGTGGTGAAGCCTTCCTTCTTGTTGGCGTTGAGGGCGAACTCATTGGTGAACGTCTTGCCGAGGTCCACCGACGAGGTCACGCTCCCGACCGACTGCTCGGTGGCCAGTGCGGTCTTCGGACCGCTGGCCGGCATGATTCCGTCCGGCAGGAACTGGCCCTTGTCCTCGGTCAGCGCCTTGATGTAATCGGTCTTGGTGACCAGCTGGTTCTGCACGAACGACGCCGGCAGCTTGTTCGCTATGTCGGCTGCGCTGTGCGTGTTGATCCAGTGCATGGTGGCCACGAGCGCGTCGACGACCTTCTGCACCGCGTCCTTGTGCGAGTTGACCCAGTCGGTGCGGGCGAGGACGCTCGCACCCGGGAACGCGCCGCCCAGCGCCGCCTTGGCGCCGTCGGTGGTGGCCAGGTCGACCGCGGAGGTCCCGACGCCCTTCTTCTCGACCGCGGCGACCGTCGGCTGCGTGGTCATGACGCAGTCGGCCTTGCCGTTCTGCAGCGCCGCGACGGCGGTGGAGCCCGCGCCGACCGCGAGCCGGTGGAACTGGTTGGTCTTGACGCCCTTCTTCGCCGCCATGAACTGGGTGAGGGTGTCGGTGCCCGAGCCCAGGTCGGTGACGCCGAGTGTTTTGCCCTTGAAGTCGGCGGCCGATGTCACACCGCTCTTCTTGGTGCACATCTCCCGCTCGCCGGGCGCGCCGGACAACTGGACGACGTCCTCGACCGCCTTCCCCTTCGCCTGGAACTCGATCGTGTGGTTGTACCAGGCGCCGGCCATGTCCACCTGGCCGGAGGCCATGGCGTCCTCGGCGCCGACGCCGCCGTTCTGTTCGGTGCTCAGCTCGACCTTGACGCCGTACTTCTTGTAGAAGCCGAGGTTCTCGGCGAGCTGGTAGGGCAGGTAGATCTGCTTGTCGAGGCCGCCGGCCATGAGCTTGACGGTCGGGGTACCGCCGGAGCCGGACGACGCGGAGCCGCCGGAGTTGCTGGAACACGCGGTGGCGGCGCCGAGGGCGAGGACGGTGATGATCGATGCGGTGAGGGTTCTCTTGAGCATGGCGGGGCCTACACCTTTCGGGAATGCGGGGAGTGAGTGCTTTCGGGGATGCGGGGGCCCGGGAAGGGCTACGAACAGAGGGGAAACGGGAGTCAGAGAGCGTTCGCCTCGGAGGGAGCCGGCGGGCGCCAGGCGAGCAGCCGGTGTTCGAGCTTGCCGATCAGCCACTCCGCGCCGAGGACGATCAGCGCGATGACGAGCATCGTGGCGAACACGCCGTTGGGGTCGAAGTTGTTCTGCGCGGTCTTGATGACCAGACCCAGTCCGCTCTGCGCGCCGAGCACCTCGCCGACGAGCGCGCCGACGATGGCGAAGCCGAAGGCGCTGTGCAGGCTGGCGATGATCCAGGTCAGCGCGGAGGGCACGATGACATGCCGGGTGATCTGCATCCGGGAGGCGCCGAGCACCCTGACGTTGGCGAGGACATTGGGGTCGACCTCGCGCACGCCCTGGAAAGCGTTGAAGAAGACGATGAAGAACACCAGCACCGCGGCCAGCAGGATCTTCGGGGTCACACCGATACCGAAGGCGACGATGAAGATCGAGCCGAGGACGATGCGCGGGATCGCGTTGACCATCTTGATGTAGGGACCGAGCACGTCGGACAGATAGCGGCTCTGCCCGAGCGCGACGCCGAAGACGATCCCGGTGAGGGAGCCCACGACGAAGCCGACGAGCGCCTCCTGGATGGTTGTCCAGATGTTGGAGTAGAAGGAGCCGAACTGCGTGCCGTGCTGGAAGAGGTCGCTCAGCCGCTGCCCGATGCCTGACGGCTGCCCGAAGAAGAACGGGTCGACGATGCCCCAGGTGGTGAACGCCTGCCAGCCGCCGATCACGAAGACCGCGAGGCCGATACGGCCCGCCCACACCCGGGCGACACGGCGTCGGGCGGCACGTCGCGCGGCGCTCGCGGCCGGGCCCTTGCCGCCGTCGGCGACGGGGAGCGCGGAAACGGTGGACGTCGTGCTCATTCCTTGCCTCCTGCGGTGAGTGCGTACGCGCGCTCCACCTCTTCGCGCAGCGTGTCCCAGATCTGGTGCTGGAGTTCGATGAAGCGGGGCTGGAAGCGGATCTCCTGGACCGAGCCGCGCGGACGGGGCAGGTCGATGTCGAAGACCGCCTTGACCGAGCCGGGGTTGGACGTCATCACGACCACCCGGTCGGCGAGTGCGACCGCTTCGTCCAGGTCGTGGGTGATGAAGATGACGGACGGGCGGATTTGCTCCCAGAGGGTCAGCAGTTCGGTCGACATGATCGCCTTGGTCTGCACGTCCAGGGCGCCGAACGGCTCGTCCATGATCAGGATCTTGGGTTCGTTGATCAGCGCCGCGGCCATCGCCACGCGCTTGCGCATGCCGCCGGACAACTGGTGCGGATAGCGGTCCTCGAACCCGGACAGACCTACTCGGCGCAGCCAGTCACGCGCCGAAGTCTGGGCCTGCTGCTTGGGCACCCCACGGAACACGGGGCCCATCAGCACGTTGCCGAGAACGGTCTTCCAGGGCAACAGGGCGTCGGCCTGGAACATGAAGCTGACACCGTCGGTGATGCCGTCCACCTCACGGCCGCCGACCTTGACCGAGCCCTCGCTGGGCCGGTCGAGCCCGGACACCATGCTCAGGGTCGTCGACTTGCCGCAGCCCGTGGGGCCCACCACGGCGCAGAACTGGCCCGGCTCCACGGTGAACGAAACGCCTTGCAGCGCCGTGAACACCTCACCGGCAGGGGTCAGGAATCGCTTGGTGAGCCCGGAGATCTCGATGCGCGCGTCCGCAAGGTCCGCCGCACCGGCGCCCGGGCTCGTCGCGACATCGTTTCGCGAAGCCATATGGGACCGCTTCCTTCCTTCTTTCGGAGTTCCTCGGGAATTCCTCTGGGATTGCCTGGTCGAATTCCTCGGGGATTGCCTGGTGGCATCCCTCGGGGATTGCCTGGTGGCATCCCTCGGGGGTTCCTGTCAGGCCGAGGAAGGCAGACGCTAGAGGCAGCCGCGTATGACGTCGCTGTTTCCGAGCTATCTCGCGATAGCTGCGTAAAGCGGGCTTCTGCTCGTTTTGCTCAGTGGACGGAGGGTGGGCAGCGTCCCGGCTCTGGGGCACAATCGCGCCACCCGGGCACCCCATACAGGCCGTCCCGGCACATCGCACCACCGGAGCGAAGAGGCACTCGTGGCACCCATCCGTTTCCGGGCAGGCCGCGGCGGGAAGCGGAGGCTTTCCACGCGGATCCTCGCCAACCAGCTGGTCATCCTCGCGCTCACCGGCCTGATCGGCTTCGGCCTGTTCGCGTTCGCGCAGCGGGCCGAACTCGACCGCTCCTACGAGCAGCGGGCCCTGGCGATCGCCCGGACCACGGCCGCGGAGCCGCAGATAAAGCAGGTCATGGAGCATCGGGGCGGCGGCGACGTGGTGCAGACGGTCGCCGAACGGATCCGCCGGGCCTCCGGGGCGTCGTACGTGGTCGTGATCGACCTGCACGGCATCCGGCACTCGCATCCCCTCCCGGCCCTGATCGGCGGGCCGGTGGCCGAGCCGGTCGTGGCCAAGGACGGCCGCGCGCACGTCGGCACCGACCAGGGCGCGACCGGGCGGTCCGCCAACGCCAAGGCCCCCTTGTACGGGCCATCCGGCGCACTGGTCGGCGAGGTGTCGGTGGGCATGCCGGAACACGACGTGCTCGGCGAGCTGTGGCACGAGCTGCCCACCTTCGGGCTGTACGCCACGATCGCCACCGCGATCGGCGCGACGGCGGCCTATCTGCTGGCACGCCGGCTGAAGCGGACCACGTTCGGCCTGGAACTTGAGGAGATCGCCGGTCTGCTGCAGGACCGCGAGGCGATGTTGCACGGCATCCGGGAAGGCGTGGTCGCCTTCGACCCCGACGCAAGGATCACCGTCGTGAACGACGAGGCCCGGCGGCTGCTCGGCCTCGGCACCGCGCTCGGCCACAGGCTGGAGGATGTGCTGCCCGACGGGCGGCTGCGCCGCGCGCTGGACGGCACCCTGGCCGGCACCGACGTCAGCGTCCTGACGGACGACCACTGTCTCGTCGTGAACCGTATGCCGGTCACCCTGCACGGCCGCGAACTGGGCGCCGTGGTCACCGTACGCGACCGCACCGAGCTGATCGGCCTGCTGCGCGAACTGGACTCCGTACGCGGACTGACCGACGCCCTGCGGGCCCAGCAGCACGAGTTCACCAACCGGATGCACACCCTGGCCGGTCTGCTGGACATCGGCGAGCACGAGTCCGCGTACGAGTACGCCATCGAGACGGCCCGTTCCGGGCAGGCCCTGACCGAGGCCGTGCGCCGACACATCGGAAACCCGCTGATGGTCGGGCTCATCGTGGCCAAGACCACCGTCGCCGCCGAACGCGGGGTGCGGATCGTCCTCACCGACGACTCCGCGCTCGGCGACGACCCACCGCACCTGCGGCGACTGCTGACCATCGTCGGCAACCTGCTCGACAACGCCATCGACGCGACCGCCGAGGCACCGTCCGCCGACGGCGGCCGCAGCATCCGGCTGACGCTGGCCGAGAGCGACGAGTTGATCTTCGTGCGGGTGGCGGACAGCGGTCCGGGCATCGCCCCCGGCTCCTCCCGGTCGATCTTCGAGGACGGCTGGTCCACCCGCCCCGAACGGGGCACCGCTCACCGCGGCCTGGGGCTGGCCCTGGTGCACCGGCTGGTGCAGCGGCACGGCGGCACCATCACGGTCAGCGAAGGCCCGGGCGCGTGGTTCACGGTCGTCCTGCCGCAGCCGGACACGGCGCCGACACCGGCACAGCAGGATGCGTTGTTCACGACGGCGTTGCCGATGGGAGGTGACCTGTGATGATCCGGACCCTCGTGGTGGACGACGACTTCCGGGTCGGGCAGATCCACAGCGACTACGTGTGCCGGGTCCCGGGCTTCGAAGTGGTCGGCGAGGCGGCGACCGTGGCCGAGACGTTGGCCGCGGTCCGTACCTTGCACCCGGACCTGCTGCTGCTCGACATCTTCCTGCCCGACGGCAGCGGCCTCGACGTCCTGCGCCGGCTCAGCCAGGACCAGGGCGACAAGCGCCCCGACGCCCTCGTGATCACCGCCGACCACGACATCTCCTCCGTCCGCGCCGCGATGAAACTCGGCGCCGTCGGCTACCTGGTCAAGCCGTTCGGCTCCGCCGACCTCGCCGAACGGCTCGACGCCTACCACCAGCTCCGCGACCGCGTGGACGCGCTCAGCCGGACCACCACGGCCGACCAGGCCGACGTGGACGCCCTGTTCAGCGCGGCCCGCCCGCCCGCCGTCCCCCGGATCCCCGCCAAGGGCCACTCCGCGCCCACGCTCAGCGCGATCCACCAAGCCCTGCGCTCCGCCCGCAGTGCCCTGTCGGCCGCCGAAGCCGCCGAGGCGACCGGCGTCTCCCGCGCCACGGCCCAGCGCTACCTCTCCTACCTCGTCAAGGAAGGCATGGTCCGCCTGGAACTCCGCTATGGCACCAACGGCCGTCCCGAACACCGCTACCGCATCGCTCACTGAACCGCGCGGCCAGGAACACCGCCCGGCGCCGCCAATCGAGCAGCGGCAGGTTCTTCAGGACCAACTGCCGGACTGCTGCGGCGGCCACCAGACCACCGAGGGTCTGCGCCGTGGGCCGCGAGGGCCTGGAGCCCTGTTCCTGGGGACCAGCGCCCAGGGCCACAGCCCCGAAGTCCGCCCCCGGCCGGGCGGCTTGCGCCCAGGACGCCCCGCCCGCGCGGGGACGCCCGACCTGGGTGGCAACCCGGCTCAGCACCGATCCGGCAACGGTAGGGACGGCCAGGGACGACGACAGGTGACGACCCATCAGAAGATCCCGCACGGAACCAGCAACCGGCACGACAACGGGGTCGGCCCCGGATGGAGCCGACCCCGTTTGGCCTGCGCGTTTACTGGATCGCTAGGTCGATGCTACGGCGGGCGTCACACGTTGAACCGGAACTCCACCACGTCCCCGTCCTGCATCACGTAGTCCTTGCCCTCCATGCGGGCCTTGCCGGCGGCGCGGGCCTCGGCCACGGAGCCGGTTTCGACGAGGTCGGCGAAGGAGATGACCTCGGCCTTGATGAAGCCCTTCTGGAAGTCGGTGTGGATGACACCGGCGGCCTCGGGGGCGGTGGCGCCCTTCTTGATGGTCCAGGCGCGGGTTTCCTTGGGGCCGGCCGTCAGGTAGGTCTGCAGGCCGAGGGTGTCGAAGCCGACGTGGGCGAGGGTGGCCAGGCCGGGCTCCTCCTGGCCGACGGACTGGAGGAGTTCGAGAGCCTCGTCGTCGTCGAGCTCGGCGAGGTCGGCCTCCAGCTTGGCGTTGAGGAAGATGGCCTCGGCGGGGGCGACCAGGGCGCGCTGCTCGTTCTTGAAGTCCTCGTCGGAGAGCTCTTCCTCGTCGACGTTGAAGACGTAGAGGAAGGGCTTGGTGGTGAGGAGGTGGAGGTCGTGCAGCAGCTCGGTCTTCTCCGTGCCCTGGACATAGCCGGCGGCGAAGAGCGTGCGGCCCTCCTCCAGGATGGCCTTGGCCTCCTCGACGGCCTTGACCTTCGGGGCGACGTCCTTCTTGATGCGCGACTCCTTCTGGAGACGCGGCAGCACCTTCTCGATGGTCTGGAGGTCGGCGAGGATCAGCTCGGTGTTGATGGTCTCGATGTCGCCCTTGGGCGAGACCTTGCCGTCGACGTGGACGACGTTCTCGTCCTTGAAGGCGCGGATGACCTGGCAGATCGCGTCGGACTCGCGGATGTTCGCGAGGAACTTGTTGCCCAGGCCCTCGCCCTCGGAGGCGCCGCGGACGATGCCCGCGATGTCGACGAAGTCGACCGTGGCGGGGAGGATCTTCTGGGAGGAGAAGATCTCCGCGAGCTTGGTCAGGCGGGGGTCGGGGACGCCGACCACGCCGACGTTCGGCTCGATGGTGGCGAACGGGTAGTTGGCCGCCAGCACGTCGTTCTTGGTCAGGGCGTTGAACATGGTCGACTTGCCGACATTCGGCAGACCGACGATTCCGATCGTGAGCGACACGGTGGCGACTTCCCGGGGCGTGGAGGTGGGTGACGGGCGGCCGGCTCCGGGGGCCCGGCCGGTCGGGACCGAGCGGGGCCGGGGCGGCCGATCCACCAGTCTACTGGGCCCGGCGCACCTGGCCGGGGGCCCGGGGCGCGGCCCCCCATGGGGGCGCACTGCATCGAACGAAGCCCCCAAGACAGGTCAAAGTGCGTGTCCTGCGACCTATTAATCCCACTTAGCGGCCTACCGTTGGCGAGTGGAGCAACACGAAGCGCACACGACCCCTTACAGCCCTCCGCTGAGCGGCGGTCCGGCGACGGGCCAGGATGCCCGGCTCCCGCGCCCTGCCGAGGCGGTGGTCCCCGACCCCGACGACGACTTCCTCTCCGCGATGCGGGCCTCCGGGTACGCGTCGGTCCCCTCGGGCACCACGGTCACGGCTCGTGGCTACGCGCCGACGGTCGACGAGTACCGCAACCCGGTCCGCCCGTCGCCGCTGCCCGAGCCGGTGGGCCCGTCCACCACGGACGGCGACGAGACCGCGACCGTCTACCAGGCCCGGCCGCAGCGGCCCGCCCCCGCCCCGGTCACCGGTCTGCTGGGCCGGATGCCGGCCGCCAAGCTCACCGGACTCGGCTGCGGGCTGCTGGCCACGCTCGCGCTGCTGTCGTTCGCGTACCTGGACCAGCTGCTCTTCCACGGGACGCAGACCGCGTACGGGGTGTTCTTCCTGCTGGTGAGCGTGTGCGCGGGGGCGTGGGTGCGGCCGTACGACCTGGTCGCCGCGCCGGTGGCGCTGCCGATCGCGTTCACGGCCGGCGCGCTGCCGATCCAGCACGGCCCGGCGGGGTTCCCCGGGCTGCTGATGGGCATCTTCACCGTCCTCGCGCTGAACGCGGGCTGGCTCTACGGGGGCACCCTGGCCTGCGGGCTGGTGGTGCTCGTCCGCAGGGCGCGGCTCAGCGCCCGGCGTCGGGCCAGCCGACCGGTGACGCGACAGCGGACCGGGCAGCGGCCGGACGGCCCGTGGCAGGACGAGCCGGCGCCGCGGAACCGGCCGGGGAACCGCCCCTCGCAGGTGGCCCGCCAGCCCGAGCGGCATGCGCCGCCATCGCGGCACCCACGATCCCCGCGTTGTTCTGAAGCTGCGCCGGTACGATCTCGGCCCTGATCCCCTCGATCAGCGGCAAAAACTTCTCCGCCTTGCGGCTCACCCCGCCGCCGATCACGAACAGTCCGGGCGAGAACAGTGCCTCCACATGCGCGAGGTACTTCTGGACCCGGTGCGCCCACTGCTGCCAGCTCAGCTCCTCGTCCTCCTTGACCTTGCCGGAGGCGCGCTTCTCGGCGTCGTGGCCGTGGAGTTCCAGGTGGCCGAGTTCGGTGTTGGGGACCAGGCGGCCGTCGGTGAAGACGGCGCTGCCGATGCCGGTGCCGAACGTGAGGACGATGACCGTGCCGCCCCGCCCGCGGCCGGCGCCGAACTGCATCTCGGCCAGGCCCGCCGCGTCCGCGTCGTTGAGGAGCGTGACCGGACTGCCGCCGGCCTCGCCGCCGAGCCGCTCGGTGAGCAGCGCGGCGGCGTCCAGGTCGATCCAGCCCTTGTCGACATTGGCGGCCGTACGGGTCGTGCCGCCGGTGACCACGCCGGGGAAGGTCGCGCCGACCGGGCCCGACCAGCCGAAGTGGTCCACGACCTGCTTGACGCAGTCCGCGACCCCCTCGGGGGTGGCCGGATGCGGGGTCAGGACCTTGTGGCGCTCGTCCGCCAGGTCGCCGCGCTCCAGATCCACCGGGGCGCCTTTGATGCCCGTTCCGCCGATGTCCACACCGAAGACCCTCATGGGAAAAGGCTAGGCGCGGAGCGGGCGGACCGCCCCCGGGATGGCCGAAGCGGCCGGCGGTCAGTCCTCGGTCGCCGCCCTGGCCTCGGCGCGCAGGTCGCGGCGGAGCTCCTTGGGGAGCGAGAAGGCGATGGACTCCTTGGCGGCGGTGACGGTCTCGACGTCGTCGTAGCCGCGGGCGGCGAGCCATTCGAGGACACCCTCGACCAGGATCTCCGGGACCGAGGCGCCGGAGGTGACACCGACCGTGCGCACGTCCGCGAGCCAGCTCTCGTCGATCTCCTCGGCGTAGTCGACCAGGTGGGCGTCGCGGGCGCCGGCGCCGAGCGCGACCTCGACCAGGCGGACCGAGTTCGAGGAGTTCTTGGAGCCGACGACGATGACCAGGTCGGCCTCGGCGCCCATCTGCTTGACCGCGATCTGGCGGTTCTGGGTGGCGTAGCAGATGTCGTCGCTGGGCGGCGAGAGGAGGTTGGGGTAGCGGCCCTTGAGGGCGTCGACGGTCTCCATGGTCTCGTCGACCGAGAGCGTGGTCTGGGAGAGCCAGACGACCTTGTCGGGGTCGCGGACCTCGACGTTGGCGACGTCCTCGGGACCGTCGACCAGGGTGATGTGCTCGGGCGCCTCGCCGCTCGTCCCGATGACCTCTTCGTGGCCCTCGTGGCCGATCAGGAGGATGTCGTAGTCCTCCTTGGCGAACCGGACGGCTTCCTTGTGGACCTTGGTGACCAGCGGGCAGGTCGCGTCGATGGTGGCGAGCTTGCCGCGCTTGGCCTCTTCGTGGACGACGGGGGCGACGCCGTGCGCGGAGAAGATGACGATGTTGCCCTCGGGCACCTCCTCCGTCTCGTCGACGAAGATGGCGCCCTTCTTCTCCAGGGTCTTGACGACGTACTTGTTGTGGACGATCTCGTGGCGTACGTAGACGGGCGCGCCGTACTGCTCCAGGGCCTTCTCGACGGCGATCACGGCGCGGTCCACGCCCGCGCAGTATCCGCGGGGCGCGGCGAGGAGGACCTTGCGGGTGTGCTGCGGGCCGGGAGTTGCAGTCATGCGTCCCATCGTAAGGCCGTGCCCGGGGGCGGCCGATCCGGTGGTTACCGCAGACTGTCGACGTGCGGACGAAGGAGGCGGGATGGCGGACACGGTCGGCGTGACCACGGACGACGAGGCGCCCGGCGGCGCCGGATCGCTGCGGCGGACGCTGTCGTTCCGGGACCTGGTGGTCTACGGGCTGCTGTTCATCGCCCCGATGGCGCCGGTCGGGATCTTCGGCACCCTCCAGGCCACGTCGCACGGTGCGATCACGGCGGTGTACGCGGTCGCGACGGTCGCGATGGCGTTCACGGCGTATTCGTACGCCCAGATGGTGCGGGTCGCCCCGAAGGCCGGGTCGGTCTACGCGTACGCGCGGGCCGGCCTGGGCGAGGGCGCGGGGTTCGTCGCCGGATGGATGGCGATGCTGGACTACCTGCTGATCCCGGCGGTGGCGTATCTGTTCTCCGGGATCGCGCTGCACGCGCTGGTGCCGCAGGTGCACCAGTGGGTGTGGACGGCGGTCGCGGTGGTGGTCACGACACTGCTGAACCTGTGGGGGGTGCGGACCGCGGCGGTGGTCGGGGTCGCGGTGCTGGCGCTGGAGATCGCGGTGCTGGTGGTCTTCGTGGTCGCGGCGGTGTGGGCGCTGGTGGCGCACGGGGCGCAGCGCGGCTGGGCGGTGCCGCTGACCGGGGAGGGCGGCTTCTCGCTCGACGCGGTGCTGGCGGCGGTGTCGGTGGCGGTGCTGTCGTATCTGGGCTTCGACGCGATCGCGTCGTTCGCGGAGGAGGCTTCCGGAGGGTCGCGGCGGGTGGCGCGGGCCGTGGTGACGTGCCTGGTGGTGGCCGGGGTGCTGTTCGCCGTGCAGACGTATCTTGCGGCTCTGCTGGCCCCCATGAGCGCCGCGGAGCTGGCCGCGAAACCGGGTGAGCAGGGGGCCGCCTTCTATACGACGGTGGACGCCGCGGTGGGCGGCTGGCTGCACGACCTGGTCGCGGTGAGCAAGGCGATCGGGGCGGCGTTCGCGGCGCTGGCCGGGCAGGCGGCGGCCGGCCGGCTGCTGTTCGCGATGGCCCGGGACCGGCGGCTGCCGGGGGCGATGGCCAAGGTGGACGCGGGCAGCGGGGTGCCGCGCCGGGCGCTGCTGGGGGCGGCGCTGGTGACGCTGGTGGCGGCGGTCTGGGCGGCCACCCGGGACGACGGGCTGGACCGGCTGTCGTCGATCGTGAACGTCGGTGCGCTGACCGCCTTCGCGCTGCTGCACGCGTCGGTGATCGGGTGGTTCCGGATCCGCCGGCGGGAGGGGGCGTCGGGCGTGCTGCGGCACGTGGTGGTGCCGCTGGCGGGGCTGGCGGTGGTGGTCGCGGTGGTCGTCGAGGCGTCGGGGACCGCGCAGGCCGTGGGCGCGGTGTGGCTGGCGGTCGGGCTCGGGGTGCTGGCGGTGCAGTACGCGCGCCGGGCGCGGGCGGGCGCTGCGGGGGGCTGACGCCGGCATCCGCTGCCGGGGCGGCCGCCGCCGGCCGGTCCCGCAGCGCCGCCGGGCCGGCACTGTCAGTGGCCGCCGCTACTCTCGCTCGTATGGCTGTCTCTACGTCTCCGGAAGCGCCGATCCCGGTCGGCGAGGTGTCCCGGCTCATCGGCGGGTGGATCGACCGGCTCGGCGCGGTGTGGGTCGAGGGGCAGATCACCCAGCTCTCCCGGCGGCCGGGTGCGGGCGTGGTGTTCCTGACGCTGCGCGATCCGTCGTACGACATCTCGGTGAGCGTGACGTGCTACCGCCAGGTCTTCGACAAGGTCTCCGAGGTGGTGAGCGAGGGCGCCCGGGTGGTCGTGCACGCCAAGCCGGAGTGGTACGCGCCGCGCGGCCAGCTGTCGCTGCGGGCCGCCGAGATCCGGCCGGTGGGGGTCGGTGAACTCCTCGCGCGGCTGGAGCAGTTGAAGAAGACGCTGGCGGCGGAGGGGCTGTTCGCGGCGGACCGCAAGAGGCCGCTGCCGTTCCTGCCGCAGCTGATCGGGCTGGTCTGCGGCCGGGCCAGCGCCGCCGAGCGCGATGTGCTGGAGAACGCCCGGCACCGCTGGCCGGCCGTCCGCTTCGAGGTGCGCAACGTGCCGGTGCAGGGGGTGCACGCGGTGCCCCGGGTGATCGAGGCGGTGCAGGAGCTGGACGCGCTGCCCGAGGTGGACGTGATCATCGTGGCGCGCGGCGGCGGCAGCGTGGAGGATCTGCTGCCGTTCTCCGACGAGCAGCTGGTGCGGGCGGTCGGCGCGGCCCGTACGCCGGTGGTCTCGGCCATCGGCCATGAACCGGACAGCCCGCTGCTCGATCTGGTCGCCGACCTGCGCGCCTCGACGCCCACGGACGCGGCGAAGAAGGTGGTGCCGGACGTCGGCGAGGAGCTGGCCCGGGTCGAGCAGCTGCGGGAGCGGGCCCGGCGCGCGCTCGGCGGCTTCCTGGACCGCGAGGTGCGGGGGCTCACGGCCACCCTGCACCGCCCGTCGATACAGCACCCGCACCGCATGGTGGCGGACCGCGAGGAGCAGGTCACCGCCCTGCTGGAGCGCGGCCGGCGGACGCTGGGGCATCTGCTGGACCGCGCCGACTCCGAGCTGGTGCACACCTTGGCGCGGGTGGTCGCGCTCTCCCCCAAGGCGACGCTGGAGCGCGGCTATGCGGTGCTCCAGAAGCCGGACGGGGCGGCGGTGCGCTCGCCCCAAGAGGTGGGCGCGGACGAGGAGTTGCGGGCCAGGGTGGCCGAGGGCGAGTTCCGGGTGCGGGTGGCCGGCTCCCCGGACGCCGCGCCGTGACCGCCGGACCGGCTCCGGCACACGCAGATCAGACGCACAGGCACTCATAGGGTGGAAGACATGGCAAAGACGGATGACGTGGTGGAGGCCCCGGCCGGGGTGGCGCCGGTGGACTCCACGCTCGGCTACGAGCAGGCGCGCGACGAGCTGATCGAGGTCGTCCGCCGCCTGGAGGCCGGCGGCACGACGCTGGAGGAGTCGCTCGCCCTCTGGGAGCGCGGCGAGGAGTTGGCGAAGGTCTGCCGCCGTTGGCTGGACGGCGCACGGGCCCGGCTGGACGCGGCACTGGCGGAGCCGTCCGAGGCGGACGCCCGGGACGACGAGGACGAGTAGCGCAAAGAGGACGACGAGGACGACCAGGACGCGGCGCGCACGGCCGGCCGGCCGACGGAGCCGCCGAGCCATCGAGCTAGGGGTCTTGAGGTCTACGGGTCCACCGGTCTACAGAGACCGCGACCTTCCGGGATCCGAAAGACCGCCGCCATCCTGTGAGCCCCCTGTGAGCCCACTCACAGCTGTCAGCCGTTAGTTGAACTTTAATCTATCTCGGCTACAGTGGTTCTCGTGGACGCCGCAGTCGCCACAGATCCGTACCCCACCCGACCTCCGAGGTGCCCCCATGTCTCTCGCCCTTGACGCCGCCGCTCAGGACCTGCTGTTCCGCGAGGCCCAGACCGCCAACACGTTCACGGACGAGCCGGTGACGGACGCGCAGGTCCAGGCCATCTACGACCTGGTGAAGTTCGCCCCGACCGCCTTCAACCAGTCGCCGCTGCGGATCACCATGGTCCGTTCCGAGGATGCCCGTAAGCGCCTGGTCGAGCACGCCATGGGAGCCAACGGCCCGAAGACGCTGACCGCGCCGCTGACCGTGATCCTCTCCGTGGACCTGGACTTCCACGAGAAGCTGCCGCAGCTCTTCCCGCACGCCCCGGGCGTCAAGGACGCCTTCTTCTCCGAGGCCGCCGCCCGCGAGGCCGCCGGCACGCAGAACGCCACCCTCCAGGCCGGTTACTTCATCCTCGGCATCCGCGCCGCCGGCCTGGCCGCCGGCCCGATGACCGGCTTCAACTTCACCGCCGTCGACAAGGAGTTCTTCGGCGACGGCAAGCAGAAGTCCTTCCTGGTCATCAACATCGGCAAGCCGGGCGCCGACGCCTTCTTCCCGCGCTCCCCGCGCCTGGCCTTCGACGAGGCCGTCGCCACCGTCTGATCCGCTCCGCGGCGGACGGCCGGTGGACGGACGAGACGTACGACGAGGCCGCCGCACCCTTCCCGGGTGCGGCGGCCTCGTCGTACGTCCCCCGGCCGGAGCCGCGTGAGCCCGGCCGTCGGCACCCCGCGCCCGTCAGCCCTTCTTCGCCACCAGGGCCGCGGCCAGCTCCGCAAGCCGCCCGTAGGGGGCGGTGCCGGTCACGACCGTGGTCACTCCGGGCTCCTCATGGACCAGCGCCTTGTACTTGTCGCCCTGGTAGCGGTCCCACTTCTTGCTGCCGACGGCCTGCTCGCCGTCGACCTTCGCGGCGCCCAGCGTGACGTCCTGGATGAACTTCTTCGCGGGCGCGTCGCTCTGCTCGATGGCCGCGTACTCCTGCTCCGGGTCGAGCATGCCCAGGTGCCAGGCGCCGCCCTTGCCGTCGTCGCTCGCCTTGTACGAGACGGAGGTGGCCCGCCAGGTCGTGGGCAGGCCCTCGGGACCGGCTACCGGATAGGGGGCCGCGCGCCGGGCCGTGGTGATCTCGACGCGGTAGTCGACGGTCTGGACCGCGTTCTTCTCGGCGCCCGCGCTGTCGTCGTGCGGGATGAAGAAGTAGATCGCCCCGACCAGGACGCCGATCACCGCCAGTGACAGGACCATGTCCTGCACCCTTTGCCTGCCTCGCATACCAGCCACGTCCCCTATGGTCCCCCATGCCCACCGGGACCCGGACACGCCCCCCTGGGACGTCACTCACCTGCGCAAACGGCCCGCCGGCAGGTATCCGGCCGGCCCCGCTGCCACCTGGCCGATGGCTTGCTCATGCGAAGCCCCCCCTGCTCATTTTCGCGGCCTACCGATAAAGTCGTGCTCACCCTCGTCAATCCGGCCGTCGCCGTACAGAAAGGTGCGCTCGATGACCGAGCATCATCTCCCGTCCCAACTCGAAGTCAGCCCGGAGGCGCCGGACCGCAACCTCGCCCTGGAACTGGTCCGGGTGACCGAGGCCGGTGCCATGGCATCGGGCCGCTGGGTGGGCCGTGGTGACAAGAACGGCGCGGACGGCGCTGCGGTCCGGGCCATGCGCGCCCTGATCCACACCGTCTCGATGAACGGCGTCGTGGTCATCGGGGAGGGCGAGAAGGACAACGCCCCGATGCTCTACAACGGCGAGCGGGTCGGCGACGGCACCGGCCCCGAGTGCGACGTGGCCGTGGACCCGGTGGACGGCACGACGCTGACGGCCAAGGGCATGGCCAACGCGGTGTCCGTGATGGCGGTCGCCGAGCGCGGCTCGATGTTCGACCCGTCCGCGGTCTTCTACATGGACAAGCTGGCGACCGGCCCGGAGGCGGCGGACTTCGTCGACATCACGGCCCCGGTGGCGGTGAACATCAAGCGGATCGCCAAGGCGAAGAAGTCCGCGGTCGAGGACGTCACCGTCGTCATCCTGGACCGGCCGCGCCACGAGGGCCTGGTCAAGGAGGTCCGGGAGGCCGGCGCCCGGATCAAGTTCATCGCCGACGGCGATGTCGCCGGCGCCATCATGGCGGCCCGCGAGGGCACCGGCGTCGACCTGCTGCTGGGCATTGGCGGTACGCCCGAGGGCATCATCGCGGCCTGTGCGCTGAAGTGCCTGGGCGGCACCTTCCAGGGCAAGCTGTGGCCCAAGGACGACGAGGAGCGCCAGCGCGCCCTCGACGCAGGCCACGACCTGGACAAGGTCCTCCAGATCGACGACCTGGTCAGCGGCGACAACGTCTTCTTCGTCGCCACCGGCATCACCGACGGCGACCTGCTGCGCGGCGTCCGCTACCGCGCCGAGACGGCCTACACCCAGTCCCTGGTCATGCGCTCCAAGTCGGGCACCATCCGCCAGATCGACTCCCAGCACCGCCTCTCCAAGCTGCGCGCGTACAGCTCGGTCGACTTCGAGCGCCCGAGCTGAGGCCCGCGCACACCGCTCAACTCCACTCCCCGCACAGACACTTCGCCCCCGTCGGAGACTCTCCGGCGGGGGCGAAACGGTCCATACGGCCCGACGATCCGGCGGTCAGCCGGCCGCGGGCATATGGGCGGCGCGCTGGAGCTCCGTCTCGCGGCGCCGTCGCCGGGTCAGCACGACCCGGCGCTCGGCCGCGGTCAGGCCGCCCCAGACGCCGTACGGCTCCGGCTGGAGCAGCGCGTGCTCCCGGCACTCGACCATCACGGGGCAGCGGGCACAGACCCGCTTCGCGGCCTCCTCCCTTGCCAGCCGTGCGGCGGTCGGCTCCTTGGACGGGGCGAAGAACAGCCCGGCTTCGTCCCGGCGGCACACCGCCTCCGAATGCCAGGGGCCGGCCTCATCGCGAGCGGGCACCCGCGCGGACGGTACGACAGCGGCATCCTGCAGGGGCTGATGCGGTAGCAGCACGGTCTACTCCTGACGACGGCTTCGGCGAGAGAAATCACCCTTGCCCGTCTCGCTGCGCACGGCCTTTTTCGCACCCCGCAGCCGTACGAGAGACGATGCACCAGCCCTACCCGCTGTACGCACGCTTATGCACACCGTGGCGATCGGGAGCGCGGGGCGCGGCGGACGGCTCCCCCGTCAGCCGACCGGATCGCCGCCCTTCAGCCGCCGTATCGCCGGCGGAGCCGCCGGCCCGCGCGGCCGGCCGGTCAGCCGCGGTAGCGGTCCCGCCACTCCCGGCGCTCGGCCCGCCGCCGGTCCATCAGCTCATGCCGCTCGGCCCGCCGGCGGTCCATCCGCTCGTGGCGCTCGGCGCGCAGCCGGTCGAGTCGCTCGTGGCGCTCCCGGTGCTGGTCGCGCAGCCGGTCGTGCAGATCGTGGATCCAGGCGCCGCGCTTCGGCCTGGCCTCCACACTGCCCAGCAGCGCGAAGCCGTTGACGTGCACGACCGGGGCGTCGGAGTCCTCGGCGTCGTTCGTCTCGACCTCGAAGCTGCCCAGGATGCCGGAGCCACTGCTGCGCAGCGTGATGTTCTCCGGCACCCGGATCTCGACGCTGCCGAAGATCGAGGTGACGTTGATCTGGATCTGCTGCTGGGGGAAGACCGCCTCGGTCAGATCGATCTCCACGCTGCCGAAGACCGCGACCGCGTTGATCCGCGCCGGGACCCGCCAGCGGCCCTTGCGGGCGGCGGCGCTGAAGATCGCGATGAGGTTCTGGTCGGGGAGCTGGCCGGCCGGCTCGGTGTCGTACGCCGGGCCGGACTGCCGGCCGCGCTCGCCCGCCACGGGCAAGTCCCGTACGACGGGCTCCAGTTCGCCGACGGTCTTGGCGCGGTAGACCGCGTCGATCCGCTCGGCGTGCTCCTCGGCGTCCAGCCGGCCCTCGGCGAGCGCCTCGCGCAGGATGTCGGCGATCCGGTCGCGGTCGGCGTCCGAGGCGCGCAGGTCGGCCTCGGCGACCGGTTTGTCCTGCGGCCGGGCGGCGTCCTTGGTCAGCCGCACCGGCTGCTCCTCCTGCGTCTGCTGCTTCTGAAGCGTTCCGGGCGGGGTCTCGGGGCCCGGTCGTCCCCCGTTGTCTGAAGCGTCCACGACCACAGCGTACCGAAACGCGATAGATCGCGACTAGAGGAACTCGCGACCCTGCACCTCCACCTACTGAGCCCTACCTCACAGCAGTGCCCGCCGGCCGGGGTTCTACGCTGTTCTGGCGCTGCCGTAGACGTCAGCCACACCCCTCCGAGTTAGGAATCACCCTCAAATGCCTGCCTCCTCCCACCCGGCCCGCCCGGCATTTGCCTACACCGACCTGCTCCCCACCGGGGAGGACACCACCCCCTACCGCCTGGTCACCTCGGAGGGGGTGAGCACCTTCGAGGCCGACGGCCGGACGTTCCTCAAGGTCGAGCCGGAGGCGTTGCGCAAGCTCGCGGCCGAGGCGATGCACGACATCGCGCACTACCTGCGCCCGGCCCACCTCGCCCAGCTCCGCAAGATCCTGGACGACCCCGAGGCATCGGCCAACGACCGGTTCGTCGCCCTGGACCTCCTCAAGAACGCCAACATCGCCGCCGCGGGCGTGCTGCCCATGTGCCAGGACACCGGCACCGCGATCGTCATGGGCAAGCGCGGCCAGAATGTGCTGACCGAGGGCGGCGACGAGGAGGCGCTCTCCCGCGGCATCCACGACGCGTACACCCAGCTGAACCTGCGTTACTCCCAGATGGCCCCGCTGACCATGTGGGACGAGAAGAACACCGGCACCAACCTGCCGGCGCAGATCGAGCTGTACGCGACCGACGGCGGCGCGTACAAGTTCCTCTTCATGGCCAAGGGCGGCGGCTCGGCCAACAAGTCCTTCCTCTTCCAGGAGACCAAGGCCGTCCTCAACGAGGCGTCCATGATGAAGTTCCTGGAGCAGAAGATCCGTTCGCTCGGCACGGCCGCCTGCCCGCCGTACCACCTCGCGATCGTCGTCGGCGGCACGTCGGCCGAGTACGCCCTCAAGACCGCCAAGTACGCCTCCGCGCACTACCTGGACGAGCTGCCCACCGAGGGCTCGCCGACCGGCCACGGCTTCCGCGACACGGAGCTGGAGGAGAAGGTCTTCGAGCTGACCCAGAAGATCGGCATCGGCGCCCAGTTCGGCGGCAAGTACTTCTGCCACGACGTCCGCGTCGTCCGGCTGCCGCGCCACGGCGCGTCCTGCCCGGTCGCCATCGCGGTCTCCTGCTCCGCCGACCGCCAGGCCGTCGCGAAGATCACCGCCGAGGGCGTCTTCCTGGAGCAGCTGGAGACCGACCCGGCGCGCTTCCTCCCCGAGACCACCGAGGAGGAGCTGACCGAGGGCGCCGGCCCGGACCTCGACGCGGTCGCCATCGACCTCGACCAGCCCATGGCCGACATGCTCGCCGAGCTGACCAGGCACCCGGTCAAGACCCGCCTCTCCCTCACCGGCACCCTGGTCGTCGCCCGCGACATCGCCCACGCCAAGATCAAGGAACGGCTGGACGCGGGCGAGGAGATGCCGCAGTACCTCAAGGACCACCCGGTCTACTACGCCGGCCCGGCCAAGACCCCCGAGGGCTACGCCTCCGGCTCCTTCGGCCCGACCACCGCCGGCCGGATGGACGCGTACGTCGAGCAGTTCCAGGCCGCCGGCGGCTCCAAGATCATGCTCGCCAAGGGCAACCGCTCCCAGCAGGTCACCGACGCCTGCGCCGCGCACGGCGGCTTCTACCTCGGCTCCATCGGCGGCCCGGCGGCCCGCCTGGCCCAGGACTGCATCAAGAAGGTCGAGGTCCTCGAATACGAAGAACTCGGCATGGAAGCCGTCTGGAAGATCGAGGTGGAAGACTTCCCCGCCTTCATCGTCGTCGACGACAAGGGCCACGACTTCTTCCAGGACCCGGCCCCGGCCCCGACGTTCACCAGCATTCCGGTACGGCATGGCGCGTAAGGCCCCGGCATAGCCTCCCGGAATCCCAAGTAACGTTCCGGACGGTACGGTTCACGGCCGCCACCCGCAGCGCGCGGGTGGCGGCCGTCAACGTTTCGTCACATTCTCGCGGAACTCGGTTTCCTGCCTGCCGCGGGCTGGAATACGCGCCATGAAGCACCTTTCCGCACGGCTGGAAAACCAGCCAGGGGCAGACGCCGGCTCTCCGGATCCCGGGGGAAGTGCCCTCAGGAGGGCAGAGCTCGCGCTCGCGAAGACGATGGAGGAGCGGGGAGCCCTGCCGATGCAGCACATGAGAATCACAAGGGCCCATCCGCGTTCGGATAAGGAACTTCCCACGTGAGGACGCCGAACGGCGCGGATGCGACAGCAGCGTGTTTCGACGGGCGGGCATCCGTCGAGTTCATCCTCACCGGTCTGACAACGCACCGGGCCGACCGCATCACCTGGGTCGCCACGGAACTGGGCTACACACTCGGCGCGGAGGAACCGTACGGGCGCGGACAGATTCGTCTGCGGTACGTCCGCGACGACAGCCCGCCGGCCCGTCAACGTGCCCAGGCAGCCCTGGACCGGGTGCGGGCCGCGGGCAGTTGGGGTGCCGTGACCGCGCAGCCCTGGCCGACGGCGCAGCCCCTGAGCCCGTCCCTGATGACACCGTTGCGGGCGGCGCGGGCGGCACGGACCGCCAAGGCATGCGAAACGGCGTCCCCGGGCCTGGCAGCAGCGGTGTTCGTCCTGGTGGCCCTCGCGTGCTTCGCGATGGCGGGGAGCGCTCGAACGGCAGCGGGCAGTGCCGTCCCCTCTGTCGTCGGCCTCCTGTGGCTGGCGATGGCCGCGCTCACTCCCCGCTGCACACGACGCGTACACGAGAAGAATCTGCGCTTGTTGGAGGACTTCCGGCGGCAGCAGACGGCCCGGTTCCCGGTGCCTCCGCCGGCTCCGCCACCTCGGCTCTAACACCCCTTGTGGCGAGGACAAGCGCACGGCGGCCACGCGTGGGAGAGGCCGTAGAGGTCGAGGCGGTCGCTGGCCACGACGTGGATCTGGGCGCGTTCCTGGATGACGACGCCGTCGCGGGTCGTCTTGTAGACGCGCAAGGTCATCAGCGAATGCCGGGATCGCGGGCCGGGCGATGTGTGGCCGGCGCTCAAATCCATGAGAGACGCTCCTGTGGTGCTCGGTGGGGAGTTGACGCTCCCGGTAGTCACGAGGGCGACTGCCGGGATCCGTCGTGGGATCCCCTCAACTTCCAGCGGATTGCTACGTTCCGTGTTCCCATCGTCACCCTGCGACGTAACCTTGGGAAGGGAGTGAGAACTGATTCCTTCAGCCGTAAGCCGCGGGAAGGGGAAGGAAGTGAGGCCGTGCGCAGGGAGATTGATCCGGCGTCATCCATGGCCGCGTTGTTCGGGACACGGCTGCGGAAGCTGCGGCTCGCCGCCGGGCTGACGCAGACCGCGCTCGGCGAGGCGGTGCGGACGCACAGCACGCGCATCAATCAGGTCGAGCGGTGCACGGGCGCCAAGCCGACGCTGGAGCTGGCGCGGGCGCTGGATGCGGCGGTGGGGGCGGATGGATTGCTCGTCGACCTGTGGCCGTATGTGTACCGGGAGATGTTTCCAGACTGGTCGCGGAAGTTCATGGCGCTGGCGGAGCGGGCGGTGGTCATTCGTGAGTACGCGGCTGCCGTGGTCCCCGGCCTCTTGCAGACCGAGGAATACGCACGGGACTTGCTGAGCCTCGACCGCACACTTCCCTCGGAGGAGCAGTTGGAGGAGCGAGTAGCCGCTCGGCTAGGGAGACAGGCTCGTTTGGAACCGCCCGACTGCCCTGAGCTTTCGGTCGTCCTTGACGAGGCCGTGCTGGTGCGTCCGGTCGGAAAGCCGGCCGTGATGCGGGCGCAGTTCGCGCGCCTGCTGGAGACGGCGGACAATCCGTGCATCACGGTGCAGGTCCTGCCGTTCAGCAGCGGCAAGCACGAGGCGATGGGCGGATCGCTCACGGTGCTGTCCATGCCGGACGGCTGCGATGCGGCCTATCTCGAAGGCGCCGACTACGGCCAACTCATCGAGGAACCAGAGGAAGTGAAGACGTACCGTGTGGCCTACGACCGACTCGGAGTACTGGCCCTGCCGCCGAATATGTCGCTCGACGTAATCCGATCCGCAATGGAGGGCACCTATCGTGGTGAGCGCGTCCCGTCCCGATCTGAGCGCCGCCGCGTGGCGCAGGTCCAGCTACAGCAATCAGGCCGGTGGCAACTGCGTCGAGGTGGCGGACGGCAGCGCCGGTATGGTTCCCGTCCGTGACTCGAAGGCCCCGCAGGGTCCCGCCCTGATCTTCCCCACCGGCTCCTGGACCGCCTTCATACGCACCCTGAAGGGCTGACGCCCCCCGGGCCGCACCCCGCAGGCAGGTGACAAAGCACCAGGCCCGGGAACAGATCGGCGATCTCGGGCACTGTCATAGGCATGAGTGAAAACAGCGCGTACAGGATCGAGCACGACTCGATGGGTGAGGTGCGGGTGCCCGCGCATGCCAAGTGGCGGGCGCAGACGCAGCGTGCCGTGGAGAACTTCCCGATTTCCGGGCAGCGGCTGGAGCGGGCGCACATCGAGGCGCTGGCGCGGATCAAGGGGGCGGCGGCGGTCGTCAACGCCGAGCTGGGGGTGCTGGGCAAGGAGGTCGCGGGGGCGATCGCGGAGGCCGCAGCGGAGGTGGCCGAGGGGCGCTGGGACGAGGACTTCCCGATCGACGTGTTCCAGACCGGGTCGGGGACGTCGTCGAACATGAATGCCAATGAGGTCATCGCGACGCTGGCGAGTGAGCGGCTGGGGAAGGACGTGCACCCCAATGACCATGTCAACGCGAGCCAGTCGTCGAACGACGTGTTCCCGTCGTCGATTCACATCGCGGCGACGTCGGCGGTGCTGAACGATCTGATTCCGGGGCTGGAGCATCTGGCGGCGGCGCTGGAGCGGAAGGCGGAGGAGTTCGCCGCGGTGGTGAAGTCGGGGCGGACGCATCTGATGGATGCGACGCCGGTGACGCTGGGGCAGGAGTTCGGGGGGTACGCCGCGCAGGTGCGGTACGGCGTCGAGCGGCTGCGAGTGTCGCTGCCGCGGCTGGCCGAACTGCCGCTCGGGGGCACGGCGGTGGGGACCGGGATCAACACTCCGCCGGGGTTCTCGGCCGCGGTGATCGCGGAGGTGGCGCGGGCGACGGGGCTGCCGCTGACGGAGGCGCGCAACCACTTCGAGGCGCAGGGGGCGCGGGACGGGATCGTGGAGACGAGCGGGCAACTGCGGACGATCGCGGTCGGGCTGACGAAGATCGCGAACGATCTGCGGTGGATGGCGTCGGGGCCGCGCACCGGGCTCGCGGAGATCGGTCTGCCGGACCTCCAGCCGGGGTCGTCGATCATGCCGGGGAAGGTCAATCCCGTTATTCCGGAGGCGGTGCTGATGGTCGCCGCGCAGGTCACCGGCAATGACGCGACGGTGGCGGCGGCCGGGGCGGCCGGCAACTTCGAGCTGAACGTGATGCTGCCGGTCATCGCGCGGAACGTGCTGGAGTCGATCCGGCTGCTCGCGAACGTCTCGCGGCTGCTGGCGGACCGGACGGTGGACGGCATCACGGCGAACGTGGAACGGGCCCGGGAGTACGCCGAGTCGTCGCCGTCGGTGGTGACGCCGCTGAACAGGTACCTGGGGTACGAGGAGGCCGCGAAGGTGGCCAAGCGGTCGCTGGCGGAGCGGAAGACGATCCGCGAGGTGGTCATCGAGGGCGGCTATGTCGAGCGGGGGCTGCTGACGGAGGAACAACTCGACGAGGCACTGGACGTGTTGCGCATGACCCGTCCGTAGGGGCGAGCCGACGATCCCGTGGGCTGTCCCACGTCCGGCCTGTGCCCCGTCCGTAACCGCGGGTGCGACGCATGTCACCACGCGCGTAACGCACCGCGCCTAAGATCTGCTCATGACGGCGGACATGGTGGAGACGACGGAAGGCGAAGCGGCCGGCAGAGGTGCGACGGCGGCCGGGGCGGGGCGACCGGCGGTACCGGGGCGCTGGGCGCCGGGGGACCACGTCCTGTGGCGCTACCGGGACAACGCCGAGGCCGACCGGTTCCACATCTGTCGTCCGGTGACCGTCGTGCAGGACACCGAGGAGTTGCTCGCGGTGTGGATGGCGCCGGGCACGCACTGCATCAAGCCGGCGCTCGCCGACGGGACGCCGGTGCACCGCGAGCCGTTGGCCACCCGCTACACCACACCGCGGCGCACCGTCCGCGACCAGTGGTTCGGCAACGGTGTGCTGAAGCTGGCCCGGCCGGGCGATCCCTGGTCGGTGTGGCTGTTCTGGGAGCGCGGCTGGCACTTCAAGAACTGGTACGTCAATCTGGAGGAGCCGCGCCGCCGTTGGGCGGGCGGAATCGACTCACTCGACCATTTCCTGGACATCTGCGTCTATCCGGACCGGCATTGGGAGTGGCGGGACGAGGACGAGTTCGCCCAGGCGCGGCGGGACGGGCTGGTGACGGACGCACAGGCGGACGCCGTCAGATCCGCCGGGCGCGCCGCGGTCGCACAGATCGCGGCGTGGGCCGGGCCGTTCTCCGACGGCTGGGAGGACTGGCGGCCCGATCCGGCCTGGGGTGTTCCGGAGCTGCCGGAGAACTGGGACCGGCCACCCGATCGTTTGCTCTCGTGAGGTAGCAAACGGGAAAAGAGGAGATTGAAGCGAGTGAAGGGGGCGAACGGTGGAAAGGTGCGCCTATGGGCAATGCTGTTTCCCGCCCCGCGAGAAGCGGTACCCAGCCCCCTTGCTGCGCCCTGGGTCTTCAAACGTAGGATCGTCCTCCGCAAGACTGCACAGGCGCAACTCCAGAACGGGGAAACGAACTTGACCGCGGTCGCAGGAGGGGCGAGATCGTGAGCGCGACAAGCTACGACGCGTACGAGGGACTGAACCGGTTAGCACTGGACAGAGCCGGGCAGGCCGAGGCGTTCGACGCGATCGGCGACGCATACGAAGCGGCCTTTCCGCACAAGGACGGGCAGATCGCTTCCGGCGACTGGCTGGCCGGTGCGCTGCCCGCCGGGGCACGGATCCTGGACGCGGGCTGCGGCACGGGCCTGCCGACTGCCCGTCAACTGTCCGGCGCCGGCCACCGGGTCGTGGGAATCGACCTCTCCCCCACCATGGTCAAACTGGCCCGGGACAACGTCCCGGGCGCCGAATTCCACCGGCTGGACATCGCGGATCTGCGCGGTGGCCGGCTCGGCGGTGCCGGTTCCTTCGACGGAATCGCCGCCTATTTCTCGCTCTTGATGATGCCTCGTGCGGAAATCCCTTACGCGCTGGGCATGCTGCATGATCTGCTGCGTCCTGAGGGGCTGATGGCCCTGGCAATGGTCGAGGCGGATGTCGACGACTTCACCATTCCGTTCCTGGGCAAGTCGATCCGGGTATCGGGATACCTGCGGGACGACCTGCGCCGGGTCGTGCGCGACGCGGGATTCGATGTCGTCGGGGAGGACTCGTATGCGTATGCCCCGGCGAGTACGGACGTACCACCGGAAATCCAGCTCTTTATGCACCTGCGACGCGCTTGACCCGCACCGCGTCAGGCGCGCCCGCCCGAGTGGCGCGCCCGGAACGCGGCGCGTAGGCGCCAGCCCCGGACGGATGGAATCCCACGCGTGACGGAGCATCCCACCTCCCACGAATCGCGGCGGTCGGCCCCGACCGCCGCGCCCTCGGCGTCCCCTTCCGCGGGGACGGCCGGGACGGCGCCGCCCGGCGGCGTACCGGATCCGCGCAGCGCCCTGCAGCAGCCCGCCGCCACCGGGTTCGTCCCGGTGCCGGGGGCGGGCTTCGCGGTGCGCGGCGGGGACGACATCGGCATCGGCGGTGACCGTTCCGCCACCGCCTCCGCGGGTCCGCCGGACGGCCAGGGAGCCACGCGGGGGGACGCCGAGCCGGCCGCGGACCACGGTCCGGCCGGTGACGCCTCGCGGGCGTACGGCGATGCCCGCGACAGTTCTTACGGCGCGTCGTACGGGGGCTCGTACGGCGGGTCGTACGACTCGTACGGGGAGGTGGCCATGCCCGCTGACGGGCGGCCGGGAGGCGTGCCGGGCGACGAGCCGGGGCACCGGCAGCAGCGCCCGCGGCCGGACGGCGAGGGGGCGCAGGCCGCAGGGGCGCCGGAGCCGCCGACGGTGCCGCCGGCGCGTTCGGCGCATCCGGGCGAGAGCAGGGAGACCCAGGAGACAGCCGCGGCCCGGCAGGCGAGCGGTGACCGGCTGCGGTTCATCGGGGCGGCGACCCGGCGGATCGCCCGCGGTATCGATCTGGACGAGATCGTGCTGGGGCTGTGCCGGGCGACGGTGCCGACGTTCGCCGACGCGATCCTGGTGTATCTGCGCGATCCGCTGCCGGTGGGCGACGAGCGGCCTACCGGCCCGGTGGTGCTGCGGCTGCGGCGTACCGACCGGATCCCGGAGGAGCCGGACACCAACGGGCTGCGGCTGCCGGTGCTGCCCGCGCAGCCGGATCTGGGGCCCGCGATGGGCGGTACGGCGGCGGAGCTGTCGGAGGTGCGTCCGGGCGGGCCGCTGGCCGAGGTGCTGCGCGGGGTGCGCCCGCTGTTCGGTGAGGCCCAGGCGGCGCGGACCGCGCTGCCCGAGCTGCTGGGGCCGGACACCCGGCTGCCGGGCGGCCACCGGGTGATCCTGGCGCCGCTGCGCGGACGCCGGCGGGTGATCGGGGCCGCGGTGTTCCTGCGCCGCCCGGACCGGCCGGCGTTCGAGCCGGACGATCTGCTGGTGGCGGCGCAGCTGGCGACGCACACGGCGCTGGGCGTGGACAAGGCGGTGCTCTACGGCCGGGAGGCGTACATCGCCGACGCGCTGCAGCGCACCATGCTGCCGGACTCGCTGCCGCAGCCGACCGGCGTCCGGCTCGCCAGCCGCTATCTGCCGGCCGCGGAGACGGCCCGGGTGGGCGGCGACTGGTACGACGCGATCCCGCTGCCGGGCAGCCGGGTGGCGCTGGTGGTCGGCGACGTCATGGGGCACTCGATGACCTCGGCGGCGATCATGGGCCAGCTGCGGACGACAGCGCAGACGCTGGCGGGGCTGGACCTGCCGCCGCAGGAGGTGCTGCACCATCTCGACGAGCAGGCCCAGCGGCTGGGCACGGACCGGATGGCGACGTGCCTGTACGCGGTGTACGACCCGGTGGCGCACCGGATCACCATCGCCAACGCCGGGCATCCGCCGCCGGTGATGCTGCACCGCGGCGGGCGTGCGGAGGTGCTGCGGGTGCCGTCCGGGGCGCCGATCGGGGTCGGCGGGGTGGACTTCGAGGCGGTGGAGCTGGACGCCCCGGCGGGCGCCACCCTCGTGCTGTACACGGACGGTCTGGTCGAGTCGCGGATCCGGGACGTGTGGACCGGTATCGAGCAACTGCGGGAGCGGCTGGCCGAGACGGCCCGGCTGACCGGTCCCAATCCGCCGCCGCTGGAGCCGATGTGCGACGAGGTGCTGGACATGCTGGGGCCCGGCGACCGCGATGACGACATCGCGCTGCTGGCGGCCCGGTTCGACGGGATCGCGCCGAGCGATGTCGCGTACTGGTATCTGGACCCGAAGGCGCAGACGGCCGGGCAGGCGCGCCGGCTGGCCCGCCGGGCGCTGGCGCGCTGGGGTCTGGAGGAGCTGACCGATCAGCTGGAGCTGCTGGTGAGCGAGGTGGTCACGAACGCGGTGCGGTACGCGGAGCGGCCGGTGACGCTGCGGCTGCTGCGCACGGACGTCCTGCGCTGCGAGGTCGGCGACGACGTGCCGCAGCTGCCGCGGCTGCGCCAGGCCCGGCCGTCCGACGAGGGCGGTCGCGGGCTCTACCTGGTCAACCGGATGGCGCGGCGCTGGGGTGCGACCCGGCTGAGCATGGGCAAGGTCGTCTGGTTCGAGCTGTCGATGCCGCCGGGGGCACCGCGCGGCTGACCCGCGCCGCCGCTCCGTGAGCAGGGACCCCGTCCGGACCGGGCGGGGTCCCTGGCTTTGCGGACCCGCGGCCCCTTTCGCCCTTGCCGACATGCCGCGGACGGCGTTGACTGCTTGGGTGGGGGCAAAAGGGATTGAAGAGGCAATTCACCCCTGCTCCCCGCCCCCACGGCCAGTCATCGAACGGGAGGCACTCCTCCAATGACCAGCACCGCCCAGAACGTCCCCCGCACAACGAGCAACACCGGTATCCCGGTGGAGAGCGACGAGCACTCGCTCACCGTGAGTCCGGACGGCCCCATCCTGCTCCATGACCACTACCTCATCGAGAAGATGGCCCAGTTCAACCGCGAACGGGTCCCCGAGCGGGTGGTGCACGCCAAGGGCAGCGGCGCGTACGGATTCTTCAAGGTCACCAACGACGTCAGCCAGTTCACCAAGGCGGATCTCTTCCAGCCGGGGAAGACCACGGAGATGCTGGCCCGCTTCTCGACCGTCGCGGGCGAGCAGGGCTCCCCGGACACCTGGCGCGACCCGCGCGGCTTCGCCCTCAAGTTCTATACCGAGCACGGCAATTACGACCTGGTGGGCAACAACACGCCGATCTTCTTCGTACGGGACACGATCAAGTTCCAGGACTTCATCCGCTCCCAGAAGCGCCGCCCGGAGAACGGGCTGCGCGACAACGACATGCAGTGGGACTTCTGGACGCTGTCGCCGGAGTCGGCCCACATGGTCACCTGGCTGATGGGCGACCGCGGCATCCCGAAGACCTACCGCCACATGAACGGGTACGGCTCGCACACCTACATGTGGGTCAACGCCGGCGGCGAGAAGTTCTGGATCAAGTACCACTTCAAGACCGACCAGGGCATCGACTTCCTCACCCAGGAGGACGCGGACCGGATCGCCGGCGAGGACGCGGACTGCCACCGGCGCGATCTGTACGAGGCGATCGACAGCGGGAACGCGCCGTCGTGGACGCTGTACGTGCAGGTCATGCCGTTCGCGGACGCCGTGGACTACCGCTTCAACCCGTTCGACCTGACCAAGGTGTGGCCGCACGGCGACTACCCGCTGATCGAGGTCGGCCGGATGACGCTCGACAGGAACCCGGAGGACTACTTCATCCACGTCGAGCAGGCCGCGTTCGAGCCGTCCAACATGGTGCCGGGCATCGGCCCGTCCCCGGACAAGATGCTGCTCGGCCGGCTCTTCTCGTACCCGGACACCCACCGGTACCGGATCGGCCCGAACTACGCGCAGCTGCCGCCCAACCGGGCGCATGTGCCCGTCCACTCGTACGCCAAGGACGGCCCGATGCGCTTCGACCCGTCGAGCACGGCCCGGCCGTACGCCCCGAACTCCTACGGCGGCCCGGCGGCCGACACCGCGAACTTCGGGGAGCCGGCGGGCTGGGAGAGCAGCGGCGAGATGGTGCGGCACGCGTACACCCTGCGGAGCGACGACGACGACTTCGGGCAGCCGGGGACCATGGTCCGCAGCGTCCTGGACGACGCGGCCCGGGAGCGGCTGGTCGGCAACGTCGCCGGGCACCTGCGGAACGGGGTGAGCCGGCCGGTGCTGGACCGGGCGCTCCAGTACTGGCGCAACATCGACAAGAACGTGGGCGACCGGATCGCCGCCAAGGTCAACGGCGGCTGACCGCCCTCCCGCACAGCACCGCAGCACGGCACCGCGGCCCCCACCCGGACGGGTGGGGGCCGCGGTGTGCCGCGACGGGGCGGGCGTCAGCCGCCGAAGTTGTTCGGCACGGGGTTGCCGCCGTTGTTCCCGGTGGCGCCGCCGGGGGTGCCGTTCCCGCCGGTGCCGTTGCCGCCGCCGATCCCGTTGGCCCCGCCGGTGCCGTTGGTGCCGCCGTTCGGCGGGCCGGAGGTGCCGCCGGTCGGCGTCGGGCGGCCCGTCGGACGGCCGGACTCGCTGCTCGACGGGGAGCCGGACGGCGTCGGGGTGCCGGACGGCGTGTGGCTGGGCGTGGGGCTCGGCGTCGCCGAGGGGATGTGGCTGGGCGTCGGCGTGGGCGTCGGGGGCACCCCGGCGCCGAGGTCCGTCTCCAGGTCGAACTCGCCGGCGCCGCTGTCGCCCAGCGCGCTCTGGGTGTAGTCGGCCCACACCCGCGCCGGGTAGCCGCCGCCGTTGACCCGGCCGCCGCCTCCGGTGCCCTTCAGGGAGACCTGGGCGCCGCCGGTCGGGGCCTCGCCGAACATGCCGACCGCGGTGACCAGCTTGGGCGTGTAGCCCACGAACCAGGCCGACTTGTTGTCGTCGGAGGTACCGGTCTTGCCCGCCGCCTTGTACGAGGTGTTCTTCACGGCGTCCGACGCGGTGCCGTCGTTGACCACGCCGGTCAGCACGGAGGTGACGGTGTCGGCCGTCCTGCGGGACAGGACCTGGTCGCCGATCGGGTTCTTCAGCGAGACGCTCTTGTCGGTGCCGTTCGTGCTGTGCACCGCCTTCATGACCAGGGTCGGGGTGACCTTCATGCCGTGGTTGTCGAGGGTCGCGTACGCGCCGGCCATCTGGATCGGGCTGGCGCCCATGGTGCCCAGGGTCATGGCGGGCTTGACGTCCATCCTGGAGCCGTTCAGGCCCAGGCTGACCGCGGTCTGCTTGACCTTGTCCAGGCCGACGTCGGCGCCCATCTGCGCGAAGACCGCGTTGACGGAGTTGTTGGTGGCCGTCTGGACGGTGATCTTCCCGTACTCGTGCTCGTCCTCGTTGGGCGGCGCGAAGGGGATGGTGCCGCCGACGACCGGACGGCGGTTGTGGCCGTCGTAGATCGCGTTCGGGGTGATCGGGACGCCGCCCTGGGTCTGTGCGTGGTTCTCCATGGCGGACGCCAGGATCAGCGGCTTGAAGGTGGAGGCCGCCTGGTAGTCCTCGCGGGTCGCGTTGTCGGTGTAGTGCTTCGGGTAGCCGGCGCCGCCGTACATCGCGACGACGTAGCCGGTCTTCGGGTCCACCGAGGTGGCGCCGAGCTGGGCGGCCGCGTCGACCGAGCGCGTCTTGGGTTCGAGGTCGTCGGTCAGCTTGCGCTTGACCGCCTGCTCCAGCGCCTTCTGCTTGTCCTTCTCGATGCCGAGGGTGACGGTCCAGCCGCCGGCCTCGAACTCGGTCTCGTCGACGCCCTGGGCGAAGAGCTCCTTCTTGGCCTCGGCGACGAGGTAGCTGGTCTGGCCGGTCAGGCCGGGCAGCGGCTTGGGCGGCTTGGGTATCTCGAACTTCTGCTTGGCGCGGTCATCGGGCGACAGCCACTTCATCTCGACCATGTTGTTGAGCGTGTACGCCCAGCGGTCCTTGACCCGCTGCTTGCCGGCGTCGCTCGCGGTGGCCCAGTCGTACTGGCTCGGCGCCTGGAGCAGCGAGGCGAGGTAGGCGCCCTGGGAGACGGTGAGCTTGTCGACGTCCACGCCGTAGTACGCCTGCGCGGCGGCCTGGATGCCGTAGGCGCCGCGGCCGTAGTAGCTGGTGTTGATGTAGCCGGCGAGGATCGTGTCCTTGGAGTACTTCTGGTCCACCTTGAGGGAGATGACGATCTCCTGGAGCTTGCGGGAGACCGTCTGCTCCTGGCTCAGGTAGTAGTTCTTGACGTACTGCTGGGTGATCGTCGAGCCACCCTGCTTGCCCTGGCCCCGGAGGGTGTTCAGGACGCCGCGGAGGGTGCCCTTCAGGTCGACGCCGGAGTCCTGGTAGAAGGTCTTGTTCTCGGCGGCGACGAAGGTGTGCTGGACGTCCTTCGGGATCCGGCTGAGCGGGACGGTCTCGCGGTTGACCGCGCCGGCCCGCGCCATGACCGAGCCGTCCGCGTACTTGAAGACGTTGCTCTGGAGGTGGGCCTGCTTGTTGCCGGCCGGTATGTCCACGTACAGGTAGAGGCCGATGAAGCCGAGGATGCCCAGCAGGCAGACGCCGAGGAACGTCCCGAGGATCTTCTTCCAAGTGAAGAACCGGCGTATGCCGGACCTCTTCTGTGTCGGTTTGCCCCGGCGGGCGCTCCCCTGCCGCGCCCGTCTCGCGTCCGCTCGGCCCATCGCTCCAGCAACTCCAGTCGTTCCGCCCCCGGATAACTCAGCTGTCGAAGCTAACACCGCATCTGTCAACAAATCCTCATCGATCAAGGCTTTTCCCGACGTGACATACAGCACGGGCCGGGGACGCAACCATCCGGGGGGCGCACGGCACGGGCCTGGACCGGGCCAGGCCGAAGGGTTAAAGTGATATCACTTTGCTAGACCAGCGAAAGCGCGCACTGCGGCGCACCTCACGCGCCGCGCGGTGCGCCTTCCTTGAGAAACGGGGACCCTCATGCCCGATCCGACACCGACCTCCCACGGCTCCGCACCGGCCGACCGGGCGGCCGCGGACACCGTCGACGCCCCCGAGATGCCGGCCCCGCAGGTCCGCGAGCGGAGCGCGAACAGCATCCCCGGCGGCCTGGCCCTGCTGCTGACCGTCCTCGGCGTCGCCCTGGGGGTCGCGGTGATCGCCGTCGGCGGCGTCATCGGCAACGGCGGCAACAACGCCGTCGCCGTCCCGACCGTCATCGCCGGCGTCGTGCTGCTGGTCGGCTCGCTCTTCTGCATGACCGGCGTGAAGATGGTCGCGCCCGGCGAGGCTCGGGTGATCCAGCTCTTCGGCCGGTACGTCGGCACCATCCGCACCGACGGCCTGCGCTGGGTGAACCCGCTCACCAGCGCCCGCCGGATCTCCACCCGGGTGCGCAACCACGAGACCGCGGTCCTCAAGGTCAACGACGCCTACGGCAACCCCATCGAGCTGGCCGCGATCGTCGTCTGGAAGGTCGAGGACACCGCGCAGGCGCTCTTCGAGGTCGACGACTTCCTGGAGTTCGTCGCCACCCAGACCGAGGCGGCCGTCCGGCACATCGCGATCGAGTACCCCTACGACGCCCACGACGAGGGCGGCCTGTCGCTGCGCGGCAACGCCGAGGAGATCACCGATCAGCTGGCGCTGGAGCTGACCGCGCGGGTCCAGGCCGCCGGCGTGCAGATCATCGAGACCCGCTTCAGCCACCTCGCCTACGCCCCCGAGATCGCCTCCGCGATGCTCCAGCGGCAGCAGGCCGGCGCGATCGTCGCGGCCCGCCAGCAGATCGTCGAGGGCGCCGTGGGCATGGTCGAGTCGGCCCTGGAGCGGATCAACGAGCAGGGCATCGTCGAACTCGACGAGGAGCGCAAGGCCGCCATGGTCAGCAATCTGATGGTGGTGCTGTGCGGCGACCGGGCCGCCCAGCCGGTCCTCAACACGGGCTCCCTCTACCAGTGAGTACAGGCTCCACAGGGGGGCCCGCCGACCCCGAGCGGCCCGCCGGCGGCCGGCCGCAGCAGCGCAAGCAGGTGCTGCTGCGGCTCGACCCGCTGATCCACGACGCGCTCACCCGCTGGGCCAACGACGAACTCCGCAGCACCAACGCGCAGATCGAGTTCCTGCTCCGCAAGGCGCTGGCCGACGCGGGGCGGCTACCGCGGGGGGCCGGGGCGCCGGCGCGGCGGGGGCGACCGCCCAAGGCGCCGCGCACGGAGGACGGATCCACCGGGGAGTGACCGCGCCGGAGCCCTTCCGCACCCACGGCCCCGGGGGGGGGGGGGGGGGGGGGGGGGGGGGGGGGGGGGGGGGGGGGGGGGGGGGGGGGNCGGGGGCGACCGCCCAAGGCGCCGCGCACGGAGGACGGATCCACCGGGGAGTGACCGCGCCGGAGCCCTTCCGCACCCACGGCCCCGGGGCGCCGGCGCCCCGGGAACCCCGACTATACATCGTGCGTATACACCTCGTGTAGAGTGCTCGGCATGTCGCTACGACGCCACCCCCTGCCCGCACTCCCAAAGGCCCGCACATGACCCCGGACGGTTCCCTGCTCGAAGCCCGCGCGCTGCACAAGGCGTACGGGCCCACGCCCGCGCTCGCCGGGGCGGACTTCACGATCCGCGCCGGCGAGGTGGTCGCCGTCATGGGCCCGTCCGGCTCCGGCAAGTCCACGCTGCTGCACTGTCTCGCCGGCATCATCCGCCCGGACTCCGGCACGGTGCGGTACGGCACCCACGTCCTCACCGGGCTGGGCGACTCCCGGTGCAGCGCACTGCGCCGCTCCGACTTCGGCTTCGTCTTCCAATTCGGCCAGCTGGTGCCGGAGTTGACCTGCCTGGAGAACGTCGCGCTGCCACTGCGGCTGAACGGCACCAAGCGCCGGGACGCCGAACGGCAGGCCCGCGACTGGCTGGCGCGGCTGGAGGTGGACGGCGTCGCGACGCAGCGGCCCGGCGAGATCTCCGGCGGCCAGGGCCAGCGCGTCGCGGTCGCCCGCGCGCTGGCCCCCCACCCGCGGGTGGTCTTCGCCGACGAGCCGACCGGCGCACTGGACTCGCTCAACGGCGAGCGGGTGATGGGCCTGCTCACCGACGCTGCGCGCGCCACCGACGCGGCCGTCGTACTGGTCACCCACGAGTCCCGGGTCGCCGCGTACGCCGACCGGGAGGTCGTGGTGCGGGACGGGATCGCCCGGGAGATGGCGGGCACGGCATGAGCACGGACACGGCGACGACCGCCGGGGGCGGGCCGCGCGGCTGGGCCCGGGACCTCGGAATGGGCATGCGCTTCGCCGTCGGCGGCGGACGCGAGGGCTGGACCCGCACCCTGCTGACCGCACTCGGCGTGGGGCTGGGCGTGACGCTGCTGCTCGGTGCGGCATCGATCCCGACCATGCTGGAGAGCCGGGCGCAGCGCAGCGACGCCCGGCTCCCGATCGACCCGCCGGACACGGCACACCGGTCGGCGGCGACCCTGGTCACCGCCGACGTGGACACCAGCTTCCGGGGCGATCCGGTACGCGGACGACTGCTGCGGCCGGACGGCGCCAAAGCGCCCGTCCCGCCGGGGACGGGCGCGCTGCCGGGACCGGGCGAGATGGTGGTCTCCCCCGCGCTGCGCGACCTCATCGGCTCGCCGGAGGGCCGGCTGCTCCGGGAGCGGCTGCCCTACAAGGACGTCGGCACCATCGGCGAGCCCGGTCTGGTCGGCCCGGGGGAGCTGGCCTACTACGCGGGCAGTGCCACGCTGACCACGGAGAACGGGGGTCACCGGACCGCCGGGTTCGGCGCCCGCGATGTGGCCGACCCGCTGGACCCGCTGATGCTGACGCTGTTGATCGTCGGCTGCGTGGTGCTGCTGATGCCGGTGGCCGTCTTCATCGCCACGGCGGTCCGGTTCGGCGGCGAGCGCCGCGACCGGCGGCTGGCCGCGCTCCGGCTGATCGGCGCCGACATCCGGATGACCCGGCGGACGGCGGCCGGCGAGGCGCTGTTCGGGGCGCTGTGCGGACTGCTGGTGGGGGCCGGGATCTTCCTGTCGGCCCGGCAGTTCGTCGGCGGCGCCACCGTCTGGAACATCAACGTCTTCCCGTCCGATGTGACCCCGGTCCCCGGGCTGGCCGCGCTGGTGCTGCTCGCCGTGCCGCTGTCCGCGGTCGCCGTCACGCTCCTCGCGCTGCGCCGGGTGAACATCGAGCCGCTGGGCGTGGCCCGCAGCGGCACGGGGCGCCGTCGCCGGCTGTGGTGGCGGCTACCGCTCCCGGTGGCGGGGCTGGCGCTGCTGCTCCTCAACGGCAAGGTCGGCCGCGGCGGGGTCGATCCGTATCTGGTCGCGGGCGGCGCGGCACTGTTCCTGCTCGGGGTGGCGCTGCTGCTGCCGTGGGCGGTGGACGCCGCTGTGGCGCGCGTGCGGGGCGGGCCGGTGCCCTGGCAGTTGGCCGTGCGGCGGCTCCAGCTCAGCGGCGACACCGCGGCCCGCGCGGTCAGCGGGATCACCGTCGCGGTCGCCGGGGCGATCGCGCTCCAGCTGTTCTTCTCCGCGATCCAGGGCGACTTCATGAAGATCACCGGCATGGACTCCGGCCGGGCGCAGATCCATACGTCGCTGCCGTCCCGCGATGTCGCCACGATCCGGAAGATGATCAGCGAGTTCCGTACGACCGAGGGCGTCCGGCGCGTCATGGCGACCATCGACGCCTCCGCCACGCGGCCCGGCCCGCTCCGCCCGGGCGAGGACTTCCGCCCGTCCACGCAGCTCACCGTCGGCGACTGCGCCACCCTGGCCGAACTGGCGCACACCGGCTCCTGCAAGGACGGCGACGCCTTCATCGTCAAGGACAGCACCGGTGCGGTCGACGGCGACTACCTCGCCAAGACCGCGCGGCCCGGCGCCACGGTGGACTTCGCCTGGGACGACGAGGCCGGCGACCGGCGGACCGACCCTCGGCTGTGGACCGTCCCGGCCTCCGCCCGCACGGTCGACTCCCGTCCCGACGCCACGGGACGGATGGCCTTCGGCGTCTTCGCCACCCCCGGCGCGCTGGACCTGAAGCTGCTGGACCACCCGACGGCCCGCGCGGTGATCCAGATCGACGCGGGGGTGCCGGACGCCGTCGAGCACGTCCGGAACACCGCCGCCCGGATCGACCCGGGCATGCGGGTCTCCCCGGTGCAGAACCTGGAGCGCGACAAGCAGTTCGCCAGCGTCCAGAAGGGCCTGCGGACCGCGGCCGTCGCGACCCTGGCGCTGATCGCCGCCAGCATGCTGGTGACGATGCTGGAGCAGCTGCGCGAACGCCGCCGACTGCTGTCCGTCCTCGTCGCCTTCGGTACCCGGCGCGCCACGCTGGGCTGGTCGGTCCTGTGGCAGACCGCCGTCCCGGTCGCCCTGGGGCTGGCGCTGGCGCTGGCCGGCGGCGCCGGGCTCGGCCTGGCGCTGCTCCACATCGCCGGGAAGACCGCCTTCGACTGGTCGGTGGTCTGGCCGCTGACCGCCGCCGGAGGCGTGCTGGTCCTGGTGGTGACGCTGCTCAGCCTGCCGCCGCTGTGGCGGATGATGCGGCCGGACGGGCTGCGGACGGAGTGACACGGGGGCGGGGGCGGGTGAGGGCGCGCGGGGGCGCCCCGCCCTCCTCCACCTGCATATACACAGCCATATACACAGCGCGTATACACCGGCGATACACCCCCGGGTAAGGTGGTCCGCATGTCAATCGGTCATACGCTGCTGGGCCTCCTGGAGTCCGGCCCCCGCCATGGCTACGACCTCAAGCGGACCTTCGACGAGCACTTCGGCCAGGACCGCCCGCTGCATTACGGGCAGGTCTACTCCACGATGTCCCGGCTGCTGAAGAACGGCCTGGTCGAGGTGGACGGCGTCGAGGCCGGGGCGGGCCCGGAGCGCAAGCGGTACGCCATCACGGACGCCGGGGTCACCGACGTCGCCCAGTGGCTGGCCCGCCCGGAGAAGCCCGAGCCGTACCTCCAGTCGACGCTCTACACCAAGATCGTGCTGGCCCTGCTGACCGAGCGGGACGCCGCCGAACTCCTCGACACCCAGCGCACCGAGCATCTGCGGCTGATGCGCGCACTGACCGAGCGCAAGCGCTCCGGCGACCTCGCCGACCAGCTGATCTGCGACCATGCGCTGTTCCACCTCGAAGCCGATCTGCGCTGGCTGGAGCTGACCGCCGCCCGGCTGGACAAGCTCGCGGAGGCGGTCCGTACATGACGCCCGAGGGTTCCCTGCTCGCGGCGGAGGGGCTGTCCAAGGCGTACGGGCCGACACCCGCCCTGGACGGCGCGGACTTCTCCGTGCACCCCGGCGAGGTCGTCGCCGTCATGGGCCCGTCCGGCTCCGGCAAGTCCACGCTGCTGCACTGCCTCGCCGGCATCATCCCGCCGGATCGCGGCACCGTCCGCTACGGCCCGCACACCCTGACCGAACTCACCGACGCCCAGCGCAGCGCGCTGCGCCGTACCGACTTCGGGTTCGTCTTCCAATTCGGCCAGCTGGTACCGGAGTTGACCTGCCTGGAGAACGTCGCGCTGCCACTGCGACTGAACGGCACCAAGCGCCGGGACGCCGAACGGCAGGCCCGCGACTGGCTGGAGCAGCTGGAGGTCGAGGGCGCGGCCGGGCAGCGGCCCGGCGAGATCTCCGGCGGCCAGGGCCAGCGGGTCGCGGTCGCCCGCGCGCTGGCCACCCGCCCCCGGGTGATCTTCGCCGACGAGCCGACCGGCGCCCTGGACTCGCTCAACGGCGAGCGCGTGCTGACCCTGCTGACCAACGCCGCCCGGGACACCAGCGCGGCCGTCGTGCTGGTCACCCACGAGGCCCGGGTCGCGGCGTACTCGGACCGCGAGATCGTCGTCCGCGACGGCCGAGTGAAGGACCTGGCGGGCCGGATATGAGCCCGCTCCGCCCGGGAGCCGGCACCGCCGGCGGGCGGGGCACCTCGACACCCACCGCTCCCCCGCCGCCCGCCGCGCCTTCCCTCCCGCCCGCCGCCCGGCGTTCCGGCCCCCTCACCTGGGCCCGCGACCTCGCGATGGGGATGCGGTTCGCGGCCGGCGGCGGCCGCGAGGGCTGGATCCGTACGGCCCTGACGGCCGCCGGCGTCGCCCTGGGCGTGGCCGTCCTGCTGATCGGCGCCTCCGTGCCGACGCTCATGGACGCCTGGCACGGCCGGGAGAAGGCCCGCGAGAACCTCGGCCAGGAGCACCCGCCGAAGGCCGGCGACCACACCGTGCTCTACGCCTCGGCGAACACCACGTTCCACGGCGAGCAGATCCGCGGCCGGCTGATCCGCCCGGACGGCGCGCACCCGCCCGTACCGCCCGGCATCCGCCAACTCCCCGGCCCCGGCCGGATGCTGGTCTCCCCGGCACTGCACGAGCTGCTGGCCTCCCCCGAGGGCACCCTGCTGCGCGAGCGCCTGAACTACACCACCGCCGGAGTGATCGGCGACGAGGGCCTCCAGGGCCCCCGGGAACTCACCTACCTCGCGCAGAGCGGCACCCTGCACGAACCCGACGGCTACCGCGTCGACCACTTCGGCAAGAACTGGGACCCGCAGCCGCTGCGGGCGCCCGCCGTGGTCCTGGTGATCATGACGTGTGTGGCGCTGATGACGCCGGTGATGGTCTTCATCGGCACCTCCGTACGCTTCGGCAACGAGCGCCGGGAACGCCGGCTGGCCGCCCTCCGGCTGGTCGGCGCCGACGTCCCCACCACCCGCCGGATCGCCTCCGGCGAGGCGCTGTTCGGCGCCCTGCTGGGACTGCTGGGCGGCGGCGCGCTGTTCCTCGCGGCCCGGCGGCTGGCGTCGGCGATCACCCTCTGGGACATCAACGTCTTCCCCGCGGACGTCACCCCCGCCCCCCTGCCGGCCGCGCTGATCGTGCTCCTCGTCCCGGCGGCGGCGGTCCTGGTCACCCTCCTCGCCCAGCGCGGCATCACCGTCGAACCGCTCGGCATCGTCCGCAACCGCCCGCCCGTCCGCCGCCGCCTGTGGTGGCGGCTGCTGCTCCCCGTCGCCGGCGTCCTGCTGCTGCTCCCGCTCACCCGGGAACACCCCTGGCACGACACCCCGCTCAACACCGTCCACCTCGCCGCCGGTTCGACACTCCTGCTCTTCGGTGTCACGGCGCTGCTGCCGTGGCTGGTCGACGCGGTCGTCGGCCGGCTGCGCGGCGGCCCGGTCCCCTGGCAACTGGCGATCCGCCGCCTCCAGTTGAGCAGCGGCTCGGCCACCCGCGCGGTCAGCGGCATCACCGTCGCGGTGGCCGGCGCGATCGCGATCCACATGCTGATGACCGGCATGCAGGCCGGCTACCAGGACGCCTACGCCAAGTCAGGGCGGATCCCGCAGATCGGCTTCTGGGGCAATGCCGCCGGCTGGCAGCAGACCCAGCAGGCGCTGACCGCGCTGCGCGCCACCCCCGGGGTGAGCCAGGCCCGCGGCACCGTCGTCGGCAGCGTCGGCCGGCTGCCCGCCGCCAACGGCGACATCCCGGCGACCGTCGCCCTCGGCAGCTGCGCGGAACTCGGCCGGCTCGCCCACCTCCCCTCCTGCCGCGACGGCGAGGTCTTCCTCACCACACCCGCCCGGGAGGCGAGCCGGGACATCGGCCTCGCGCCCGGCGCCACCGTCGATCTCAACCCCCCGCGCGGCTACGGCGAGCCCACCCCGCCCCGCCCCTGGACGATCCCCCCGACCGCCCGCCCGGCACCGGCCCGCGACCTCTCCGACGCCCACCCCTTCCAGTACGACCTGCTGATCACCCCGGCGGCCCTCGACGCCGGCCGGCTCGGCAGCCCGGACATGGAACTGCGGGTCGACTTCGACCGGGCCACCCCCGACGCCGTCGAGCACATCCGCAACACCGCGGCCCGCATCAACCCGTCGATGTTCGAGTCCTCCTCCGTCGACAACCCGCACGACAGGCAGTACGACGGCGTCCGCACCGCGCTCTTCCTCGGCGCCGTGACCACCCTGCTGCTGATCGGCGCGGGCCTGATCATCTCCACCGTCGAGCAGCTCCACGAACGCCGCCGGCTGCTCTCCGCCCTCGACGCCCACGGCACCCGCCGCGCCACCCTCGGCTGGTCCGTCCTGTGGCAGACCACGCTCCCGGTGCTCCTGGGCCTGGCCCTCGCCCTGGCCTGCGGCCTGACCCTGGGCACGCTGCTGCTCGTCATCATCGGCAGCACCGTCACCGTCGACTGGCCGGTGGTCGCCGGCATGGCCGGTATCGGCGCCGCGGTCATCCTCTTCGTCACGGCCCTGAGCCTGCCGCCCCTGTGGCGCATGATGCGGCCGGAGGGCCTGCGCACGGAGTGAGGCGGGGCGGCGGGTCCATCACGGACGGGTGAACGGCGCCGGACCGGCCGCACGAGGGCGGCTGAGCCTACGATGATGACCTCGATACCAGCCATCAGGAGGCACCGCATGTCTGCCGCAGCAGTCGAACGACCTCATGTGGGCAAACTGCCGAGTCTGCTTGAGGAAGCCGAGAAGCTCACTCACTTGCTGCCCGGGCACCGCGTCGAGATCCTCGGGGGATCCCTCACCGTGACACCGCCTGCCGACGGCGCGCACGCCGTTTCACTGACCAAGCTCACCTTCGCGTTCGCGCCCGCGGTCAACGCAGAGACAGAAGTGGCCCAGGCAATCGGCCTCTGGCTCCCCGACGGCCCCGAGGACTACGCCATTCCGGACCTCGCCGTCGTGGACGCCGACTACCGAGACCACCTCGTCGAGGCCAACTGCTACGACCCCGCCATCTTCCGCATGGTGTTGGAGGTGACGTCGTCCAACTACGCCACCGACCTCAAGACGAAGGTTGCCGCCTACGCCATCGCCAAGATCCCGGTCTACGTCATCGTCGACCGCCGCAAGGAGCGCATCCACGTCCTGACCGACCCCTTCGCCAACGAGTACCGCGCCCACCAGATCCACGCCGCCGGCCAGCAGGTCACGCTCCCCGACTCCATCGGCGCCGAGATCACCCTCGACGTCGCAGCAATCCTCGAAGCGGCCCGTCCTTGAGAGCCTGATCCCCGTACGGGTGAACGCTTGTCGTACGAGACGAGAGCGACCGCCTCTGCCTACGACGATGGTCTCGGCACCAGCCCACGGGAGGCATGCAATGTCCGCAGCAGCCGTCGAGCGCCCATACATGCCTGGCCACGAGCCGCTCACGCTTCTCGAACAGGCCGACCGGCTCATGGAGCAGCTTCCGGGCTACCGCATCGAGATCCTCGGAGGCGACCTCACCTGGTCCCCACTCCCAGACCCCTCTCACGCGCTGGGGCTGAGCCGCCTGAGGCGCCCGTTCATCGCCGCGGGCCTGGACGGCGGCGATACGGAGATCGTCGAGGGTCTTGGCCTCTGGCTTCCGGACGGCCCGGCGAACTTCGCCATTCCGGATCTCGCTGTCGTAGACGCTGATGCCCAGGACCACATCATCGATTACGGCTGCTGTGACCCTGCGGTGTTCCGCTTGGTCGTTGAGATCACATCCGGGAATGACATCAACGACCTGCGCATCAAAGTCGCCGCCTACTGCGCGGCGAAGATTCCCGTGTACCTGATCGTCGACCGGAAGCACGAACGCCTCCACGTCCTCACCGAGCCCATGGAGGACGGCTACGCCATGCACCGCATCCACGTAGCCGGGGACAAGGTCACTCTCCCGGAATCCATCGGTGCCGAAGTCACCCTGGACGTCACGCAGGTGCTGGATGACGCCAGGCCCCGCAACACGCGCCGCTGACCCTCACCCCTTCACCATCCGCACCGGCAACCCCCGCAGCGCCCCCCGCAACGCCCCCGCGAACTCCTCGAATTCGCGCTGGCGGGCCGAGCCGCTGCGCATCGCCAGGGCGATCCGGCGAGCCGGGGCCGGGTCCGCGAAGTAGCCGGTGGTCAGCCGGTCGTTGCGGGCGGTCTCGACCCGGAGCGCGGTGCGCGGCAGCAGGGTCACGCCCAGCCCGCCGGCCACCAGTTGGACGAGTGTGGACAGGCCCGCCGCGCTGGTCGTCACGGGGGTGTTCTCGTCCCGGCCCGCTTCGCGGCAGATGTCCAGCGCCTGGTCGCGCAGGCAGTGGCCTTCGTCCAGCAGCAGCAGATCGAGTTCCTTCAGCGCTTCGCGGGGGATGTCGCCGCGCCCGCCGAGCCAGTGCTCCTTGGGGGCGACCAGGACGAAGTCCTCGTCGAAGAGCGGGAGTTCGGTGACCTGGGGGGCGCCCAGCGGGACCGCGAGCAGCAGCAGGTCGAGCCGCCCGTGCGCCAGGCCGTCGAGGAGCGAGGCGGTCTGCTCCTCGTGGACCTGGAGGTCCAGGGCGGGGTAGGCGTCGTGGACGAGGCGGAGCACGGTCGGCAACAGATACGGCGCGACCGTCGGGATGACGCCGAGGCGCAGGACGCCGGTGAAGGGCGCGCGGGCCGCCTCCGCCTCCTCCATCAGGGCGCCGACCGCGTCCAGGACCGTACGAGCGCGGGCCGCCACCCGCTCCCCCGCCGGCGAGAGCAGCACCTTGCGCGTCGTACGCTCCAGAAGCTGCACCCCGAGCGCCTCCTCCAGTGCGGAGACGGCGCCGGACAGCGCGGGCTGGCTCATGCCGATGTCGGCCGCCGCCTCCCGGAAGTGCAGATGCTCGGCGACCGCGGCGAAGGCCCGCAGCTGGGCGAGGCTGGGCTGGCGGGGCCGCCCGCCGGGGCTCGTGGGGGAAGCCACTGATAACCACCTCCGATCAACATCTACCAGTCTAGCTATTTCCCTGATCAATGCCTGCTGTGGCACCGTGGAACCCGTCCAAGCCTCAAAGAAAGACAGAAAGACCCCACAAGGGACTTTCTCGCAACAAGGAGAGCGCGTGCTCACTGTCGGTGACAAGTTCCCCGAGTTCGACCTGACTGCCTGTGTCTCGCTGGAGAAGGGCAAGGAATTCGAGCAGATCAACCACAAGACCTACGAGGGCAAGTGGAAGATCGTCTTCGCGTGGCCCAAGGACTTCACCTTCGTGTGCCCGACCGAGATCGCCGCGTTCGGCAAGCTGAACGACGAGTTCGCCGACCGTGACGCGCAGATCCTGGGCTTCTCCGGCGACTCCGAGTTCGTGCACCACGCCTGGCGCAAGGACCACCCGGACCTGACCGACCTGCCCTTCCCGATGCTCGCCGACTCCAAGCACGAGCTGATGCGCGACCTGGGTATCGAGGGCGAGGACGGCTTCGCGCAGCGCGCCGTCTTCATCGTCGACCAGAACAACGAGATCCAGTTCACCATGGTGACCGCGGGCTCCGTCGGCCGTAACCCCAAGGAGGTCCTCCGGGTCCTCGACGCGCTCCAGACCGACGAGCTGTGCCCCTGCAACTGGAGCAAGGGCGAGGACACGCTGGACGCGGTCGCGCTGCTGGCCGGTGAGTGACACTCATGGCTCTCGATGACCTCAAGTCCGCCGTTCCGGACTACGCCAAGGACCTGAAGCTGAACCTCGGTTCGGTGATCGGCAACTCCGCTCTGCCGCAGCAGCAGCTGTGGGGCACGGTGCTGGCCTGCGCCATCGCCTCGCGCTCCCCCAAGGTGCTGCGCGAGCTGGAGCCCGAGGCGAAGGCGAACCTCTCCGCCGAGGCGTACACGGCCGCCAAGTCGGCCGCCGCCATCATGGCGATGAACAACGTCTTCTACCGGACGCGCCACCTGCTCTCCGACCCGGAGTACGGCACCCTGCGCGCCGGTCTGCGGATGAACGTCATCGGCAACCCGGGCGTGGACAAGGTCGACTTCGAGCTGTGGTCGCTGGCCGTCTCGGCCATCAACGGCTGCGGGATGTGCCTCGACTCGCACGAGCAGGTGCTCCGCAAGGCCGGTGTCGACCGCGAGACGATCCAGGAGGCCGTCAAGATCGCGGCCGTCCTGCAGGCCGTCGGCGCCACCCTCGACGCCGAGGCCGCGCTCGCCGAGTAATCGGCGGACCCCTCGCAACGCGCGGAACCCCGCGGACATCGCGTCCGCGGG
>NZ_JBNHIN010000012.1:149441-183171 GCF_050054615.1 Streptomyces sp. YGL11-2
CGTTCCGACGGCCGTGCGCTACTCCTCCCGGCGCCGTTCGGTCCGTACCGGAGCGGGCGTCGGCGCGACCGCGATCGCCGTCGCGCCCCGCGGCGGCACCGTCATCCGCAGCGCCTGCTCCCTGGAGTACGAACGCAGATAGCCCACCACGGTGTTGGTGACGGCCACCAGCGGCACCGCCACGACCGCACCGCCGACACCGGCGGTCAGGCTGCCCGCGGCGACGGACAGGATCACCGCGAGCGGATGGACCCGCACCGCCCGGCCGAGGATGAACGGCTGGAGGACATGGCTCTCGATCTGGTTCACGGCCAGCACCACCGCCAGCACCAGCAGGGCGACGCCGCCGCCCTGGGTGACCAGGGCGACCACGCACGCCAGCGCGCCCGAGACCACCGCGCCGATCAGCGGGATGAAGGCGAAGAGGAAGATGAAGACGGCGAGCGGCACGGCGAGCGGCACGTCGAGGAAGTAGAGGCCGACGCCGATGAAGAACGCGTCGATCAGCGCCACCAGGACCGTGCCGCGGATGTAGGCGGTGAGCGTCCGCCAGGCCCGCGGGCCGGCGCCCGCCACGCCCTCGCGGGCCGCGCCCGGGACCAGCTTGAGCAGCCAGTTCCAGATGCGCGGGCCGTCGTAGAGCAGGAAGAGCGTGGTGAACATCGCCAGCAGGATGCCGGTGAACACTTCGAGGACGACGGTGACGCCCTCCAGCCCGGCCGACGTTATGGCCTCGGTGTTGGCGCCGACCGCGTCCTGGAGGTTCTTGGCGATGTGGTTGATCTGACTCTCGGTCACATGGAACGGGCCGCTCAGCAGCCAGCCCTTGAGCTCGGTGATGCCCTCCTGGATGCGGCTGGAGACCGAGTCGATGTTGTCCTGGACCTGCCAGACCACGAACCAGCCGACCAGCCCCATGACGACGAAGCCGCTGATGAAGGTCAGCGCGGTCGCCAGCCCGCGCGGCACGTTGCGCCGGCGCAGCCAGGCGACGGTCGGCTGGAGCAGCGCGGTGATCAGCAGCGCCGCGACGAACGCCAGCACCACCAGTTGGATGGTGGTGATCACCTTCGCCAGCACCCACAGCGTCCCGGCCAGCACCAGCAGCCGCCAGCCGGCCTCGGCGGCGACCCGGACTCCCCACGGCACCGCCGCCACCGGGTCCGGGGGCGCGGCCACGGCCGGGGCGTACGAGGGCGGCGCGGGGACCGACTCCGGCTGCCGGGGCGCGGCGCTCTCCACCGGCTCCGCATCCTCCGCCGTCTCCACGGTCTCCGCCGTCCCGGGCCGCGGTACGCCGTCGGATCCGTCGGGCAGCCGCGTCCGGGTCGCGGTGAGCGTGCCGGCCCGCCGGCCGTCCGCCGGTTCGCCCTCCACCGGCACCCTTACGCGGTACCCGTCCAGGCCGCCCGCCGGCCCGGTGGGCCGCAGGTCGTCCGGCACGTCGGCCCCCGCGGCCTCGGCGCGGCGGCGCTGCTCCTCCAACCGCTGCGAGAGCCGCGTCAGACCGGCGCCTAGGCCACCGACCCACTGAGGCAATCTGGACATGTCGCTTCCTCTTCCCCGCCCTTGCGGCACAACTGACGTCACGACGTTACCTGTGCCGGATGCACGAAACCCCCGAACGCGTCGCGTTCGGGGGTTTCGGAGCGCTGTGAAGCTGCCAGGCGGCCTAGTACCAGCTGTTCGCCTGCCAGAACGACCAGGCGCCGCAGGGGCTGCCGTAGCGGTCGTTCATGTAGCTGAGGCCCCACTTGATCTGGGTGGCCGGGTTGGTCTGCCAGTCGGAGCCCGCGGAGGACATCTTCGAGCCCGGCAGCGCCTGCACGAGGCCGTAGGCACCGGAGCCGGCGTTGGTGGCGCGGTAGTTCCAGCCGGACTCGTGGTCCACGATGTGGCTGAAGCACTGGAACTGGTCGGAGGCCATCATCTGGCGCGCCATCGCCTGTGTCTCGGCGATGCTGTAGGACGCCTTGGTCAGGAAGTCGCTGGCGTCGCGCACCGCGGAGCGGGACGCGGCCTGCTCCTTCGCACGCTGCTCGGCGTCCTTCTTGGCCTTCGCCTGGTCCGCGGCGTCCTTCTTGCTCTGCGCGGTTTCCGCGGCTGCCTTACGGGCCGACTCCTGCGCGGACTTCAGCGCAGCCGCGTCCGCCTGGGTGGAGGCGGTGTCCGCCTGCTGCGTCAGCGAAGCCGTCTGCACCTGGGCCTGCTGGCCTGCGGGGATGTCGGCGATCGTCGCGTCGGCGGCGGTGGCCTCGGTGTTGGCGACCGACGCCTGGCTGCCCGATGCGACGCCGACGACGGCGCCGACGGTGGTGACCGCGGTGGCGGAGGCCACGGCGAATCCCCGGACCGAGATCCGGCTCACACGTTTTCCTTCCAGCATCGCCCGCTTAGGTGACCTCGCGGACGCAATCGTGCCCCTGGCGCTGGCCTCCCCTTGTTCCGGCCCCTGTTGAGCGGGGGAGCCGGCTGGCCACGGGAGGCGCTGGCCCGGTACGTCCCCCTGGGGGGTCCGCGTGGTGCTCGGGCGGCATACGGCAACTCGCTATGAAGTTCGGGTCGTCCACTACACCCCGGAGGGTGCTGTTGGGCCGTATGCGGGGCCTGACAGGACCCAGACTCTGCCCGAACGGGCTACCGGGAATCAATTCTCTGCCGGGTGTGAAAGCTCACACCTCGTTTACCGCCCGGGATTTCCGGATATCCAAGCGCAGACGAACGCCGCCCGGCTAAGCTCCTTCGCTTCGCCGGGCGGCGCCGTGTTCACAACCGGTCAGATCCTGCCGTCCTCCAGCATTTCGGTCACCAGCGCCGCGATCGGCGACCGCTCGGAGCGGTTGAGCGTGACGTGGGCGAACAGCGGATGGCCCTTCAGCTTCTCGACGACGGCGACCACCCCGTCGTACCGCCCGACCCGGAGGTTGTCGCGCTGGGCGACGTCATGGGTCAGTACGACACGGGAGTTGGCGCCGATACGGGACAGAACCGTCAAAAGGACGTTCCGTTCGAGCGACTGGGCCTCGTCCACGATGACGAACGCGTCGTGCAGCGACCGCCCGCGGATATGGGTCAGCGGCAGAACCTCCAACATGCCGCGCCCGACGACCTCTTCGATGACGTCCTTGGTGGTCACCGCGGACAGCGTGTCGAAGACGGCCTGAGCCCAGGGGCTCATCTTCTCCGCCTCGCTGCCCGGAAGGTATCCCAGCTCCTGTCCGCCGACCGCGTACAGCGGACGGAACACCATCACCTTGCTGTGCTGCCGGCGCTCCAGCACCGCCTCCAGCCCGGCGCACAGCGCCAGCGCCGATTTTCCGGTGCCGGCCCGCCCGCCCATCGACACGATGCCGACCTCCGGATCCAGCAGCAGATCCAGCGCGATCCGCTGCTCGGCGCTGCGGCCGTGGATCCCGAACGCCTCCCGGTCGCCGCGCACCAGCCGGACCGCGCCCTCCGGCGTGACCCGGCCCAGCGCCTTGCCGCGCTCGGACTGGAGCACCAGTCCCGTATGTACCGGAAGTTCGGATGCGCCCGGTAGGTGCGCGGTCTCGGCGGCGAAGAGGTCGTCCACCTGCTCGGCGGAGACGGCCAGTTCCGCCATGCCCGTCCAGCCGGAGTCGGTGATCGCCAGCTCGGCGCGGTACTCCTCGGCCAGCAGCCCCACCGAGGACGCCTTGATGCGCATCGGCAGGTCCTTGGAGACGACCGTGACGTCGAACCCCTCGGCCTGGAGGTTGCGGGCGACCGCGAGGATCCGCGAGTCGTTGTCGCCCAGCCGGCTGTGGCCGTTCAGGAAGGCCGCGGGCAGCAGTCCCGGGTCGGAGTGGTTCAGTTCGACCCGGAGCGTCCCGCCGAGTTCCCCGATGGGGATGGGGGCGTCGAGCCGCCCGTACTGCACCCGGTACTCGTCCAGCCTGCGCAGCGCCTGCCGCGCGAAGTAGCCGAGCTCGGGGTGGTGCCGTTTGGCCTCCAGCTCGGTGACCACGACGACCGGCAGCACCACCTCGTGTTCGTCGAAGCGGGACATGGCGGCCGGATCCGCCAACAGGACGCTGGTGTCGAGGACATAGGTGCGCCGGTCGTTCTCACGGCGCTTCTTGCTGTTCACCACGGGTGGACGAACCCCCTCGGATGAGGTTGGGGTGCGACGACGTCGCCGGGGACAGGACCGGGTTCTGGCCGCGCTGCGCGGGCCGAACGCCGGCTCCTCGCGTCGTCCGTGCGGTACGCACGATCCTCCGTGATGCGCAAAGGGCCTCCCGGGCGGACGGCCCCATGCCGTCCGCTGAGATGCGGCGCCCGATGGCTTGTTTCCGGACGCCGACCTGCAAGGGATATTCCCTCGAACCCCCGCGCCCATGCCACGGCATATGACGCACGCTCGATGAACCTTTGGTTACAGGTGACGGCTGACCGGCGGGAACGCGGGCGAAGCCGCGCCGAGCGGCCCGGCCGCGGGTCCTCGCCACCCCGGGGAGAAGCCGCCCGAGTGGGCGTCAGAACGCGTCCGGAAGTCCGTCCTGGGGCCTGTCCGACGGGGCGGGGGGACAGGCCCCAGGGTGTGTCCGAGGGTCAGGGTCGGAAAGGCCCTAGTTGCCGTAGCGCCGGTGCCGGGCGGCGTAGTCGCGCAGTGCGCGCAGGAAGTCGACCTTCCGGAACGCCGGCCAGAAGACCTCGCAGAAGTAGTACTCCGAGTGGGCGCTCTGCCAGAGCATGAAGCCCGACAGCCGCTGCTCGCCGCTGGTCCGGATCACCAGGTCCGGGTCCGGCTGGCCGCGGGTGTAGAGGTGCTCGGAGATCAGGTCGATGTCGACGATCTCGGCCAGCTCCTCGAAGGACGTCCCGCGCTCGGCGTGCTCCAGCAGCAGCGACCGCACCGCGTCCGCGATCTCCTGCCGGCCGCCGTAGCCGACCGCGACGTTCACCAGGACGCCCTTGTTGCCGAGCGTGGTCTGCTCGGACTCCTTGAGCACCCGCTGGGTGGCGTCCGGCAGCAGATCGCGGTTGCCGACGTGGTGCACCCGCCAGCGGCCGTCGGCCGCCAGGTCGCGCACCGTGTTCTCGATGATCCCCAGCAGCGGGGTCAGCTCGTCCTCGGGCCGGTCGAGGTTGTCGGTGGACAGCAGCCAGAGCGTGACGACCTCGACGTCGGTCTCGGCGCACCAGCCGAGCAGCTCCTCGATCTTGGCCGCGCCGGCCTGGTGGCCCTGCTCGGTGGTCCGCCCGTCGGCGCGCGCCCAGCGCCGGTTGCCGTCCAGGATGACGCCGATGTGCTTGGGCACCTGGCTGTGGTCGAGGCGTCCCTCCACCCGGCGGGCGTACAGCCGGTAGACGAGATCGCGCAGTGCAGGCGGATATGGGATGCGCATCCCGGAAGATCGCAGCATGTGTGGTCCAGCCCCTCCGTGCCGATCGCCCCCGTCGCCTAAGGGGCCAACTTTACTTCTCGGCTGTCTCAACAGCCCAATCAGGTAGGTCACAAGTCCGTGATAGGGAGATGAGCATGACCACTGGCACCGACTGCCGCGCCGCGGGTTCACGCTATGCCTCCATGGAGTACCGGCGTACCGGCCGCAGCGGCCTGAAACTTCCCGCTATCTCCCTCGGACTCTGGCACAACTTCGGGGACGACCGCACCCTGAGCTCCCAGCGGGCCATCCTGCGCCGCGCCTTCGACCTGGGAGTCACCCACTTCGATCTGGCCAACAACTACGGTCCACCGCCCGGGTCCGCCGAGCTGAACTTCGGCAAGATCTTCGCCCAGGACTTCCGCGGCTACCGCGACGAGATCATTCTCTCGACAAAGGCCGGATATCTGATGCACCCCGGCCCTTACGGCGAATGGGGCTCACGGAAATATCTCCTCTCTTCGCTGGATACCTCGCTGAAGCGGATGGGTGTCGATTACGTCGATATCTTCTACTCGCACCGCTTCGATCCGGACACCCCGCTGGAGGAGACGATGGGCGCGCTGGCGTCCGCCGTCCAGCAGGGCAAGGCGCTCTACGTCGGCGTCTCGTCGTACAACGCCGAGCAGACCCGCGAGGCGGCCCGGCTGCTGCGCGGCATGGGCGTGCGCCCGCTGATCCACCAGCCCTCGTACTCGATGATCAACCGCTGGATCGAGGACGACGGGCTGCTGGACACGCTGGCCGACGAGGGCATGGGCTGCATCTCCTTCGCCCCGCTGGCACAGGGGATGCTCACCGACAAGTACCTGAACGGCATCCCCGAGGGTTCGCGCGCCTCCCAGGGCAAGTCCCTGGACCCCAACCTGCTCTCCGAGGAGGTGGTCCGCCGGCTGCGCGGCCTCGACGAGATCGCCCGGCGCCGCGGCCAGTCCCTGGCGCAGCTCGCGCTGAACTGGGTGCTGCGCGACGAGCGGATGACCTCGGCGCTGATCGGCGCCAGCAGCGTCGCCCAGTTGGAGGCCAATGTGGCGGCCCTCGACGGACCCAAGATCACGGATGACGAGCTCGCCGAGATCGACGCGTTCGCGCGCACCACCGAGGGCGTCAACATCTGGGCCCGCCGGAGCTGAGGCCCCGAGCCGAGCGGATGCCCGCCGGGCCGGTGGGCGCAGGTTTTCAGCCAGTTTCGGCCAGGTTCCGGAGGCGGCCCGGGGTGGGCAAAAAAGCGGGCCGGTCCGTGGGGGGGATACGGACCGGCCCGAGGGGGGGTTTCCACCATAACCCCACGAGAGGGGTGCTTCGTGCATCGTGGGGGCTCTCGGCGTGGCTCGGGACGGCGGCGGGAGGGGGCCGCGCCGGCTCAGCGAGCCGCCGCGGCGCCCAGAAGGAGGCCGCAGAAAGCGCCGGTGATCATGAAGGGGCCGAAGGGCATGGTCGTGTTCCGGCCGGAGCGGCGGGTGAGCAGCAGTCCCGCGCCGTAGAGGGCGCCCAGCAGGATCCCCGCCGCGCCCCCGGTGATCAGCGTGCGCCAGCCGTACCACCCAAGGGCGACCCCCAGCCCGATCGCGAGCTTGACGTCGCCCAGGCCGATGCCGGACGGGTTGGCGAGATGGAGGACGAGGTAGCCGGTGGCGAGCGCGGCGCCCGCGAGCAGCGCGCGGAGCCAGGGGCCGGGCGCGCCGGCGTACCAGGCGGCGAGGCCGAGGGCCAGGGCGAGGAGCGCGGCCAGGGGGAGGGTCAGTACGTCCGGGAGGCGGCGCACCCGCCAGTCGACGATCGCCAGCAGTACGGCCACCGGTGCCGTCAGCAGCCAGGCGGCGAGCTCCGGGCGGGCGCCCGCGACCGCCGCCAGGGCCGCGCAGACCAGCGCACCGGCCGCCGCCGTCGGCAGCGCGCCGGGCCCGTACGGCGCCCGGCAGGCCGGGCAGCGGCCGGGGCCCAGCCAGCCCCGCAGCGCTCCGGTGATCGGATGGCCCGCGGGGCAGCCCGCGCGCCAGTCGTCCTCCGGTTCCACGGACATCCGGTGCGCGGGCCGCGGCAGGAGCAGCCCGGCGGCGGCCCCGTAGGCGGCGGCGAGAATCATCAGCGTGAGGGACACCGGTCGACCCTAGAGCGCGCGGGTTGATAGAACGGCGGCATGGTGCGCAGGGAAGACGGCCGGGGTGTCCTGTACGGGGCGGACGTCGCGGTTCCGGTGGAGGTCGCGGCCTCGTACCGGGCCCGTACGCGGGGGCTGTTGGGCCGGGACGGGGTCGCCGGGGCGCTGCTGCTGACGCCGGCGAGCGGGGTGCACACCTTCGGGATGCGGTTCGCGATCGATGTCGCCTATCTGGGGCGGGATTTCACGGTGCTCGGTGTACGGACCATGCGGCCGGGGCGGTTGGGGCGCCCGCGGTTGCGGGCGCGGCACGTACTGGAGGCGGAGGCGGGGGCGATGGCGCGGTGGGGGGTGCGCCGGGGCGTGCGGTTGCGGCCGGCCGTGGACGGCGGGTGAACTCCCCTGGGGCGCCCGCCTGCTGGGCCCTCCCCCCTGGGAAGGGCCCAGCAGGCGGGCGAGGTCGGCAGCGGGCGGCGTGCCTCGTCACGAGCCGGTGCCGCGCGGGAAGCTGACCTCGACGCGGCGGTTCTTCCTGCGGCCTTCCTCGGTGCCGTTGTCGGCGATCGGGTACTGCTCGCCGTAGCCGCGGATCTGGAAGGTGACCGACGAGCCCAGGTCGTCGGCCAGTTCGCGCTGGACGGCATTGGCCCGCTGCTTGGAGAGGACCAGGCCGTGGGCGGCGGAGCCGAGGTTGTCGGTGAAGCCGAACACCCGCAGGTTGGTGGCGTGCTGCTTCTTGGCCTCGTCGGCGATGGCGCCGATCCGGGACAGCGCGTCCGGCGACAGCTCGGCGCTGTCCTTGCCGAACAGGACCTCGGCCTGGAGCGCGAAGGTCACGTTGTCGTTGGTGTCCTGGCGGCGCTCGGAGCCGTCGTCGGTCTCGACGACGGACTTGATGTTGAGGACCTTGGGCGGGGCGAGCTTGGCGCCCTGGACCATCCGCAGGTTGGGGTTGGTGGGGTCGATGCGTACGGGCGCGTCGGTGCCCTCGGTGATGCCGGGCGGGTCGGCGTGCGCGGCCGGGGCGGTGAGCGCGACGGTCAGCAGGAGCGCGGCGGTGGCCGTGAGGGCCGTACGGGAGGCGGTCATCGGCGGCGGCTCAATCCGTGATCTGGACGGTGGCCGGGGGCATCGTCGGCAGCTGGAAGTCGACCTCGGTGACCTTGGCGGGCGGCGCCGGGAACTGCGCGAAGACGGGCCGGCTGGCGCCCGGCATGAGGCCGCTGAGGCCAGTCGTGCAGAGGCATTCGCCGGTGGTGTCGCGCAGGACCAGATAGCGCTTCTTGCCGGCCTTGTCGACGAGGGTGGCACCGGAGATGGACGAACGGGACTTCAGCTCGGTCTCGTTGGAGCGCCAGCCGATGGCGTTGAAGGGGCGGGTGCCGTGGTTGGTGACGGTCCCGTTGACGGTGACGAAGCCGCCGGAGTCGCGGATGGCGGAGTGCAGGGTGACCACTATGCCGTCCGCGCCCTTCATCTCGCCGATGACCTTGGCCGAGTCGGCCGCGGGGCTGCCGGCGGCGTCGTCCTTCGAGGCGGAGGCGTGGGCCGCCGGCTTCTTGCCGTCCGGCGCCTGCCCACCACCGTCGTCGCCACCACCGCAGCCGGCCGCGACGAGAGCCAGGCCGACCGCGCTTGCCAGGGCGACCGCTCCCCTGGCGGCCTTGCTCGTGAGCCGAATGCTCATGGATGGGTTCCTTTGATCGTGAGGTCGGGGGTGTCCGTGGGGCGCTCGGGCGGCTCACTGCGCCAGACGTACGGAGAACAGGTCGGCGGCAGCGGGGAGAGCGCGGAGGTGTGCGGGGTCGAGCGTCCAGCCCTTGCCGTCGCAGGTCAGGGTGATCGGGGCGGACCCGGTGCCCTTGCCGTCGCCGGTGGGTGTGGGGGTGGGCGTGGGAGCCGGCAGGGTGCCGGGCGGAGGCGTGGGCGCGCCGAGGGTGCAGCGGGGCTCGACGATCGCCTTCGCGCGGGCCGCGGCGTGTTCGTCCTCGGTGCCCGGAATGACCGAACGGCCCACTGTGTTACGGGTCTTGACGGTGACCGCGAAGGAGGTGGGCCAGGAGTCCGGGGTGCACGACGAGACCGCGGCGTCGTTGCGTCCGGCGTACCAGTCCGCGCTGCGGCAGGCCGCCGCGGAGGGTGCGCCGCGGCCGTTGAGGAGGTCCTGCCAGGCGGTGGGGTCGCCGGTGCTGTTGCGCAGCGCGTCGAGGAAGCTCGTGCCGAGCTCCTCGCGGTATTTCTGGCCGGCGGCGAGCGCGGCGGCGTCGGCGGCGGTCTGGGCGCCGTTGCGGGTGGCCGCCGCCTGGCCGACGGCGAAGAAGGCGAGCGCGAGGAAGAGCAGGCCCCCGATCGCGACGATGTAGATCGGCAGGGTCTGCCCCGCGTCGCGCCGGCGGCGGCGCGTGAGGGTGCCCGGCACGGGAGTGGCGGCGGCTGCGCCTAGATTCCGACGACGTCGGAGATCTTGTTGGCGATGGCGTTCGCGATCTGGCTGCCGAAGTCCGTGGTCGACAGGACCAGGACGATCGCCACGACCACCGCGATGATGCCGAGGTACTCGATCGAGGTCTGTCCCCGGTCGTCGTTCCCCACGATCCGCTTCGCCATCGTCTTCCCCTCCATGGGCCGCCGTCCCGATCTGGTCCGGCTGGTCTGCCCCCGTGGCCCCGGCGCGGTCGTCCGCGCGCGCGACACGAGAAAAGTACGCCGGAACAGCGTTCCCGGAACAGGGATTCCGAACCTCATCCTCGTTCGAAACCACGAGCGGCGGGTACACCGGTGCGTTTCGGCCACTGCGCGGCACCTCAGCCACCCCCGTTCCCCCTCCGGAACCACCTGACACGTCTCTCACTGCCCCGGCGTCCACACCCATGCGGTCCGGCCGGCCCCTCCGCACCCCTGTACGAGCGGTCCCGCCCGGCGCCTCCACTGTGGCACAACTCGTTGCGCTTGCGAAGGCGTTGACGAGAAGCGGGCTCCGTGACCGTCCTCATCCGGCCGCGTACGGGACCGCGCCGGCGAGCGCGGAGGCCAGTCCCCCGCAGTCGTCGCCCCCGGACGGGTCGGGGGCGTAGAGCGCCCAGACCCCGAACGCCTCCAGGAACAGCGGCAGTACGCCCAGGATCACGAAAGCCAGCGCGAGCGCGGAGGCCCGGGTCCCCTGGGGCCGCCAGCCTCTGCGGACCGCGCCGCGGAACAGTGCGGCATAGCCCGCCGGCGCCGCGAGGCCGCAGGCCAGACCGGCCCAGGCGGCGATGTGCATCCGCAAGGACGGGCCGAAGTAGTGGCAGTCGTGGAACGTGTCGTGGTCGAAGACGGCGGCCTGGAGGACGACGCAGGCGGCACCGAGCAGGACCAGGCCGGGCACGCCGAAGCCGGTCCAGCGGCGCCAGGCGGCGGAGGGGGACGTGGCGGAGGAATCGGTGGGGGACGCGGCGGGGGACGCGGTGGGGTGCATGGCTCAGCGTCCCATCAGGGAGCCGAAGTTGGTGCCGGAACCGAGGAAGAAGCCGGCGATGAGCAGGATCATCGTGGCCGGGACCATGAACGTGGTGACGACCATGGTCGCCTTGGGGACCGCGCGGGCGGCCCGCCGGCGGGCGTTCTGTGCGTCGGTACGGCGCATGTCGTCGGCGATCTGGATCAGCGTCTCGACGATCGGCGAGCCCAGTTCCTCGCCCTGCTGGAGGGCGGTGACGAACTGCGCGACCTGTTCGGAGTCGTTGCGTTTGCGCAGCTCCTCGAACGCGGCGCGGCGGCTGACGCCCATGTCCATCTGGCGCAGGGTGATGCGGAGTTCATCGGCCCAGGGGCCCTCGTATTTCTCGGCGACCCGGTCGAGCGCCTGCCGGAAGCCCAGCCCCGCGCTCACCACGACGGCCAGCACGTCCAGAAAGTCCGGAAGCGTGCGTTCGATGGTGTCCTTGCGTTGCCGAATCGCCGCCCAGATGCCGACCTCGGTCCAGAACAGGCCGAACAGGACCATCAGCGCGCCCAGCAGCGGCTGGCCGCGCAGGAACATCACCAGCGCCCCGAAGAAGCCCAGCGCCCCGTAGACGGCCCGGCGGGCGGCGTAGCGGTCGACGGTCAGCCCGCCGGGGTTGCCGGCGAGGTCGATCCGCCGGCGCACCCTGGCGACCCGCTTGTCGCCCATCAGCCGCAGGACCAGCGGGGCGTAGCGCATCCCCGTGCGGTCCACGGCCGAACCGACGGCCGTCGTACGGGTCGAGCCGACCTCCAGGGACAGCGCGAGGTCGGGCGGGAGCCGGGCCTCGCGGCGGTAGAGCGCGACACCGCAGCAGATGCCGGCGACCGAGAGGGCGAGGGCGAGGGCCAGCAGTGTTCCGAGTGTCATGGCGATACCGGCTTCTCCACCTGGGCGTCGGGGGACGGGACTTCGGGCGGGCGCTACACGTCGATCTTGGAGAGGCGGCGGATGAAGAAGAAGCCGAGCCCGTAGAGGGCGAAGGCCACCACGACCGCGAGCTGGCCGAGGAAGGACGAGGTCATCCGGTCGATGGCGCCCGGGGCGATGCGGTTCATCAGCAGCAGCGTGCCGATGCCGAGCAGCGGGACGACGTACGCGGTGACCACGACCTGGGAGAGCTGGGTGCGGACCTCGCGGCGGGTCTCCTTGCGCTCCTCCAGGGTCTTGGTGAGGTTGCGCAGCGAACCGACGACGGTGCCGCCGGCGCGGTTGGCCAGCACCAACGTGGTGACCAGGACGACCAGTTCGCGGGAGGGCAGCCGTTCGGCCAGCTCGCCCAGGGCCTCGTCGACGGAGTGGCCGACGGCGAGCTTGTCGGCGACCTTGGCCAGCTCCTCGCCGGCCGGGGCCTCCAGCTCCTCGGCGGCCATCCCCAGGGCCGTGCGCAGCGCCAGGCCGGCCTGGGTGGCGTTGGCGAGGATCCGGGAGAGCTCGGGGAGCTGGTTGATGAACTTCTCGATCCGCTTCTGCCGCTGCCAGTTGAGGAAGGCGAACGCGGCCCAGACCGCGACCAGCGCGGCGATCGGGCCGAAGAAGGGGGCGAGGACGGCCTGGGCGACCACCCACAGGACGAGCACCGCGGTGACCATGTAGACGAAGAACTCGCCGGGGGTGAGGTCCAGTCCGGTGGCGGTCAGCCGCAGTTCGAGGCGGCGGCCGAAGCGGGTGGTGCGCAGGGTGCGGTCGACGGACGGGAAGCGGCGGCGCCGGCCGGTCACCGGCAGCCGGTGCTCGTCCGCGAGCCGGTCGACGATGGCCTGCCGCTGGGCGCGCCCGGACGCGTACGTCCGCACGCCGGCGATGGCGAGCGCACCGCACAGCACGGTGGCCCCGATGGCGAGCAGGGCGAGGGGGTTCCCGCCGGTCATGAGGTGGCCTTCCGGGTGGCGAGTTGGTCGTCGGTGGCCGCCACGCCGAAGGCCGGCGGGGTGGGCTCGCCGGCCATGAAGAGGCGTTCGGCGACCCGGCGGGGCAGCGGGAAGTAACGGAAGGCGCCGTGCACCACGCGGTCGGCGCCCATCGGTGCGGCCTCGAAGCGGCCGACCGTGACGAGGCGGTAGTCCTCGTGGCCGCGCGAGTCGAGGAGGGCGATCTCGCTGATCCGCCGGGAGCCGTCGGCGTGCCGGGTGAGCTGGACGATGCAGTCGACGGCGCTGTTGATCTGGTCGCGCAGCGCCTCGAAGGGGACGCTGACGTCCGACATGGAGGCGAGCGTCTGGAGCCGCATCAGGGCGTCCTCGGCGCTGTTGGCGTGGACGGTGGCGAGCGAGCCGTCGTGGCCGGTGGACATCGCCTGGAGCATGTCGAGGGTCTCCCCGCCGCGGACCTCGCCGACGATGATGCGGTCGGGGCGCATGCGCAGGGAGTTGCGGACCAGGTCGCGGATGGTGATCCGGCCCTTGCCCTCGACGTTGGGCGGGCGGGATTCGAGCCGGATGACGTGGCTCTGCTGGAGCTGGAGTTCGGCGGCGTCCTCGACGGTGATGATCCGCTCGCCGTCCGGGATCAGCCCCGAGAGGGCGTTGAGGAGGGTGGTCTTGCCGGCGCCGGTGGCCCCGGAGACCACCACGTTGAACTTGGCGCGCACCAGCCCCGCCAGCAGCATCAGCATCTGCTCGTCGAGCGTGCCGATGCCGATGAGCTCGGCGAGGGTGTAGGCGCGCGGGAAGCGGCGGATGGTGAGGGTGGCGCCGTTGAGGGCCAGCGGCGGAATGATGACGTTGACGCGCTCGCCGGACGGCAGCCGGGCGTCGACCATCGGATGGGACTCGTCCACCCGGCGGTTGACGGTGGACACGATCCGCTCGATGGTCTGCATCAGCTGCTCGTGCGAGGCGAAGCGGACCGGGACCAGCTCGACCCGGCCGGACCGCTCCACGTACACCTGGTCCGGGCCGTTGACCATGATCTCGGTGACCGAGGCGTCTTCGAGGAGCGGTTCGAGCACGCCGAGGCCCAGCGCCTCGTCGACGACCCGGCGGATGAGCTGGGCGCGCTCGGCGGTGGACAGGACCGGGCCCTCGCGGCTGATGATGTGCCCCAGGACGCGCTCCAGCCGCGAGCGGCGTTCCACGGCGGCCAGCGAGGACATCTCGGCAAGGTCGATCTCCTCCAGCAGCTTGGCGCGGTAGACGGCGACCAGATGGCCGTCCTGGCGCGCCTCACCGGCCGGTTCGGGTGCGACGATCCTGGCTTTGAGGCTCATCGCGTGGGCGCTCCTGTCGTTGTGCGTGGTGGTTGCGCCGACGCTCCGGATGCTCCTTCGGGGCGGGGCATGGTGGCGGTGCGGCGGGCGGAGCCGAAGTCGGTGCCGGGGATGATCGAGGGGATCTGCACGGTCGCCGTCGCCTGGACCGTGTCGCCCGAGCCGCCGACGGTGATCGAGGCGCGGTCGGCGACCCAACCGGTCAGCGCGGCCCGGCCGGCGTCCTGCGGATCGGCCTCCCGGTCGGCCCGGTCCATCGAGGCGGTGCGGGCGGCGGCGCGGGCCGCGGTGCCGGCCTGCTGGACGGCGTAGGCGGCGAGGCCCAGTTGGATGACGGCGAGGGCCAGTACGAGCAGGATGGGCAGCACCCCGAGGAACTCGATGGAGGCGGAGCCCCGGTCGCGCCCCCGGGAGCGGGCGCGGCGGCGGGCCGGGGGGCCCAACAGCCGGGCGGGGATACGGGAGTTGCGGGCCATCACCCTCGCGCCTCCTTGGCCGCGCCGGCCGTGCCGGTGACCGTCCACGGGAACCGCCCGGCGCCCGGGAAGAGCACCGGGACCCTGATACGGACCGTCGCCTTCCACAGGCCCGCCCCGGTCCGGCAGTCCGTCTGGGCACCGTCGTGCCAGGCGCGCGGCAGCTCGTGCTCGGCGGCGGTGCGGCAGGCGCCGGCGCCGCCGCCCTGGATGGCGGTGGCGGCCCGCGCGCCGCGGTCGGCGGCGTCGGCGGCGAGCGAGTAGGTGTAGCCGACCAGCGCGAACTGCCAGAGCAGCACCAGCACCAGGAGGATCAGCGGGAGGACCCCGAGGAACTCCACCGAGACCTGGCCGCGGTCGCTGCCGCCCACCGGACGCCGCACCGGTCAGCCCTCCTCGTACGGGCCGGACGGGTCGAACGGGCCCGCGCCGCCGGACGGGGACGGGGCGCCCCGCCGGACGCCGAACCGCCCGGCGCCCGCCGCTGCCGTGTCCGGGCCCGGCCCGGGGCCGGACCCCTGCGCCGCACCCGTCGTTATGGCCTTGCGCCTGCGCCCGGTCAGCGTCGGGCGCGTGCGGTGGCCGCCTCTCCCCTGGCGGGCGGCCGGCGCGTCGACCAGACCCAGTTCGCCGGCGAGCGTCCACAGCGCCTGCTTGACCGTCGAGCGGCCGTCGAGGTCCTGCATCCGGCCGGCGTCGACGCAGGGCTGGAGTTCCTTGAAGGCGGCCGGGACCGTGGTCCTGGCGACCTGGGTGCCGGTGGCCTTGGCGACCAGCGGCGGCTGGATCTCGGTGTTGCGGCTGAGGCGGTTGAGAACCGTGACGGTGTCCTCGGCCTTGCGGATCTGGAGCCGGTCCCACAGCCGCACCTGCCGCTTGGCGGCCCGTACGCAGACCACGTCCGGCGTCGTCACCAGCAGGGCCAGGTCGGCGAGTTCGACGGCCGCGGCGTTGGCGGACTGCATCTGGGAGCCGCAGTCGACGATCACCACTTCGTAGCGGGAGCGCAGCGCGGTGACGATCTGGCGGGCCGCCCGGTCGTCGACCTCCTCGCCGCGCTCGCCCTCCTCGGGGGCCAGCAGCAGCCCGAGACCGGTGTGGTGGTCGTGGACCGCGTCCTGGAGCACCCGTACGGAGATGTCCTGGATCCCGGCCAGGTCGACGACCGAGCGGCGGAACTGGACGTCCAGATAGGAGGCGACGTCCCCGGACTGGAGGTCCAGGTCGACCAGGGCGACGCTGCGGCCCGCGGCCCGCGCGGCGAGCGCCAGCTGGACGGCGGCGACGGTGGTGCCGACCCCGCCCTTGGCGCCGGTCACGGTCACCAGCGTGCCGGCCGGCCCCGGGACGGCGTCCGGGCCGCCCCCCAGGTGGACGCGGACCCCGGCCGCCCACTGGGCCGCGGCCTGCACCCGGGCGGCCAACTCGTCGTAGCCGAGGGGAAGTCCGACGATGCCGCGGGCGCCCGCGTCCATCGCCGCGGAGAACAGCGCGGGCCCGGCGTCCGTGGTGATCAGCACGACGCCGACGGCGGGGAAGCGGAGCGCCACCTCGCGGATCAGCTCCAGCGCCGGCACCGGGCCGATCCGCTCGTGGACGAGGACGACCTCGGGCAGCGCCTCGACGCCGGACGGCACACCGGCGGGGGGCGGCCCCTGGCCGGCGGGCGGCGCACCGGCCGCCGAACCGGCGGCCCCGGCCAGCGCGTTGAGGAGCGCGGTGGAGTCGGCGACCGCGGGCGCCGGTTCGGCGTCCGGCAGCTGGCCGAGGAGCGCGGAGACAGCTCGCGCGGCGTCCGGGTCGCCGACTGCCGGGAGGATGCGGATGGTCACCTGTGCCTCCGGGTCACTTGTCGCCGTCGAGGGTGTAGGTGCGCTCGGCCGGCGGGATGGTGGCCTCGGTGCCGGGGGCGAGCAGGGCGAGCCGCACGTGGGAGGCGAACGACTCGGCGTACGCGACCCGTTGGGCGTCCTCGGTGTCCAGCGCGAAGGTGATCGGGACGGCCTGGCCGGCCTGGCGGCTGCCGGCGGTGGTGTTGCCGGGGTCCTTGGCCTCCAGGGGCGTCAGCTTGCCGACGTCGATGACCTGGGCACCGGCCACGATGACCTTGGAGACCGGCTTGTCCTCGGGGCGCCGGCCATCGAAGGTGGCGTAGATGTTCACCCGGGCACCGGGGTTGATCTTGCCGGCCACTCCGGTGGACGCGTCGATCATGATGGCGATCTCCTGCTGCCCGGCCTTCAGCGCCGGCCGGTCGACGATCATGTCGTCCTGGAGCAGCGACCCCTTCTTCAGCGGGGTCACCGCGATCTTGCCGCTGACCTTGTCCAGGTCGGTCACGGCGGTGGGCGGCAGCCACCGCTGGGGCATCTTCACCTCTTCGAACTGCCCGGGATCCAGCGTTTTATAGGCCGCGACGTCCGTCTTGAGCCGGTACGCGGTCTTCTCCGGGCCGATCTTGGACTCGACGTTCCGGATCACCGACAGCACGCCGACGAACGCGCCGACCGCACAGAGGACGGACAGGAGCAGCAGGATCACTCCGCGGCGCTGGCGTGAGTTCATGGGTGGGGGACCTCGATCGGGACGGTGCGGCGGGCGGTCGGGCGGTCTTGGGTCAGGTGCCGGCGGCTGCCGGGTGGTTCAGCGCACGCGGGCCACCGCCCGCGCGGTGCCGGGCGTGTCCGGGCGGCGTGGGACGTCGGGGCCGTCGGGGTGGCCGGGCAGGTCCCAGCCGCCGGCCGGGTGCGGTGCGCCGGGCGCCGGGTCCGCGGTGCCGCTCATGATGTTCGGTCCGCGGACGTCCGGCCGGCCGGCTCCGCCGCGCGGATCGCCGGGCCCCCGGCCGCCCTGGACCCCGTACGGCGCCACCGGCGCGAGTCCGCGCTGCCACAGCGGCGAGGCGGGGCAGTCGGGCGGGACTGCGGGCGGGACGGCGGGCGGCTGGTCGGGCGCCGGTGCCGCGGCGGGGGGGGGGGANGACCCCGTACGGCGCCACCGGCGCGAGTCCGCGCTGCCACAGCGGCGAGGCGGGGCAGTCGGGCGGGACTGCGGGCGGGACGGCGGGCGGCTGGTCGGGCGCCGGTGCCGCGGCGGCGGCCGGCGCCCCGGCTATGGCGGCCGGTTCGCGCCCCGGGCCGCCGCCCGCCCGGTCCCGGGCCGACGGCGCCGCGCAGAACGCGCAGCGGTCGCCGATCAGTTCCCGGCCGCACCAGCCGCAGTCCTCGCGCCGTACGGACGCCACGAGTTGGTGGAGGAGGGAGGGGTCCGGAATGGCGGCGGCGAACTCGATCAGCTTCTGGGTGCCCCACCAGCGGGCGGACTCGGCGGGCAGCTGCGCCTCGTACACGGCCTGTACCTGCCAGGAGGGCGCCAGCGTGGAGGTGACCCAGTCGGCGGTGAGATGGCCGCGGGCGACGGCGAGCTGGGTGGCGAAGCCGGGCGGCCGGAGTCCGGCCTGGGTGCCGTGCCGGTCCAGGTGCAGCAGTTGGGGGCGGGGGTTGGCCAGCACGGCGAAGTGGGCGCCGGGCAGCCAGGACTTCATGTGGGAGCGGAGGTCCACCTCGACCCGGTCCAGCCCGCTGACGCTGCCCAGCAGGGCGCCCGCGTGGACGTAGTGCGCCAGCAGCCGGGCGGCGCAGGCCAGCACGCCGGGACTGAGGCCGAAAAGCGACAACTGCCGCAACTGGCGGGCCAGGACGGCCACGCCGAGCGGCGGCAGGGCGGTGGGGAGGATGGCGATCCGGTCGCTCTCCAGCACGGCGCGCAGGGTGTGCAGCCGTCTGACGTGCTCCGGCGGGCAGGCCGAGGAGTACAGCGCCACGAGATGCCCGTGGTGCTCCAGTACGGCGCTGACCTCCGTCAACGCCTCGTCCAGCGGCTGGAGATGCGGGGACCGCAGCACGACGGCGGCGGGGGTCTGCCGGTCGGTCGCGGGCAGCGCGAGATCCGGGCTGGTGACTGCAATCGCGGTCGGCACGTCGCTCCCCCACTTCCTCCGGCCTCCGGGGGCCCCGGGACCGCGGATCGGCACAGCTCTGCGCCATCGGCGCCATACGCTCAGCACTTTATCCACAGAGATACGCCCCGGAGAACACGTTCTGGGCTACTCATCTCGGCCACCGCCCCAGCCGCCGCCCGATAGGGAAACACCGCCTACCGCCGAAGCGGCATCCATCGGAACAGCCGCTTCCGCGCGGACTCTTGACAGCGGCAATGGTCTGGACCACCTTGTACGGCAAGCCCAGGGGCCCCTGAGCGCGCATCCGCACCACCCCCCAACTCCCCCCCACACGGAGGCAGTCGTGGTCCGCGCACGAAAAGGAACAGGGACGGGAAGAAGCGCCCGAAAGCTGCCGGCCGGGCTGGCCGCCGCGCTGCTGACGGTGGCCGGCACCGCCGCGGCGGGCACCGCGAGCGCGTCCGAGGCGCGCCCCGCCGGGCACCCGGCCGCACCCACCGCCGTCCCCCGGCACGCCGTCACCGGCTACTGGCAGAACTTCAACAACGGCGCCACGGTGCAGAAACTGAAGGACGTCGACAACGCCTACGACATCATCGCGGTCGCCTTCGCCGACGCCACGGGAGCGCCCGGCGCGGTCACCTTCAACCTGGACCCGGCCGTCGGCTACGCCTCCGCCGCCGACTTCAAGGCCGACATCAAGGCCAAGCAGGCGGCCGGCAAGTCGGTGGTCATCTCGGTCGGCGGCGAGAAGGGCTCGATATCCGTCAACGACGACGCCTCCGCCAAGAACTTCGCCGACTCGATCAACGGCCTGATGGACCAGTACGGCTTCAACGGCGTCGACATCGACCTGGAGAACGGCCTCAACTCCACGTACATGACGCAGGCACTGAAGGCCGTCCACGCCCAGCACGGCGATGTCGTGGTGACGATGGCCCCGCAGACCCTCGACATGCAGTCGGCGCAGACCGAGTACTTCAAGACGGCCCTCGGCATCAAGGACTTCCTGACCGTCGTCAACACGCAGTACTACAACAGCGGTTCGATGAACGGCTGCGACGGCAAGGTCTACGCCCAGGGCTCGGTGGACTTCCTGACCTCGCTGGCCTGTATCCCGTTGGAGGGCGGGCTCGACCCGTCCCAGGTCGGCATCGGCGTACCGGCCTCGGCCAGCGCGGCGGGCAGCGGCCATGTCGCTCCGTCGGTGGTCGACGCCGCCCTGGACTGCCTCACCGCGGGCACCGACTGCGGGGCCTTCAAGCCGCCGCGGACCTATCCGGGGCTGCGCGGCGCGATGGCCTGGTCCACGAACTGGGACGCCTCGAACGGCAACGAGTTCGCGAGCCAGGTGGGCGGGCACGTCCACGGACTGCCATAGCCCGGCTCCTCCAAGGACGCCACCCCCCACATGGCCAGGTCCCGCGCACCGGGTGCGCGGGACCTGGTTCCGGGCCGCCGCGGGGCTACGCCCGGACGGGCCTTCGGGTCAGCGGCGGACGCCCGACGGCTTGGGCAGCGTGCAGCCCGCGGCGGTCAGGTCCAGCTTGTTGCCGGCGCCGAAGCACTTGGGGATCCCGTAGGTCTCCTCGGCGTAGTTGGTGCCCTTGTGGACCGTCACATTGCCCTGGTCGTCCACCTCACAGGGGTTGTTGACGGTGCACTTCTCACCGTTCTCGTTGCCCGTGTTGTTGATCGCGGTGACCTTGCCGGTGGTGTTGTCGACCACCGGCGAGCCGGAGGTGCCGCCGATCGTCTTGCACTCCGGGGTGTAGCGGACCGAGTCCTTCCAGCTCCAGTCGCCCTCCTTGAGGGTGGGCACGAACCCGTCGACGCTGCAGGTGTAGGTCTTCTTCCAGTAGCCGGACACCACGGTGATCCCGGCGCCCTTGGCCGGGTGGTCGGTGGACAGCTCCAGCGGCTTGATCCCGTACTTCTGCGCGATCTCCGCGTACGTCGAGCCGGTCTGGTACAGCGTCACGTCGGTGTCGGTCATCGTGGCGTACGTGACCTTGGTGGCCTGGATCTGGCCCAGCTCACCCGCCGACTTGTCCAGGACGGTGAAGGCGCGGGTGGACGGCTGGTCGACTATGACCTGCCCCGGGGAGGGCATACCGCTCTCCAGGCAGTGGCCGTTGGTCATCACCAGCGCCGGGTCGCTGTCCTGCGACGTGGGCATCTTGACGATCGAGCCGGAGCAGTCGTCCAGCGCGACGGTGCCGGCGAAGTCGACCGCCTTCGTCCGGGGCGCCGGCTTGTGGTGCGCCGGCGCGTGGTGCGGGGCGGTGCCCACCGGTGCGGCACCCGCGGGTGCGGCGCCGCTCACCAGGGCTGCGGCTCCCAGCACGGCGGTGGCCAGGGTGCCGACGAGAGGTCGATACATGTGGGGGGTCCTCTCAGCTTCTGTTCCGAAGTCTTTTGGCGTCAGTTCCGTGCCGCCACTTCGGATTTGTCGTGCGCATTGTTGGCCGCTCAGGGCCCGGTCGCAACAAATTTCCCGTAATCGATGGCAAGTTGACGGACGGCCCGGCGCCGCCTACGCCCGCGCGCGCCGTGCATCAGGTCTTCCCTACCCCGCGCCCGCCCCTGCGCCACCTCGGCCGGCCGCGGTCGACCGTCGAACTCGTACGTCAGTTGGGGTGGTTGCCCCTAGACGACCAGACTGACGGCCGCGGCCACCGCGAATCCGGCGACGGACAGCACCGATTCCAGTACGGTCCACGACTTCAGGGTGTCGCGCTCGGAGATCCCGAAGTACTTCGACACCATCCAGAACCCGCCGTCGTTGACGTGCGAGGCGAAGATCGAGCCCGCCGAGATCGCCGTGATGACCAGCGCCAGATGGGCCTGGGACAGCCCCTGCCCCGCCACCAGCGGCAGCACGATCCCGGCCGTGGTCACGATCGCGACCGTCGCCGAACCCTGGGCCACCCGCAGCACGAGCGAGAGCAGGTACGCCAGCACGATGACCGGCAGTCCGACGCCGTGGAAGGTGTCGGACAGGGCGGTGGCCACCCCGCTGCCCTTGAGCACGGCGCCGAAGACCCCGCCCGCGCCGACCACCAGCAGGATGTTGCCGACCGGCTTGAGGGAGGCGGTGGAGACCGCCTCCAGGGACGCGCGGGACCAGCCGCGGCGGATGCCGAGCAGGTAGTACGCGAGCAGCAGCGCGATCGTCAGGGCGACGAAGGGGTGGCCGAAGAACTCGATGACCGAGCGGACATGTGGTGAAGGTCCCCCCTGCACGGAGCCTGTCGGAGTGCTGGGGGGAGGCGCCAGCACGACGGAGGAGAAGGTCGCCAGGAGGATCAGCACCAGCGGCGTACCGACGATGGCGAGGACGGCGGCCGGGGAGACCGGCTTCTCCCGGGGCCGGATCCCGGCCGCGGTCTGCTCGGCGACGACCGCGGCCCTGGCCTCCGCGGCGGCCTCGGCCATGTCGTGCGGGACCGGTACGAAGAGGCGGTTGCCGATCCAGGCGGCGTAGGCCCAGGCGGCCAGGACCGCGGGGAGGCCGCAGACGGCGCCCATGAGGATGACCCAGCCGAGGTCCACCTTGAAGAGGCCGGCGGCGGCCACCGGGCCGGGGTGCGGCGGCAGGAAGGCGTGCGTCATGGAGAGCCCGGCCAGCAGCGGCATGGCGTACAGCACCATCGACCGGCCGCTCCGCTTGGCGGCGGCGTACACGATCGGCGCCAGGACGAAGATGCCGACGTCGAAGAAGACCGGGATGCCGAAGAGCAGTCCGGTCAGGCCCATCGCCAGCGGGGCCCGCCGCTCACCGAAGAGGGCGAGCAGCCGAGCGCTCAACACCTCGGCGCCGCCGGAGACTTCGAGGATCGCGCCGAGCATGGTGCCCAGGCCGATGATGATGGCGACATGCCCGAGGATCCCGCCCATGCCGGACTCGATCATCGAGACGACGTCGGACTTCTGGACCGTGCCGAAGAGTTCGGTGACGGAGAGGCCGGCGGCGAGTCCGACGGCGATGGAGACGCCGAGCAGCGCGACGAACGGCTGCAGCCTGACCTTGACGATCAGGACGAGGAGCAGGGCGACACCGAGGGCGGCGACGGTCAGCAGCCCCGCGGTGCCCGGTATCAGGGCGAGCAGTCCGCCGGTGTGCGGTGGGGACGGTGGGGTGGGGGCCGCGGCAGCGAGGAACATGGGTGACTCCGTTGTCAGGCAGGGGCCCGGAAACCGGGTCGTCCCCTGGTGAACACGATCCGGGCAGGGGGGACCGCGGCACGGCGTCCCGGAGCTACGGGACGCCGCACCGTGCGGCGGACGGTGCGCCGAGGGCGGCGCTAACGGCGGGCCGAGCAAGGAATCCGGTGCCTCAGCCCAGCACCGCGAGGGCGTCGATCTCGATGAGCAGGCCCTTGGGCAGACCGACGTAGACGGTCGTGCGGGCGGCGGGGGCCTCCTTGAGCCCCTGCTCCTCGAAGTAGGCGTCGTAGATCTCGTTCATCTCGGCGAAGTGCGCGACGTCGGTGAGGTAGACGCGCATCATCATCACGTCGTCCCAACTCGCGCCGCCCTCTTCGAGGATGGCCTTGACGTTGGCGAACGTCTGGAGCGTCTGCTCGCGCAGGGTGGGGCCGGCCGGGGTGGGGGCCCGGCCCTCGACGGCGGGCAGGAAGCCGACCTGGCCGGCGACCTGGAGGATGTTGCCCTTCCTGACTCCGTGGGAGAACTTGGCGGGCGGGGTGGTGTGGGTGGCCGGGGTGAGGGCGGTCTTCTCGCTCATGCGTGTCCTTCAGACGTCCTTCATGGGGCCGGCCGGTGGCCGGCGTTGGCGGTACCGGAGTACTCCCGGCTGATGGCGTCGGCGGTCCGGCGCACCAGCGGGAGCAGGGTGAGGAGTTCCTCCGCGCTGACGACGACACTCGGCGCGGAGACCGACATGGCGGCGACCAGGCGTCCGTCCGCACCGCGGATCGGGGCGCCGACGCAGTTGATGGACTCCTCGTGGCCACCGAGGTCGGTGGCCCAGCCCTGTGCGCGCACCTTGGCCAGCTCGGCCAGGAAGGCCGCGGCGTCGGGTGTCGAACGGGACGTGTAGCGGGGGTAGTCGAGCTTCTCCGCGAGGGCGCGGCGCTCGGGCTCGGGCAGGTCGGCGAGCAGCAGCTTGGCGACCGCGGCGACGGTGATCGCGACGGGCTTGCCGATCCGCGAGTACATCCGGACCGGGTAGCGGCTCTCGACCTTGTCGATGTAGAGGACCTCGTTCTCCTCGTGGACCGCGAGGTGGACGGTGTGCCCGCACTGCTCGTTGAGCTCGACGAGATGGGGGTGGGCGATCTCGCGGATGTCGAGGTTCTCGACGGCTTCCTGGGCGAGCGCGAAGAGCCGGGCGCCGAGGCGGTAGCGCTGGTCGGGCTGGCGGTAGACGAGGCCGTGCTCATGGAGGGTGCGCAGCAGCCGCAGCGCGGTGGACTTGTGCACGCCGAGCCGGTCGGCGACCCGGCCGAGGTCGGCGGGGCCCTCGGCGAGCAGCGGCAGGATGCTCAGCGCGCGGTCGACGGTCTGGCTCATGCCGACACCTCGCTCCGCTCGGCCTCGCATTCGCTCAGCGCGCACCCTTCCACGATTCGCTCACTGCGCTCGCTCATGTGCGTGCCTCGTTTCGCCCGGCCCCGCCTTCGTCGGGGGCGCACCTGTCGACGGTTGTCCCGCTGCGCTCGTTCACGGCGTACCCACCTCCTGGTCCACGGCCACTCTGGCGTCCGTCCAGCCGGGGCCGAGGTGCAGTGTCCCCCAGGCGGCGGCGTCGAGCCCGGCCAGCCGGTCGGCGAGAGGCCGGGGCGGCGGGGCGGCCAGGTCGCCGGTGACGGTGAGGGCCGCGGCGGCCCACAGGTGGCCGTGCCGGATCCGGGAGCGCAGCGGCAGCCCGCGGAGGGTGGCGGAGAGGAACCCGGCGGCGAAGGCGTCGCCCGCGCCGACGGCGGCCACCACGTCGACCCGCAGGGCCGGGACGCCGACCACGTCGTCGCCGGCGCCGCCCCCGCCCGGCCGGTCGGCGGCGCGCCGGAAGACGGTCGCGCCGCCCCTCCCGCGCTTGACGACCAGGATCTCCGGCTCCGGCAGCGCCGCGCGCACGGCCCGGCCGCCGTGCAGGCCCCAGGCGTCCCGCGCCTCGTCCTCGCCGACGAACACGATGTCGGCGCCGCGCGCCAGGTCGAGCAGGACCCGCGGCCCCTGCGCGTCGGCCCACAGACGGGGGCGGTGGTTGACGTCGAAGGAGACCAGCGGGCGGCCGGCCGCCGCCGGTCGGGCGGTGAGTTCGCGCAGCAGGGCGAGGCAGTCGCCGGACAGCGCGGCGGTGATCCCGGACAGGTGCAGCACCCGGCCGGCGCGCAGCGCGGCCAGGTCCATGGTCGCCACCGACATCGCGGACGCGGCGGAGCCGGAGCGGTAGTACGCGACCTCATGGGCGTCGGTGTCGCGGTCGCCGGCGGTGCGGAAGTAGATGCCGGTGGGGCGGGCGGGGTCGCGCCGGACGCCGCCGGTATCGACGCCGTACGCCCCGATCGCCCGGACGAGATGGTCGCCGAAGCCGTCGGTGCCGACCCGGGAGATCCAGCGGACGCGGTGGCCGGCGCGGGCCAGGGCGCAGGCGACGTTGGACTCGGCGCCGCCGATGGCGCGCTCGAAGGCGGGCACGTCGGCGAGCCGCCCCGGTGCGGTGGGCAGGAAGGTGACCATGGACTCGCCGAGGCAGACGACATCGGCGTCCCGGGCGGCGGTGCCGTCCGGAACGGGGGTGCCGCCGGCGTTCGAGGACCTGGTCACGATCGGTTGCGCTCCTTCACTGTGCCGTTGTGCCGCTGTGCCTCTGTGCCTCTGAGGCGGGCTGGCGTCCGGCCGCGCCGCGGAAGGTCCGCCCGGATGTCCGCCCGGAATTCCACCGGGTGCCCGCCGGGCCGACCCGCCCGTCTTGCGCTGCGGTTCCCAACGCCGTTCCCGACGCCGTTCTCCGCGCCGTTCCCGACGCCGTTCTCTGCGCCATTCCGGGCACCGTTCGGTGCGCCATTCCTGGCGCCCTTGCCCGCGTTTCTCCACCATTGACCGGGCGATGGCTCGGATGTTAGACAGCTGTAAGCGATATGCGCAATGCGCGTTGCAGAGCGTGCAACACAATCTTCGAGGAGGCTCCATGGCCGGCGAGCGGCTCGCGCAGGGACTCAAGAACCTCGCGGACGACAAGGTCGATCACCGCTTCAAGGCACTCCCCCCGGACGCCGACGGGCGCACGGTCGGCGACCTGGCCGCCGAGCGCCGCAACCTCTTCACCGGCGGCTTCACCACCCCCGTCCTGGCCCTCTCCGCCGAGTCCGTCGAGCACAACCTGGCCCTCATGGAGACCTACGCCACCCGGCACGGTCTGGCCTTCGCCCCGCACGGCAAGACCTGCATGGCGCCGCAGCTCTTCGCCCGCCAACTGGAGTACGGCGCCTGGGGCATCACCGCGGCCGTCCCCCACCAGGCCCGCGTCTACCGCGACTACGGCATCCAGCGGATCTTCCTGGCCAACGAGGTCGTCGACGCCGCCGCGCTGCGCTGGCTGGCCGGCGAGTTGGACGCCGACCCGGACTTCCGCTTCATCTGCTACGTCGACTCGCTGCGCGGCATCGAGCTGATGGACACCGCGCTGCGTGCCGCGGAAGCCAGCCGCCCCGTGGACGTCGTCATCGAACTGGGCGCCGGCGAGGGGGCCCGCACCGGAGTCCGCAGCGAGGCCGAATGCCTCGAACTCGCCGACGCCATCGCGGGCGTGGACACCCTCCGCCTGGTCGGCGTCGCCGGCTACGAAGGCGAGGTGCCGCAGGCCGACCACGACCGCGTCACCGCCTGGCTGCGCCGACTTGTCCGGCTGGCGGTGGAGTTCGACACCTCCGGCCGCTTCGCCGACCTCGACGAGATCGTGGTCAGCGCCGGCGGCAGCGCCTGGTTCGACGCGGTCTCCGAGGTCTTCGCCGAGATCCCGGAACTCTCCGCGCCGGTCCTCAAGTTGCTGCGCTCGGGCGCCTACGTCTCGCACGACGACGGCCACTACCGCCGCCTCACCCCCTTCAACCGCGTACCGGAAGAGGGCGCCCTCCAGCCCGCCTTCCGCCTCTGGGCCCAGGTCGTCTCCCGCCCCACCCCCGAGCAGGCGTTCGTCAACGCGGGCAAGCGGGACGCGGCGTACGACCTCGACCTGCCGCGGGCACAGGTCGTCCGGTCCGGCCGGGACGGCACGCTGCGCCCCGCGGCCGGCGTCACCGTCACCAAGCTGTCCGACCAGCACGCCTGGCTCGACACCGAGCACGCCGGCGACCTGGAGGTCGGCGACTGGGTCGGCCTGGGCCTGTCGCACCCCTGCACCTCCTTCGACAAGTGGCAGTTGATCCCGCTGGTCGAGGAGGACGGGACCGTCGTCGACTTCATCCGCACGTTCTTCTGATACCTGCGTGATACCCGCGGGGGTGCCGCCGCCGGCCCGCGGCACCCCCGGAAAACCCCTGATCCCACCCCGACCCCGCGTCCGGGTCGGCCCCTGACCCAACCCCCGGAAAGGCGGCCCGCCCATGGACACCGTGCTCCGCGACGTACGCGTCGTCGACGGGTCCGGAGGGCCCTCCTACCACGCCGACGTCGCCCTGGCCGACGGCCGGATCGCCGAGATCCACCGCGAGACGGACGGCGGCCCGCGCCCGGTCGCCGCCCGCGCGGTGGACGGCGCCGGCCTCGCCCTGTCCCCCGGCTTCATCGACATGCACGCCCACAGCGACCTCGCCGTGCTCCGCGACCCCGCGCACACCGCGAAGGTCGCCCAGGGCGTCACCCTCGAAGTCCTCGGCCAGGACGGGCTGTCGTACGCCCCGGTCGACGACCGCACGCTCGCCGAGGTGCGCGCCCAGATCACCGGTTGGAACGGCGGGGCGCCCGGCGACACCTCCGTCGACTTCACCTGGCGCACCGTCGGCGAGTACCTCGACCGCCTCGACCACGGCTTCGACGGCGACGGCATCGCCGTCAACGCCGCCTACCTCGTCCCCCAGGGCACGGTACGGATGCTCGCGGTCGGCTGGGACGACCGCGCCGCCACCGCCGGCGAGCTGGCGCGGATGCGGCGGCTGGTCGCCGAGGGCCTGGAGCAGGGCGCGGTGGGCCTGTCCTCCGGCCTCACCTACACCCCGGGCATGTACGCCTCGGACGCCGAACTGACCGAACTGTGCCGGGTGGTGGCCCGCTACGACGGCTACTACTGCCCGCACCACCGCTCCTACGGGGCGGGCGCCCTGGAGGCGTACGCGGAGATGGTCGCCGTCACCCGCGAGGCCGGCTGCGCGCTGCATCTCGCGCACGCCACCATGAACTTCGGCGTCAACAAGGGGCGGGCGCCCGAGCTGCTGGCCCTCCTGGACAAGGCCCTGGACGACGGCGCCGACATCTCCCTGGACACCTATCCGTACACCCCCGGCTGCACGACTCTCGTGGCGATGCTGCCCAGTTGGGCCGGCGAGGGCGGCCCCGAGGCGGTCCTCGCGCGGCTGCGGGACGACACGACCGCCGCGGCCATCCGGCACGCCCTGGAGGTGACCGGGTCCGACGGCTGCCACGGCGTCCCCATCGCCTGGGACACCGTCGAGATCTCCGGCGTCGCGGACCCGGCGCTGACCGGCCACATCGGCAAGACCGTCGCCGAGCGCGCCGCCGAGCGCGGCGAGGAGCCCTGGACCACCGCCCGCCGGCTGCTGATCGCCGACCGGCTGGGCTCGACGATCCTCCAGCACGTCGGCCACGAGGAGAACGTCCGCCGGATCATGCGGCACCGCGTCCACACCGGCGGCAGCGACGGCATCCTCCAGGGCCGCAAGCCGCACCCCCGGGCGTACGGCACCTTCCCCCACTACCTCGGCGGATACGTCCGCGAACTCGGGGTGCTGTCCCTGGAGGAGTGTGTGGCGCACCTGACCTCGCGCCCGGCCGCCCGGCTGCGGCTGCCCGACCGCGGTCTGGTGCGCGAGGGCTACCGCGCCGACCTGGTCCTCTTCGACCCGGAGACGGTCGCCGCCGGCGCCACCTTCGAGGCTCCGCGCACCCTGCCCGCCGGCATCCCGCACGTCCTGATCGACGGCCGCTTCGTCATGGCGGACGGCCGGCGCACGGACGTACTGGCCGGCCGGGCGGTCCGGCGCACCCCGGGACGGCGCCGGTCCGCCCCGCCGTACGCGGAATCGGAACCTCCACCGCCCGGCCCGTACCGTCACCCCACGTGAGGAACCCCACGCCGTCCGCGGGTGACGTGGGGAAAAACACCGGGCGGGTGCCGATACGCGCCCGTAAAGTGGCCGTCATGCAGGTGATCCAGTCAACGAAGCTCGCCAACGTCTGCTACGAGATCCGCGGCCCGGTCCTTGAGGAGGCCATGCGGCTCGAAGCGGCAGGTCACCGCATCCTCAAGCTGAACACCGGCAATCCGGCGGCGTTCGGCTTCGAGTGCCCGCCCGAGATCCTGGAGGACGTCCTCCGTTCGATCGGCACGGCGCACGGCTACGGCGACGCCAAGGGCCTGCTCTCCGCCCGCCGCGCGGTGATGCAGCACTACCAGACCAAGGGCATCGAGCTCTCCGTCGACGACATCTATCTGGGCAACGGCGTCTCCGAGCTGATCCAGATGTCGATGCAGGCGCTGCTCGACGACGGCGACGAGGTGCTGGTCCCGGCCCCCGACTACCCGCTGTGGACGGCGTCGGTCTCGCTCTCCGGCGGCACCGCCGTGCACTACCGCTGCGACGAGCAGGCGGACTGGATGCCGGACCTCGCCGACATCGAGCGCAAGGTCACCGACCGCACCAAGGCCATCGTCGTCATCAACCCCAACAACCCCACGGGCGCGGTCTACGACGACGAACTGCTGCGCGGCATCGCGGAGATCGCCCGCCGGCACAACCTGATCGTCTGCGCCGACGAGATCTACGACAAGATCCTCTACGACGGCGCCACGCACACCCCGTTCGCCGCGCTCGCCCCCGACCTGCTGACGCTGACCTTCAACGGCCTGTCCAAGGCGTACCGCGTCGCCGGCTACCGCAGCGGCTGGCTGGCGGTCTGCGGCCCCAAGGCGCACGCCGCCTCGTACATCGAGGGGCTGACGATCCTGGCGAACATGCGGCTGTGCGCCAACATGCCGGCGCAGCACGCGGTCGCCACCGCCCTCGGCGGCCGCCAGTCGATCAACGACCTGGTGCTCCCCGGCGGCCGGCTGCTGGAGCAGCGCGACACGGCCTACGAGGCCCTGATCCGGATACCGGGCATCAGCTGCGTCAAGCCGAAGGGGGCGCTGTACGCCTTCCCGCGGCTGGACCCCGCGGTGTACAAGATCAAGGACGACCGGCAGATGGTCCTCGACCTGCTGCGCGCCGAGAAGATCATGATCGTCCACGGCACCGGCTTCAACTGGCCCGAGCCGGACCACTTCCGCCTGGTCACGCTGCCCGGCAAGGACGACCTGGCCGACGCCGTCACCCGAATCGGCGCCTTCCTCGACGGTTACGGACAGTACTGAACCGCAGCGACTTCTGTACGACCCTCAACTTTAGACTCTGTCCAAGCTAGGATGGCCTCCTAGACGTTTCCAGGAGGCCGTCCCATGTACGAACCGATCCGCACCAAGTCGGTCCACAGCATGGCCACCGCCCCGGAGGTCCCGCACCGCTCCCGCGAGCAGGAGCTGGACATCCGGCTGGCCGGGCAGCTGACCGCACTGCTCACCGTCACCGACGAGCTGCGCACCCTGGCGACGTCCGAGGGGGAGCGCGCCGCGCTCGCCGACGCGGCCGACCGCATCGCCGAAGAGGTCGCGCGGCTGACCGGCGGCCACTACCCGCTGCGCGCCGAACCCACCGGCGGCACCGTCCCGTCCCGCGTGCCGGCCCTCCGGCAGCGCGCCCGCACCCTCGCCGGGAACGCCCTGGCGGTCGCCACCTCCCGGGACGACGCCGCGGCCATCGCCCTGGCCGGGGAGCGGCTGACCGCCCATGAGGCCGGCGGCCGGGACCTCGCCACGGCCTGAAGTCCGGCCCCAGACCGCCCGGGCCGCCCCCGAAGGCGCGCCGGAAACGGGCCGGGGCCCCGTGCACCAGGCACGGGACCCCGGACGGGCGCCACGCGATACGGCCGCGCCACGGACTAGCCCAGGCGCTGCACCAGCGCGCGGTACTCGTCCCACAGCTCCTTCGGCGTGTGGTCGCCGAAGGTGTTGAGGTGCTCGGGGATCAGCGCCGCCTCCTCGCGCCAGACGTCCTTGTCGACGGTCAGCAGGAAGTCCAGGTCGGCATCGGAGAGTTCGAGGCCGCCGGTGTCCAGCGCGCCCTTCGCGGGCAGCACGCCGATGGGGGTCTCGACGCCCTCGGCCTTGCCCTCCAGCCGCTCGACGATCCACTTGAGCACCCGGCTGTTCTCGCCGAAGCCCGGCCACACGAAGCGGCCCTCGGCGTCCTTGCGGAACCAGTTGACGTAGTAGATCTTCGGCAGCTTGGCCGGGTCCTTGTCGGCACCCACCTTGATCCAGTGCGCCATGTAGTCGCCCATGTTGTAGCCGCAGAACGGCAGCATGGCGAACGGGTCCCGGCGCAACTCGCCGACCTTGCCCTCGGCGGCTGCGGTCTTCTCGGACGCCACGTTCGCGCCGAGGAAGACACCGTGCTGCCAGGTCAGCGACTCGGTCACCAGCGGAACGGCGCTGGCGCGCCGGCCGCCGAAGAGGATGGCCGAGATCGGCACGCCCTTCGGGTCCTCCCACTCGGGCGCGATGGTCGGGCACTGGGCGGCCGGAACGGTGAAGCGGGCGTTGGGATGCGCGGCCGGGACACCTGAGTCAGGCGTCCAGTCGTTGCCCTTCCAGTCCGTGAGGTGCTTCGGGGTCTCCTCGGTCATGCCCTCCCACCAGACGTCGCCGTCGTCGGTGAGGGCGACGTTGGTGAAGACGGAGTTGCCCCAGAGAGTCTTCATGGCATTGGCGTTGGTGTGCTCGCCGGTGCCCGGCGCGACGCCGAAGAAACCGGCCTCGGGGTTGATCGCGTAGAGCCGGCCGTCCTCGCCGAAGCGCATCCAGGCGATGTCGTCACCGATGGTCTCGACGGTCCAGCCCGGGATCGTCGGCTCCAGCATGGCCAGGTTGGTCTTGCCGCAGGCGCTCGGGAACGCGGCGGCGACGTACTTGGCCTCGCCCTGCGGCGGGGTCAGCTTGAGGACGAGCATGTGCTCGGCGAGCCAGCCCTCGTCCCGGGCCATGACGGAGGCGATGCGCAGCGCGTAGCACTTCTTGCCCAGCAGGGCGTTGCCGCCGTAACCGGAGCCGTACGACCAGATCTCGCGCGCCTCGGGGAAGTGCGAGATGTACTTGGTGGAGTTGCACGGCCACGGCACGTCGGCCTCGCCCTCGGCCAGGGGGGCGCCGAGGGTGTGCACGGCCTTGACGAAGAAGCCGTCCTCGCCCAGCTCGTCGAGGACCGCCTGGCCCATACGCGTCATGGTGCGCATCGAGACGGCGACGTAGGCGGAGTCGGTGATCTCCACCCCGGGCGCGGAGAGCGGGGAGCCCAGCGGACCCATGCAGAACGGGACGACGTACATCGTCCGGCCCTTCATGGAGCCGCGGAAGATGCCCTGCTCACCGGTGAAACTGTTTCCTTTTTCCCCGGTGAAGACGGCCCGCATCTCGGCGGGGGCCTTCCAGTGGTTGGTCGGGCCGGCGTCCTCTTCCTTCTCCGAGCAGATGAAGGTGCGGTCCTCGACTCGCGCCACGTCCGACGGGTCGGAAGCGGCGTAGTACGAGTTGGGGCGCTTGATCGGGTCGAGCTTCTTGAACGTGCCCTTGTCGACGAGCTCTTCGCACAGACGCTCGTACTCCGCCTCCGAGCCGTCACACCAGACGACCCGGTCGGGCTGGGTGATCGCCGCGATCTCATCGACCCAGGAGACAAGGCCCTGGTGACGGGTCGGGATGGGGGGAGCCGCGTTGTCGCGCGCCACGATCGCTCCTAGTTGAGGGGTTCTGGACGGCTTCTGCCTGTTATGCCAGGAAACCGCTTATTTCACTTGTCTGCCCCTTGGGGGCCGCGACCCGGATGCTTCGTGACCGCTCATCCGGTGCCGACCGCACTCATTTGATCATCCGACCCCGATTCGGTTCTGTCCAGGGGGCACCGTGGTGACCGTCACCACTTCAGGACGATCCATAACTTACGGTTGCGTAGGTAGCATTGCGCCATGACTTCCGCGCCCGACGCCGCCGAAAGCCGCCCCCCGTCCGCGCCGTCCGACGCGGGTTCCGCGCTCACCGCGGTGGCCACCGCGACCGCGCCGCTCAAACCCAAGCTGCGCGGCTGGCTGCACGCGGGAATGTTTCCCGCCGTCCTCCTCTCCGGCATCCTGCTGACCGCGCTCGCCGACAGCCCCCGCGGACGCCTGGCCTGCGCGATCTACACGCTCACCGCCTGCCTGCTCTTCGGCGTCAGCGCGCTGTACCACCGCGGCAATTGGGGCCCGCGGGCCGACGGCATCCTGCGCCGACTCGACCACGCCAACATCTTCCTGATCATCGCGGGCACCTACACGCCGCTGACGATGCTGCTGGTACCCGGCTCCCGCGGCCAGGCCCTCCTCTGGGCGGTCTGGGCCGCCGCGCTGGCGGGCATCGCGTTCCGCGTCTTCTGGGTCGGCGCACCCCGCTGGCTCTACACCCCCTGCTACATCGCGATGGGCTGGGCCGCCGTCTTCTTCCTGCCCGACTTCCTGCGCACCGGCGGCATCGCCGTCCTCGTCCTCGTCATCGTGGGCGGGCTGCTCTACAGCGCGGGCGGCGTCATCTACGGCATCAAGCGCCCCAACCCCTCACCCCGGTGGTTCGGCTTCCATGAGGTCTTCCACTCCTTCACGCTGGCGGCCTTCGTCGTGCACTACGTCGGCATCTCCCTCGTGGCGTACACACACGCCTGAGGCGGACCGGCCCCGCACGGCCGGCACCCCCGATCTCCCGGCCGGCCCCCCGGCCGGTCTTCCGCGCCGCCGTGGGGGGGGGGGGGGGGGGGGGGGAG
>NZ_JBNHIN010000012.1:183265-195301 GCF_050054615.1 Streptomyces sp. YGL11-2
CCGCGGCCGCGAGGCCGCGGCCACCTGCCATGTCAGGAGCGCCAGTCCGGTCACGATCAGGGCGGAGACCAGCGCACCTCCGCCGACCAGGAAGCCACCGACACACAGCGCGGCGACGAGCGCGGCATACCCATGAACAGCCGGTCGCATCTCGACCCCTCCTCCGAATGTCACTGACAGTAATCATGCCCACCTCGCAGGGTGACACACGCCACTGACAGTCGGGGATTCACCAATGCGCCAACGTCCGCACATACCGGTCGCGAGAGAGCGGGAAGCAGGGCGCGAAATCGCCGGAGCCGGAAAAGGGCGTGGCACGGGCGTGGCACGGGCATGACACGCGGCACGCCCATGGTCCCGACGCGACCCGATGCCCGACAATGATCCGCATGGTCTTCGCACGCACAACCGCCTCAGCACCGCCCGGGACACCACAGGCCGGACTGCGGGAGCGGAAGAAGATCCAGACCCGGCAGGCGATCCGCCGGGCCGCCTTCCGGCTCTTCGAGCAGCAGGGGTACGACGCGACCCCCGTCGACCGGATCGCCGCCGCCGCCGACGTCTCGCCCAGCACGGTCTTCCGCTACTTCCCCACCAAGGAAGACATCGTGCTCACCGACGACTACGACGCCGTACTGGAGGCGGGGATCCGCGCCCGCCCCGCCGGCGAGCCGATGGTCGAGTCGGTGCGGCACGTCGCCGTCGAGGCGCTGCACCGGATCACCGCGGCGGACCGGACCGAACTCGCCCAGCGCGCCCGGCTGATCCGCGACGTGCCCGCCATCCGCGGCCGGACGGCGGAGAACCACGCCCGGGAGGCCGAGATCATCGGCGCCGCCCTGGCCGAGCGCACCGGCCGCCCGGCCGACGACCTGGAGGTACGGGTCATCAGCGCGGCCATCCTGGCGGCCCTCCAGGAGGCGATGCTGCGCTGGGTGGCGGAGGGTCCGTCCCCGACCCTGGAGGAGCTGATCCACCGGACGCTGGACGTGCTGGCGCGCGGCCTCACTCTGTGACCGCGCGCCCGTCGTCCCCCGCAACGGCGACAGCGCCCCCCGGGGAGTGCGCCACCGGCTCGTCCGGCTCGCCCAGCCGCGCCGCCAGCCGGGCCCGCAGCCGCGACAACCGCGCGATATGGCCGTCCCCCGCGGCGTCAGCCCGGCGGCTGCCGCCGCGTCCCCGATACGCATCCGCCCTCCCCCTTCGCCCCGTAGCGTCCCGCTAGGGCCGATCCGCCGGGTCCGCATGGGCCCGCGCCGCCCCGTCGAGGGCGCGCTCGACACCGGCCGCCCCGTACAGCAACTCCTCGTCCGCGCCGAACGCGCCCACCAGTTGGAGCCCCAGCGGCAGCCCGTTGGCGGCGCGGCCGGCGGGCAGGCCGACGGCCGGCAGCCCGGCGTTGCTCCAGGGCAGGCACATGATCGACGACCCGGTGGTGGTGAGGTCGGCGGGCGCCGGGCCGGTGGCCGACGGGGCGATCCACAGGTCGATCCCGGCGGTCGCCGCGTCGTCCGCGAGCCGCTCGCGGAAGGCGGCGCGCCGCACCCGGGCCGCCTCGTAGTCGGCGTCCCCGATCGTGTGACCCCGGCGGATGGCCGCCGCGGTCTGCTCCCGGTAGCGGTCGGCGTACCGCCCGAACCACCGGGCGTGCGCCCGCGCGACCTCGTAGCGGTTCATCGTGAAGAGCTGCTCGACGACCTGCTCGAAGTCGTCCAGCACGGGCACCTCGCGCACCTCGTACCCGGCCGCGGCGAGGGTCGCCCGCTGCTCCTCGAAGGCGCGCAGGGCCTCGGCGCCGGCCCGCTCCAGATAGGGGCCGGCCGGCACGCCCAGCACCGGGCGCCGCCGCGGCCCGTCCGCGTCCGGTTCCCATCCGTCGCAGAGCACCGCGCCGGCCAGCGCGATCCCCGCCACGTCCGCCGCGTAGCACCCGAGGGTGTCGAAGCTGACGGCGTTCGGGATCACCCCGCCGACCGGGATCCGCCCGTAGGACGGCTTGAAGCCGACCACTCCGCAGTACGCGGCGGGGCGGATCATCGAGCCGACGGTCTGTGTCCCGATGGCCAGCGGCACCAACCCGGCGGCGACCGCGGCGGCCGATCCACTGCTCGAACCGCCGGGCGTGTGCGCCGGGTTGTGCGGATTGCGGGTCGGCCCGGGGGCGGTGACCGCGAACTCCGCGGTCACCGTCTTGCCCGCGATCAGCGCCCCGGCGGCGCGCAGCCTCTCCACGACGGCGGCCTGAGCGCCGCCCAGCTCCTCGGGCGGCAACGCCGAACCCGCCCGGGTGGGCAGGCCGTCGACGTGCACGATGTCCTTGACCCCGACCGGTACGCCGTAGAGGGCGGGCCGCGCGGCGGGGTCCGACGGGCCGTCCGCCGCCAGCTCCCGCGCCGCCTCCAGGAGCCGCGCGCGCCGCCCGTCCTCCGGGACGAAGGCCCGGACGTACGGATCGACGGCGTCGATCCGGTCGCACGAGCGGTGCACCGCGTCGACGGGGTCGGACGCGCCGGACCGCAGCGCCGCGGCCTCCCGGACAAGTGAGCGGTACCCCAGCAAGGTCGTCACCCGTGCAGGCTACCGCCGGGAACGGCGATCCCCCGGACGATCGACGCCCGCGGGCGTTCCCGTCCGCGACCGCTCCCCCTGGCGCCGTACTCTCACAACTCCACCAGTACGGCGCCCAGATGGCGCCCCTCCGTCAGCTCGCGCAGCGCCCGCGGGGCCTCCTCGATGCCGTGCAGCCGGGCGTGCGGGAAGGTGAGGGTGCCGTCGCGCAGGCCCTGGCCGAGCATCCGGTTCCACTCCGGGATGAGGTCCAGGTGGTCGTAAAGGGCGACCCCGCGCATCGTGATGCTCCGGGACAGCAGCGACAGGGTGTCGATCTCGGTGGTGGTCCGGCGCCCGTCGGAGAGCTGGGTGGCCAGCGCGCCCACGATGGCCAGCCGGGCGCCCCTGTTGGCGACGGCCAGCGCGGCGGCCAGCTGCTCGCCGCCCACGTTGTCGAAGAGCGCGTCGATGCCCTCCGGGGCGGCTGCGCGGAGCTGCTCCTCGATGGGGCCGGCACCGCGGATCACCACCGCGTCATAGCCGAGTTCCTTGATCAGGCGGTCGGCCTTCTGCCGCGAACCCGTACTGCCGATGACCCGTGCGGCGCCGCGCAGTTTGGCGATCTGCCCGGCCAGGGAACCGACGCCGCCGGCGGCCCCGGTGACGAACACCGTGTCCCCGGGGCGTACTTCGGCGCCGCGATCGATGCCCATCAGGGCGGTGGGCCCCTGCGAGAGGTAACCGGCCGGGTCGGGCAGCAGATCGGGGTCGAGCCGCTGGACCTGCGCGGCGTCCACCAGACTGTGTTCGCGCCAGCCGAGGCGGTGCGCCACCAGGTCGCCGGGCTTGAGGTCGGTGCCCGGGGCGGCCACCACCTCGCCGACGGCCGGGCCGTTGAGCGCCTCGCCGACCACGAAGGACGGCATGGGAACGGAGGTGACCTCGTCCATCAGGGTGCGCATCACGGCGGCGACGCCCATCAAGGTGTTGCGTACCAGGACCTGGCCCTGACCCGGATCCGGAACCGGTACCTCCGCGATCTCGAAGAGGTCGTCGGTGACCGGCCCCGTGGGGCGGGCGGCCAGGCGGACTTCGCGGTGCGTGTTCGTCATGCCCCGAGGCTAGAACCTGACGCGCACGTCAAGGTCAATCCGGTCGCTGGTCCTAGGACTTGTGGCGGGGGCCGCGGGAATCGCCGTACGGCTCCGGTGGGTCCGGCGGCCCCGACGCCTCACCCCCGCAGCCGCTCCGCCAGCTCCTCCGGGTCCGTGGTCGGCCGCTCACAGGTGAAGTTGCGGCATACGTAGGCGGCCGGTTTGCCGTCGACCAGGGGGCGCGCCATCAGCAGCGGCACTTCCGCGGCGTCGTCCGCCCCGGGGGCGCCCAGCGCGACGACCGTCCCGGGTGCGGTACCGAGCAGCGCGGCACGGTGCAGCCCACGGGTGGCCGGATCGTCCCGCGGGCCGACCACCGCGACCTCGCGCGGCCCGTCCAGCGCGGCCTCGGCGACGGCGAGCCCCCAGCCGATGAAGCGCGGCGCCCGGCCGCCCAGGGCGGTGACGATCCCCAGGGCGCGCTCCGCGGCGTCCCGGTGGAGGGCGCTGCCGGTCAGCGCCCCGTAGGAGAGCAGGGCGCCGGCCGCCGCGGTCCACCCGGAGGGGGTGGCGTTGTCGGTCGGGTCCTGGGGGCGCCGGATCAGCGTCTCGGCGTCCGCGGCGGTGTCGTAGAGCGCGCCGTCCTCGCCGGTGAACTGGACGATGACGGTGTCCAGGAGGAAGCCCGCGAAGTCCACCCAGACACCCTCGCCGGTGACCGAGGCCAGGGTGAGGAAGCCCTCGGCGACGTTCGCGTAGTCGTCCAGGACACCGGAGTTGGCGCCGGCGGTGCCGTCCCGGGAGGTGCGGTGCAGCCGCGCCTGCCAGTCCATGTGGACGCGGACGAGCAGGTCGGCGGCGTCGGTGGCGGCCTGGATCAGGTCGGGCCGGTCGAAGTAGGCGCCGGCCTCGGCGAGTGCGGCGACGGCGAGCCCGTTCCAGGAGGCGACGACCTTGTCGTCCCGTCCGGGGCGCGGTCGCTCCGCGCGCGCCGCGAGCAGCCGCTCCTTGACGGAGGCCACCCGCTCGGCGTCTACCGGGCCGCCGGCATCCGGGAGCTGGAGAACAGAGGCGCCGGCCTCGAAGGTGCCCTCGTCCGTCACGCCGAAGTAGGTGGCGGCGAACTCCGCGTCCTTCTCGCCCAGTACGGAGCGCAGCTGCTCGGGCGTCCATACGTAGTACGCGCCCTCGGCGTGCCGGCCGCTGCCCGTGCCGTCGTCGCTGTCCGCGTCCAGCGCCGAGGCGAAGCCGCCCTGGTCGGTGCGGAGTTCGCGGACCATGAAGTCGGCGGTCTCCAGGGCGACCCGGCGGGCCAGGTCGCTGAGTCCACCAGCGGCTCCGCCGCCGGCGGTGGCTCGCCACAGATGGGCGTAGGTCCGGCACAGCAGGGCGTTGTCGTAGAGCATCTTCTCGAAGTGCGGAACGACCCACTCCCGGTCCACCGCATAGCGCGCGAACCCGCCGCCGAGCTGGTCGTAGATCCCGCCGCGGGCCATCGCCGCGCAGGTGGCCTGCACCATTTCCAGCGCCCCGGCGGAGCCCGTCCGGGCGTGGTGGCGGAGCAGGAACTCCAGCGCCATGGACGGCGGGAACTTCGGCGCGCCGCCGAATCCCCCGTGCACCGCGTCGAATTCGCGGGTCAGGCCCATCAGGGCGGCGTGCAGCTCCTCGGGGCCCGGCGGGCGGCGGTCCGCGGCGGGCAGCGACTCGGAGAGCGAGCGGCCCGCCAGATCGGCGGCGATCCGGCCGGCGACCTCGCCGACCTCGTCGCGGCGGTCGGCCCAGGCGCTGCGGACGCCCTCCAGGACCTGCCCGAAGGACGGCATGCCGTGACGGGGGCTCGGCGGGAAGTACGTGCCGAAGTAGAACGGCTCGGCGTCCGGGGTCAGGAAGACGGTCATCGGCCAGCCGCCCTGGCCGGTGGCGGCCTGTACGGCTTCCATGTACACGGCGTCGACGTCCGGGCGCTCCTCGCGGTCGACCTTGACGGACACGAAGTGCTCATTGAGCAGCGCGGCGGTTGACGGGTCCTCGAAGCTTTCGTGGGCCATGACGTGGCACCAGTGGCAGGAGCTGTAGCCGACGCTCAGCAGCACCGGCACACCGCGCCGCCGCGCCTCCTCGAACGCTTCGGCGGACCATGGCCACCAGTCGACCGGGTTGTCGGCGTGCTGGAGCAGATATGGGGAAGTCTCATGAGCCAGGCGGTTCGGCATGGGGCCATCCTCTCCCAACGAGGCTGCGGGTGCCGGGAGCGGAGGGAGTTATCCACAGCCCTGCCGGAATCGGCGCGGAGACGGAAGACTGTGCATACGCCGGTGATCACTGCCGGCGCGGACCGCGGGGACGCAACGACGCCTCCCCGGGGTGCCGGGTGACCGCCGGCGCATGCTGGAACCGCCGGAAAAGCTGCTGGAACTGCTGGAACTGCCGGAAACACTGGAGACTGCTGGAGGGGGACGGGCATGCCGGGCTCACTGGCCGTGCTGCGTGACAGCCACCGGAAGGAAGCGGAAGACCTGCTGGCGCGGGCCGTTGAGGAGGAGGTGCGCCGCTCGGGCGGCCGGCTCGACGGGGCCGCGCTGCTCAGCCGGGCGCGCGCGGCGCTGGACGATCTGGCGGCCTCCGCGGCCGAGGAGTACGCCGCGTACGTCCGCGCGCTGGACGAGGCGGCCGCCGGTCAGCAGCCGCTCTCCGGGCGGCTGTCGCGCAAGCAGCTGAGCACCCCGACGGTGACGACGCTGGTGGCGGCGGTGGCAGCGTTCGGAACAGACCTGCTGTACGGCACGGGGAGCGGCCCGGCGCTCGCCGCCGGCTCGGCCGTCCTGGTGGCCGGCGCGGTGGCGACGGTCCTGAAGCTGACCGCCGGCCACTTCCCGGCGGCCCACCATCAGGCGGGTCTGCGCGGCCAGCCGGGCGGCCCGGAGCAGCTGCGGCTCCAGTGGCTGACGGCCCTGGAGGTGCGCGGGATCCGACCGTTCCTCGACCAGCAGCGGATGCTGACGGCGGCGGCGAGGGGCAGCGGTTCGAAGTCCAAGCCCGCCACCTCGAAGACCGCCCGGGGGCCTCAGCTGCGCGGCGCGGACCGCAGCGCGGCGGCCCGCCAGCGGTCCGTACTGGAGCAGTCGTTCGCGCAACTCCCGCGCCCGGACGGCCTGTTCGCCGGGCGGCGCGCCGAGCTGACGCAGATCGCGCAGTGGGTGCACGCGGGCCGCGCGAGCACCGAGACCAAACCGATCGTGGTGGTGCTGCACGGCGAGCCGGGCTCCGGGCGGACGGCGCTCGCGGTGCGGGCCGCGCATCAGCTGCGCGATCAGTTCCGTGGCGCGTGCGTGGTGGATCTGCGCGGTGACACCCCTGGCGAGGTGCCGCTGCCGACCCGGGACGCCCTGATGCATCTGCTCAACCGCCTGGGCGCCCCGCGCGAGCAACTGCTGTTCCGCGAGCGCCCGTCCCAGGAACAGCACGTCAAACGGCTCACCGAGATCTACCACCAGCATCTGACCGGCCTGCCGGTGACGGTGCTGCTGGACGACACCTCGGACGCCGAGCAGGTGCGCGCCCTGGTGCCGGACCGCTCCGACAGCCTGGTGCTGGTCACCTCCCGGGAGCCGCTGGAGCTGCCGGCGGACCTGGAGGCGTGGGTGCACCAGCTGCCGGTGGGCGCGCTGGACGCGGCGGGCACCGAGGAGCTGCTGCGGTCGGCCGCCCCCGGGGACGAGCCGCCGGGCGAGACGGCCCCGTACGACTCGCAGGCGATCGACCGGATCTCCGAGCTGTGTGCGGGCCTGCCGCTGGCGCTGCGGGTGGCGGGCTCCTCACTGGAGACGCGCTCACCCGCCTCGCTGGCCACGGACCTGGCCGCCCACGACGGGGGGCCGGTGGAGCGGGCCCTGTCGCTGCGCTATGCGGACCAGGCGCCGCAGGCCCGGCAGTTGCTGCGCCGGCTGGCCCTGGTGGGCCGAGCGAGCCTGGGCGTGGCCGCCGCCGCGGCGCTGCTGGGCGTGGCGAACGCGGAGGCGGAGCAGCGGCTGGCGGCGCTGGTCGGGGCCGGGCTGATCGAGCACGTCCGCGGTGAGCGCTACCGCCTGCACGCGCTGGTACACGGCTTCGCGCACGCCCGGCTGATGGCCGAGGAGGAGCCGGCCGAGCGCAGCGCGGCCCAGGAGCGGCTGATCCGCGGCTACGCGGAGCTGGCCGACTCGGTGATCCGGCTGGTGGACGGCAACACGTCGACCCGCGCCGACCGCTTCGGTTCGCACGGCTTCACGTCCCTGGACGCGGCCCTGCAGTGGCTGGACGACGAGACCAGCTTCATCACGGCCGCGCTGCGGCACGCCGATCAGGACGTCGACCAGGCGACGGTCTCGCATCTGCTGGGCGCGCTGTGCGACTACTGCCTGCTGCGCGGCGACCTCTACCGCCTGGGCGAGCTGAGCGAGTTGACCCGGGCGGTCGGCCAGGGGCTGCTGGTGCGCTCGGTGCAGTGGCGCACGGGTGTCGCCGCCCGGCAGCTGGGCGAGCTGGACCGGGCCCGGACGACCCTGTCGTCGGTGGTCGACCTCTACTTCGAGGCACAGCACCCGGTGGGCGCCGCCCGTGCGCTGCGCGACCTGGGCATCACGCTCCAGCACCAGGGCAACCTCACCGAGGCCGCGGCCAAGCTGCGCGAGGCGCTGGACCTCCAGGCCGGCCCCGACATGCACGGCGACCGGGCGTGGACGCTGCACGCCCTGGCCGCGGTGGAGCGGGACCGGGCGCGGATCTCCGAGGCGCTCGCCATGCTGCGGGAGTCGCTGGAGCTCCATGAGGAGAGCGAGAGCATCCACGGCCAGGCGTGGGCGCACTTCCAGCGCGGCCAGGTGTATCTCCGGATGGGCGACGTCCCCCGCGCCGAGGCCGCGCTCCAGTCGGCGATGGAGCTCTACGGCCGTACCCACGACGACCGGGGCACGGCCTGGGCGATGACCCAGCTGGCGCGGGCCCGCCTGGTGGACGGCGACCCCGGCCCCGCGGTGGACCAGCTGCGCCAGGCGATGCCGCTGCACCACCAGCACGAGGACGCGCGCGGTGAGGCGTGGACGATGTACTACCTCGGCCAGGCCCTGGAGGAGCGCGGTGAGCACGACGCGGCGCTGCGGCAGCTGGAGCGCTCGCGGAACATGTTCAGCCGGATGCAGGACGCGTACGGCCTCGCCTGCGCCCGGCACCATGCGGGCCGGGTCACCCGGGACATGCGGGCCGAGCAGACCGGCTCGCTGCGCAACAGCGGCTTCGCCCGGCAGCTGCTCCAGGACGCCCGCAAGGACTTCCAGCGGATCGGGGTGGCGCACGGCGAGGGGTGGTCCCTGCTGGAGTTGGTGATCATCGACGCCGGCAACGGCCGCGCGGCCCAGGCGCTGGAGCTGGCGGACGAGGCCGCGCAGATCTTCGCCGGGTACGGCGACAAACGCGGCGAGGACTGGGCGCGCTTCCTGCGGTGCACCCTGCTGCCGTTCGCCTCACCGGGCGGTTCGGTGGTGGGTGTCGCGGTGGCGCAGGAGGAGCTGGCCCAGCTGATCCGGGAGTCGCACGACGGCCGGGACTCCAAGCTGGAGGACTGCGCGCAGACCTTCGCGCTGCTGCTGGAGCGCGGTGTGGAGCCGGAGACGGGATGGCAGGCCTGGCGGCTCGGCATGGTGCCGAACCGCCACGCCCGGGAGATCATGGGGGTGCCGGTCGCGCCGTCGGCCGCCGTGGACTGACGTCGTCGGCGCACGGCGCGCTAGCGTCGCACGGCGTCGCGATACGGCTCGCTGACCGCTCGGGTCAGCGAGCCGCCGGGCGCGCCGGCCGGCCGCTGCCAGACGGCCGGCCCCAGGCCGCCACCCGGTCATCGCCCCCGCGGGCCGCCGGGGCTTTCGGGGTCTTTGGGCGTCAGGTGGTCTTCGGATCGGAGGCCGCCGCGGCGGCCGGGGTGGTGCCCGCTTCGCCGTCCTCCGGCGCCTCCTCGAAGTTCACCTTGCGCATCTGCTTGTTCATGGACTTCAGCAGGAGCCAGGTGACACCGCCCATGATCGCGAAGACGATGAAGCCGAGGACGCCGGGGGTCACCTTGTCCTTGTCGAAGCTGTCGGCAAGGGTGACGAAGTGCGTCAGGGCGAGGGTGCTGGTCGCGCTCATCATGGCCTCAATTGTTGCGGATGCCCGCGAAGAGGTCGTCCTCGGGGAGGGAAGTGTCCACGAGCGACTTCGCGAGCTCGTATTCCTCCGTCGGCCAGACCTCGCGCTGGATGTCCATCGGGACTCGGAACCACCCGCCGTCGGGGTCGATCTGGGTGGCGTGCGCGATCAGCGCCTTGTCGCGGATCTCGAAGAAGTCGGCGCACGGGATGTAGGTGGTCAGGGTGCGCTCGCGCTGCTCGAACTGCTTCCAGCGCTCCAGCCACTCCCCGTACGGCGAGTCCATGCCGCGGGCCAGCAGCGCCTCGTGGAGCGCGATGGTGCGCGGCTTGTTGAAGCCCTGGTTGTAGTAGAGCTTCTGCGGCTGCCAGGGCTCGCCGGCCTCCGGGTACTTCTCCGGGTCGCCGGCCGCCTCGAAGGCCACCATCGTGATCTTGTGGGTCATGATGTGGTCCGGGTGCGGGTAGCCGCCGTTCTCGTCGTAGGTCGTGATGACCTGCGGCTTGAACTCCCGGATCAGCCTGACCAGGCGCCCGGCCGCGGCCTCGACGTCCTCAAGCGCGAAGCAGCCCTCGGGCAGCGGCGGCAGCGGGTCGCCCTCGGGCAGCCCGGAGTCGACGAAGCCCAGCCACTCCTGCTTGACACCGAGGATCTCCCGGGCCTCGTCCATTTCCTTCTTGCGTACCTCGTGGATGTGCTCCTCGATGTACGGATCGCCCTGGAGTTTCGGGTTGAGAATGGACCCTCGCTCGCCCCCTGTGCAGGTGACGACCAGCACGTCCACCCCCTCGGACACGTACTTGGCCATGGTGGCCGCACCCTTGCTCGACTCGTCGTCGGGGTGGGCGTGGACCGCCATCAAACGCAGCTGCTCAGTCAAGACTCGATCCTCAGTGAAGCGCCGGAGAAGATGCCTCCTATAGTGACCGAAGCAGGGGGGCGCTGTATTCCCTGGGGCGGGGACCCCCGGGGGTTCTGTTTCCCGGTCCCCGTAGCAGGAGGATGGATCATGACCGCGGTGCGCGAAGGGCTTCCCGAGGGACGCTACGGCCGCTCCGCGGATGAGCACGCGGACCGCAAGCTCAAGATCATCGGCTCGGTGCTGGGCGTCGCGCTGCTCGGCGTGATCGGCTGGTCGGGCGTCTCGTACATCTCCGGGCAGGAGCTCAGCGGGCGCATCATCACCTGGGACGCGGTCTCCGACCAGGCGGTCAAGGTGCACCTGGAAGTCGTCAAGGGCAAGGACGACAAGGGCGTCTGCACGCTCCGCTCGCAGGCCGCGGACGGCTCCGAGGTCGGGCGCAGGGACGTCACCATCGACCAGCGCTCCGGGCAGGTCGACACCGAGGTCACGCTGCGGACCACGAAGCGGGCCACCAACGCGATCCTGGTCGGCTGCACGGCGGCGTCGTCCGGCAACGGCTGACCGGCCCGGCCGGGCGGCCGGAGCGGCTGCCGCGGAGGGCGCCCGGTGGCGGCCGACACGGACGGACGACCCGCGGGCCGTCCGATGACCGCCTCTGATCAGCGGTGATGCGTTTCTGTGCCGCCACTGTGAATTTCCTCTTCCCCCTTTTGTGCCGGAATTGTTAGGCTCGTGGTTTCGCCCACCTGTGAAGGCGCAAACCTTCCTGGTAGGGCGTTTGATTTATCCCCAGTACCGACGAGGAGCACCTGTGACCCAGACCAGCGAGAACGTCACCTGGCTGACCCAGGAGGCGTATGACCAGCTCAAGAAGGAGCTGGAGTACCTGTCTGGTCCCGCACGCGCCGAGATCACCGAGAAGATCCAGGCGGCCCGCGAGGAAGGTGACCTGAAGGAGAACGCCGGGTACCACGCGGCCAAGGAAGAGCAGGGCAAGCAGGAGCTCCGCGTACGCCAGCTCAAGCAGCTGCTGGAGAGCGCGAAGGTCGGCGAGGCCCCGGCGGCGAACGGCGTGGTCGCTCCCGGCATGGTCGTCACCATCGCGTTCGACGGAGACCCGGACGACACCCTGCGGTTCCTGCTGGCCTCGCGGGAGTACGCGAGCGCGGACATCGAGACCTACTCCCCGCAGTCGCCGCTGGGGTCCGGCGTGAACGGCAAGAAGGTCGGCGCCGACGCGGAGTACGAGCTCCCCAACGGCAAGAAGGCGAGCGTGAAGATCCTCGACGCCAAGCCGTACACCGGCTGAGCCACCGGATAGATCGAAGACGACGCCAGGGAAGCGGCCCGGAGCGACAGGCTCCG
>NZ_JBNHIN010000012.1:195412-206698 GCF_050054615.1 Streptomyces sp. YGL11-2
CGGAGCGACAGGCTCCGGGCCGCTTCCCGTGTGCTCGCGGCGCCGGTCGTCCCGGCGGGCCTCAGGCCGCCGCCGACCGGTACTTGCGCACCGCCAGCGTCCGGAAGATCGCGATGATCAGCACGGACCAGAGTGCCGAGGCCAGCACCGGGTGCTGCATCGGCCAGGCGTCCGGCACCGGATAGTGCGGCGGCAGGTTCCCGAACAGGTCGCGGCAGGCCATGACCGTCGCACTGAACGGGTTCCAGTTCGCGATGACCTGAAGGAACGAGGGCATGTTCTCCGACGGCACGAAGGCGTTGGAGATGAAGGTCAGCGGGAAGAGCCAGATCAGCCCGCCGGAGGTGGCCGCCTCGGGCGTACGGACCGACAGGCCGATCAGCGCGCCGATCCAGGAGAACGCGTAGCCGAGCAGGAGCAGCAGCGCGAAGCCGCTCAGCACCTTGGCGATGTTCTCGTGACTGCGCCAGCCGATCAGCAGCGCGACCACCGCCAGCACCACCAGCGTCAGCGCGGTCTGCACCAGGTCGGCCAGGGTGCGACCGGTGAGCACCGCGCCGCGGGACATCGGCAGGGACCGGAACCGGTCGACCAGACCCTTGTGCATGTCGTCGGCGATGCCCGCGCCCGCACCGGCCGTGGCGAAGGTGACGGTCTGCGCGAAGATGCCCGCCATCAGGAACTCGCGGTATCCGGAAGGGCTGAGGCCCGCACCCGGGACGTTGATGGAGCCGCCGAACACATAGCTGAACAGCACCACGAACATGACCGGCTGGATCAGCCCGAAAAGGACCACCTCGGGGATCCGCAGCATCCGGAGCAGATTGCGCTTGGCGACGACCAGGGAGTCGCGCACCGACTGCCCGATGCCGCCGCGCGGGCGCGGGCTCCGGACGTGGGCCTCGCTCCCGGCCGCTTCGGTCACCGCGGTCATTTCACACCCGCCTTTCTGCCGGCCTCGCCGGCGGTACGCACGTCGTCGTCCCCGTTCCCGTCGGTGCCGTTCTCGTCCGCCGCCTCGGCGGTGTGCCCGGTCAGCGAGATGAAGACGTCGTCGAGGGTCGGGCGGCGCAGCCCGATGTCGTCGATCTCCACCCCGCGGGTGTCCAGTTCGCGGATCACCTCGGCGAGCAGCTTGGCGCCGCCGGTCACCGGGATGGTGAGCTTGCGGGTGTGCGGTTCGACCGTGCCCTCCCCCTTGGCGAAGGCGCGCAGCACCTGGTCGGCGACGGTGAGGTGCTCGGGGGCGTGCACCACGACCTCGACCCGCTCGCCGCCGGTGCGCGCCTTGAGCTGGTCGGAGGTGCCGCGGGCGATGACCCTGCCATGGTCGACGACGCAGATGTCGTGCGCCAGCCGGTCGGCCTCCTCCAGGTACTGCGTGGTGAGCAGCAGGGTGGTACCGCCCGCGACCAGCTCCTGGATGACGTCCCACAGCGCCTGGCGGTTACGCGGGTCCAGGCCCGTCGTCGGCTCGTCCATGAACATCACGGGCGGGCTGACGACCAGCGCGGCGGCGAGGTCGAGCCGGCGGCGCATCCCGCCGGAGTAAGTCTTGGCGATGCGGTCGGCGGCGTCGGAGAGGCTGAACCGCTCCAGCAGCTCACCGGCCCGACGCCGGGCGTCGCGTCCGCTCATCTGGTAGAGCTGGCCGACCATCACCAGGTTCTCCCGGCCGGTCAAGTACTCGTCCACGGCCGCGAATTGGCCGGACAGGCCGATCGAGCGGCGCACCGCGTCGGGGTGCGCGAGGACGTCGATGCCGGCCACCCGCGCCGTGCCCCGGTCGGGGCGGAGCAGGGTCGTCAGGACCCGTACGGCGGTGGTCTTGCCCGCACCGTTCGGGCCGAGCATTCCGAGGACGGTTCCTTCGGGGACGTCGAGGTCGACGCCGTCCAGTGCCCGCACTTCGCCGAAGGTCTTCACCAGACCTTCGGCATAAATGGCGCCTGGCATATGGGTACCCCCATGATTTGGGTCAGTTCCAGGTCGAATACTACGTATGGCGCTTTGGCACAGCCGTGTTCGCGATTTCGGCATTTCTCCCGTCGCGGGGCACCCTGGCGCGACGGCCCCCCGCGACCGTGCCGCTGCGCGCCGATGCTACTCCTGAACGCGATACATCGCGATACAAATGGCAGGTTCGTTCGGCCGCCGCCGGTCCCGGACCGTGCCGGATCAGTCCGCGACGACGTCGTACCCCGCCTCGCGGAGCGCGTCGCGGACCTCCGTGCAGTGGACGGGGCCCTTGGTCTCCAGGTGGAGTTCGACCTCGACCTCGGTGAGGCCGAGGCGCGGGTCGGTGCGGACGTGGCCGACGTCGAGGACGTTGGCGTCCACGACCGACAGGATGCCGAGGAGGTTGGCCAGGGCGCCCGGGCGGTCGGTCAGCCGCAGGCGCAGCGAGAGGTAGCGGCCGGCGGCGGCCATGCCGTGGCGGAGGATGCGCTGCATCAGGAGCGGGTCGACATTGCCGCCCGAGAGCACCGCCACCACCGGCCCCTCGAAGGAGCGGGGCGCGGAGAGCAGCGCCGCCACCGGGCTCGCGCCGGCCGGCTCCACGACCAGCTTGGCGCGTTCGAGGCAGAGCAGCAGGGCGCTGGACAGCTCGTCCTCGGAAACCGTACGGACCTCGTCCACCAGAGCGTTGACGATGCCGAACGGCACATCGCCAGGCCGCCCGACCTTGATCCCGTCGGCCATCGTCGTCAGCGGCTCGACGGCCACCGGGCGCCCGGCCGCGAGCGACGGCGGATAGCAGGCGGCGGCCGCCGCCTGCACGCCGACGACCTTCACATCCGGCCGCAGCGACTTGACCGCGAGGGCGATGCCCGCCGCGAGCCCGCCGCCGCCGACCCCGACGACGACCGTCCGCACCTCCGGGCACTGCTCCAGGATCTCCAGGCCGACCGTGCCCTGGCCGGCGATGATGTCGCGGTGGTCGAAGGGGTGGATGAAGACCGCGCCGGTCTGCCGGGCGTACTCCTGGGCGGCGGCCAGCGTCTCGTCGACGACGTGGCCGTGCAGCCGCACCTCGGCGCCGTACTCACGGGTCGCCGCGACCTTCGGCAGCGGGGCGCCGACCGGCATGAACACCGTCGAGCGGACGCCCAGCAGGGACGCCGCCAGCGCCACCCCCTGCGCGTGGTTGCCCGCGCTGGCCGCCACCACACCGGCCGCCCGCTCCTGTGCGCTGAGCCGGGCGATCCGTACGTAGGCGCCGCGGATCTTGAACGAACCGGTGCGCTGGAGGTTCTCGCACTTGAGGTGGACCGGGGCGCCGACCAGCCCGGACAGATAGCGGCTGCCCTCCATGGCGGTGGCGCGGGAGACGCCGGAGAGCAGCTTGTGCGCCTCGCGTACGTCCTCGACCGTGATGCCGGCGAGCGGTTCCTCGTCGGCGGGCGCGGATCCGGTGGGCCCCTGCGGGACACCCGGCGGGTGGTCGGCCATGCGGCCAGTCTCGCAGTTCGGCCACCAACAGGCTTTTTTGGCCGGATGGCGGACACCCGCGGGCCGTGCGGTGCGCAGGGACGGCGGCGGGCGCCCGGCGGGGACGGCGGCCGGCGGGCGCCCGACCTGGAACGGCCCGCCCGCCCGCGGCCGTTCCGGCGCCCTTCACGCCGACGTGCCGTGCCGTGAACCTGTACGCAACGTGACCGCACGCGGCAGCGCCGGTACGGTCCGCGCCGGGTCCGCGTACGCTGTCACCCCATCCATACGCACCTCCATGAAGCGAGCCCCGGCCATGCCCACCTCTCCGGACATGACGACCCACACCGACCCCGCTCTCCTCGACGCGCTGCAGCACCAAGTGGCCGTCTTCGCCCGCCGCGCCGAACAGAGCCGGCTCGGCGGCGTCGGGCAGGCGCGGAACTCCATGGACCGCGCCGCCTATCTGCTGCTCAACCGCCTGGACCAGGAAGGCCCCATGGGCGTCAAGGCCCTGGCCTGCGGTATGGGCATCGACTCCTCCACGGTCACCCGGCAGGTCGCCCCGCTGGTCGACGCCGGGCTGGTCAGCCGCGCCACCCACCCCGAGGACGGCCGCGCGGTGGTGCTCGAACTGTCCGAGCGCGGCCATGCCCGCCTCGACGAGGTGCGGGCGTCCCGACGGGCGCTGATGGCGCTGGTGACGGAGGAGTGGAGCGACGAGGAACGCACCGCGTTCTGCACGCTCCTGACACGCTTCAACGCCTCCCTCGCCGACCTCACCGGACTCGCGCCGGGCGGCCCGGCCGGACAGGTCGGACAGGTCGGACCCGCGACGTCCTGACGCGTACCGGGGAGCGGCCGGCCCGGCACACGGGCTGTCGGCTCGGCACACGTACGTGGGACGGGGGTCGACGCGTACGCGGGACGGGGGCCGACGCGTACGAAGGCGGGGGGCCAGTGCGTACCGAGGCGGGGGGCCAGTGCGCATCGAGGTGGGGGCCGGTGCGTACAAAAGCGAAGGCCGGTGCGTACCGCGGCGGAAGGCCGGTGCGTACCGCGGCGGGGGGGCCGGTGCGTACGAAGGCCGGTGTCGCCGCGCTCCCCGCGGGCCGGGGCGCCGCCCGCGAAGCGGAACGCCGTCGCACCCCTTGACCCCGCTCCCGGACTGCCGTGCCATAGGAGCCCAGGGCGTCGGATGCCCGTCATCCGGGAGGCGCGGTGGGAGAGCGGCGGTGGGCGCGGGAGCGGCGCCGGGCCCGGGAGTTCGAGCTCTTCGTGGCGGGCGCGGCCGGCCGGCTGCTGCACCTCGCCGCCCTGCTGACCGGTGAGCCCGCCACCCAACCCGCCCCGGCCGCCGAGGAGTTGCTGATCCGCGCGCTGGCGCGGACCTACGCCGCATGGGACCGGTTGCACGGCGAGGACCCGTACGAGCGGACCCGCCGGGAGCTGGCCGCGCACTTCGCGCACACCGGCCGGCGGCACCGCCGGCCGCGCGGCGGGCTGCTCTGCCGACTCACCCCGAACGAGCGCCTGGTGCTGGTGCTACGGCACCACGAGGGCATCGCCGAGGAGCAGACCGCGGCCCAACTGGGCCTGCCCGCCGAGCGGGTGCACGAGCTGTGCCGGCACGCCGTCGCCGCACTGCGCAGCCGCCGCCCGGCACCGGCCTCGACGCCGTGAACCCGACCGGCCCGGGCACACCGGAACCGCACCGGCCGGCGAGCGGACCACCCGGCGCGGACCCGCCCGACTGGGGTCTCGCCGAGCGGGAACCGGCAGACCGGGAACCGGTAGACCGGGGATCGGACTTCCGCGGTCCGCCGGGACCGGACCTCTGGGGCCCGACAGGACCGGACCTCTGGGGCCCACCGGAATGGCGGCTGCCCGACCGTACGGAGACCGAGGCGCGGCGGATGCTGCGGGCCGGGCCGCATCCACTGGTACCGCCCGACCTGGCCGCACGGGCCGCCGCCCGCGGCCGCCGGATGCGGGACCGGCGCCGGGTGCTGCACCGCACCGGAACTCTGCTCGCCCTGCTGGCACTGATAACTCTGTTGACCTGGGCGGCGGTTGATCAGCCCTGGCGTCCCCCACCGGCCCGCACCACCCCTCCCGCGGAGGGGTGGTGACCAGGGGCCGGGGGCCGGGGGCCGGGGCCGCTACCGGCTCAGCCCAGCGCCTGCGTGAGGTCGGCCAGCAGGTCGTCGGCGGACTCGATGCCGACCGACAGGCGGACCAGGTCGGCGGGCACCTCCAGCGCCGAACCGGCCGTCGAGGCGTGTGTCATCCGCCCCGGGTGCTCGATCAGCGACTCCACACCGCCCAGCGACTCCCCCAGGGTGAACAGCTCGGCGCGGTTGCAGACCTCCACCGCCGCCGCCTCGCCGCCCGCGACCTGGAACGACACCATGCCGCCGAAGGACCGCATCTGCTTGGCGGCGATCTCGTGGCCGGGGTGCTCGGCCAGCCCCGGGTAGTAGACCCGGGTCACCTTCTTGTGGGAGGTCAGCAGCTCGGCGACGCGCGCCGCGTTGGCGCTGTGCCGGTCCATCCGGACGGCCAGCGTCTTGATGCCGCGCATCACCAGCCAGGCGTCGAAGGGGCCGGCGATCGCGCCCATCGCGTTCTGGTGGTAGGCCAGTTCCTCACCGAGCGCGTCGTCGTTCACGACCAGCGCACCGCCGACGACGTCCGAGTGCCCGCCCATGTACTTGGTCGTGGAGTACACCACCACGTCCGCACCGAGGGCGAGCGGCTGCTGGAGGTAGGGGCTGGCGAAGGTGTTGTCGACCACGAGCCTGGCCCCGGCGTCCCGCGCGACGCCGGCCAGCGCCGCGATGTCGCTGATGCCGAGCAGCGGGTTGCTGGGCGTCTCCACCCAGATCACCTTCGTCCGGGGGCGCACCGCGTCGCGCACGGCCCGCGGGTCGGAGGTGTCGGCCACCGACCACTCCACGCCCCACCGCTCGACGACCTTCGCGAACAGGCGGAACGTCCCGCCGTAGGCGTCATTGGGGATGACGACGTGGTCGCCGGGGGCGAGCAGGGTGCGCAGCAGGCAGTCCTCGGCGGCGAGGCCGGAGGCGAACGCCAGGCCGCGGCGACCGCCGTCGAGGGCGGCGAGGTTCTCCTCCAGGGCGGTACGGGTCGGGTTGGCGCTGCGGCTGTACTCGTAGCCGCCGCGCAGCCCGCCCACTCCGTCCTGCTTGTAAGTAGAGACCTGGTAGATGGGCGGTACCACCGCGCCGGTGGCCTGGTCGGGCTCCTGACCTGCGTGGATGGCGAGGGTTTCGAAGTGCTGGTGGCGCTCGTCGCGCTGATCGCTCATGTCTGCCGAGGGTAGTCGGCCGCGCGACCGAACTTTTCGGAACTTTCTGGTTCGCTGGATAGTGGATACATACGGGAGACCGGACACCGGTTCGCATCCGGCACCCGCCACCGCGAACCGGCCGCCCGGCCCCTCCGCTCGCCACCTCTCCTCTCCGCCCCCTCCGCCCCTCCCACCAGGACACACCACATGGACGCTCTGCTGGTTCTCCTCGCCGCGATCATGCTCGGCGGTTTCGTCTTCCTGCCCTGGATGCGGCGCCGGCGGGCCGTACAGCACGCCCGACAGGGCTTGGTGGTGGCCGGCGACCCGATGGCGGGCTACGGCTTCGTCCCCCTGGAAGAGCTGGACGTCCGGCTGCCGGGCCCCGACCCCGAGCTGGACGGGGCGCTGGCCGAGATGCGCCGCACGCACGACTGGCGTCCGGCCGCCGAACTGCTCCGGTCCACCGGCGACGACTGGGAGCGCCGCTGGCAGCGCGTGCAGTCGCTGGCCGGGGCCGCCGCCTTCGAGCTGGCCGGGGACCCGGCGGGCGCGGGCGGCCGGCGGACCGGCGGCATCTGGCTGCGCACCTGGCGCGACGAGGCTCCCAAGGACCCCGGCGGCGCCCAGACGCACGCCCAGTTCCTGGTCGTCCAGGCGCTCCGCGACCCCGGCTCGCAGGACTTCCGGATGATCCTGGAGGAGGCCCGGACGGTCTGCCGGGAGGCGGGCCTGCTGGCGCCCGGCAGCCCGATCCCGTACATCACCGAGCTGGCCGTCTCCCGCGGCCTGGGTGAGCGCCCCGCCGACTACGAGGAGCTGTGGTCCAAGGTCGCGCAACGCGCACCGCACCACATGGGCGCGCATCTGGCCGCGCTCCCGTACTGGTCGGAGAAGTGGCACGGCTCCCGCAAGGAGGCCGAAGCCTTCGCCGAGCGCGCCGCCTCCGGTGCCCCGGCGACGAGCCTGCTGCCGGCGCTGCCGCTGTTCGCGGTCTACGAGCACCTCCCCGAGGCCAACATGGTCCGCGGGCTCTACCAGAGCGCGGTCATCGAGCGCGCCATCGAGGGCGCCCACTTCGCGCTGCGCCAGGCCCCCGCCGACCACCCGATGGCGCCGCACGTGCGGCATCTGCTCGTCTGGTTCCTGGTCCGCGCCGAACGCTTCGCCGAGGCGATGGAGCAGCTCCGCCTCGTCGACGGCCATGTGGGCGCCGTCCCGTGGTCGTACGGGCGCAGCCCCGCCGCCGAGTACGCCGCGTACCGGGCCCTGGCCATCGCCGGCTGGGAACAGCTCGGCGGGACGTCGGCGGACTTCCGACCCCGCGGGTAAACAACAGGCCCGGCCCCGACCGCCCACCAGCAGCCCCCGAAGGAATGCCCACCCACCCCCACACGTTTGCACCGGTACCCGCACCCGCATCCGCGCATCGCCCCACCCCCGCCCCACCCCCACGCCCGTGTCCGCCCCTCCCCTGGAGCACGATCCTGATGCTGTTCTCCCGCTTCAAGACCCATCTCCCCACCGCCGAGGAAGCGCTTCCGGGCCGCCCCGAGCGGGACTTCACCGTCCCCGACCGCCACACCGTCCTGGGCAACCCGCTGCTCGGCCCGTATCCCGAGGGCCTGGAGATCGCCGACTTCGGCCTGGGCTGCTTCTGGGGCGCCGAACGGAAGTTCTGGCAGACCGACGGCGTCTGGACCACCCTCGTCGGCTATCAGGGCGGCCACACCCCGCACCCCACCTACGAGGAGGTGTGCAGCGGCCACACCAGCCACACCGAGGCCGTCCGCGTCGTCTTCGACCCGGCCGTCGTCCCGTACACCACGCTGCTGAAGCTCTTCTGGGAGTCCCACGACCCGACCCAGGGCTTCCGCCAGGGCAATGACGTCGGCACCCAGTACCGCTCCGCCGTCTACACCCACTCCCCCGCCCAACAGCAGGCCGCCGAAGCCTCCCGCGACGCCTACCGCAAGGTCCTGACGTCCTCGGGCTACGGCGACATCACCACCGAGATCCTCCCCGCCGACGCCTCCCGCCCCTTCTACCCGGCGGAGGCTTACCACCAGCAGTACTTGGACAAGAACCCCGCCGGGTACTGCGGCATCGGCGGGACGGGGGTCAAGCTGAGTGCCCCGTCGGAGACGAACTGGGGTCGGTCCTGCCCCACGGGGATCGCGCCCGCCCCGGAAGTCACGGAGCAGTAGAACGCTCCAGGCGCCGGTCGGTCTCCGCCGCGCCCGCCAAGCCGGGACGGGCGCTGGTAGCCGTATTGCCTCTCCCTCACTCGTTCGAGCGGAGGGAGAGCACTCACGCCCGATACGCTGACGCACGGGACCAGAATCGCGCCCATGGGAGCAGCCATGACCACCTCCGCCGCTGGGCAGCCACTCATTCCCCAGCCCCCTGCCACGGTTGCCGCGCTGCGGCAGGCCATCAGTCAGATCGCGCCCGCAGCGCTGCCGGCGTTCACCCGGGAGTTGGACCAAGCGGCCGACCAGTCCCGGCAGGGCTCCGACCTGGCACCGCTCCAGCGGTTCATCGCTCAGTGGGCCGTCTATGTCCACATCCAGCGTCGGCCCGACGCTGCAGCGGACCTCCGCCGGTGGGAGGACACCGCCGAGTCGGGCGACGCGGCTCAGGCACGGCAGGCCGCCTCCGAGATCGGCAGGATCCTGGACGAAGCCCACGCCGCCGTCGGCCTCCCGACCCGGTGAGCGCTGACTGGCGCTGGGAGTACAACCCCGACCACCGCCATGTATCGGACGGCATCCCCGTTCACGTGGTGGCGGAAGTGGAACGTCTGGCCGGCCAACTCGTCGACCTGGCAAGTACGGGCATCGACGTCAGCGACTTCGGCAACGGTCCCCGACCGGGCGGACTGCGCCGCATGGACGCCGCTGGCGGCTGGTTCTACTTCCTGGTGGCTCCGCGCGACCCGCTGATCATCATCGTCCGTATCGTGCCACCGTTCAACGCTCTGTAGCCATCACACCGAACATCTCTCGTGCCAGGGGTTGCCTGGCACGAGGGCCTCGGAGGGACGGGCGTCTCCTGCCCGGTGGGGGTGGCTCCGGCCCGAGGCGACTGACGCCCCACGAAGCAGCAACCCGAAAAGGAGTTGAACGAGACGTTTCGTCTCGCTTAGTGTGAGGGCATGCCGAACCCAAAGCACGGTGGGCGCGCCCATATCGCCATGTTCTCCATTGCCGCCTACGGGCATGTAAACCCGAGCCTCGAAGTGATCCGGGAGCTCGTCGCCCGAGGACACCGCGTGACATACGCAATTCCACCCCGCTTACAGGAGGAGATTGCCGAGACCGGCGCCGAGCCGGTCCCGTACCGCACGACACTGCCGTCACCTGACAGCGACCCGTCGGCGTGGGGGACCACGCTCCTCGACAACGTCGAGCCGTTCCTGGACGACGCGATCCAGGCACTGCCGCAACTCATCGAGGCGTATCAAGGGGACGAACCGGACCTGGTGCTGCACGACATCACCTCGTATCCCGCGCGCGTCCTCGCTCACCGCTGGGGCGTGCCCGCGATCTCCCTCTCGCCGAACCTCGTCGCGTGGGAAGGGTACGAGGCGGAGGTCGCCGAGCCGATGTGGGCGGAAGTCAGGGCGACCGAGCGCGGCAGGGCGTACTACGAGAAGTTCACCAACTGGCTTGCGGAGAACGGGATCACGCAGCACCCCGACCCGTTCGTCGGTCGCCCCGGCCGGTCGATCGTGCTCATCCCCAAGGCGCTGCAGCCGCACGCCGACCGGGTCGACGAGAGCGTCCACTCCTTTGTCGGCGCCTGCCAGGGCGACCGCACGACGCAGGGCGAATGGGAGCGGCCCACGGACGCCGAGCGTGTGCTGCTCGTCTCGCTCGGCTCGTCCTTCACCAAGCAGCCCGGTTTCTACCGCGAGTGCATCAAGGCGTTCGGTGACCTGCCGGACTGGCACGTCGTGCTCCAGGTGGGCAAGCACGTCACCGCCGACGAGCTCGGGGAGATCCCCGGGAACGTCGAAGTGCACCAGTGGGTGCCGCAGTTGGCGATCCTGAAGCAGGCCGACGCCTTCATCACGCACGCCGGCGCAGGAGGCAGCCAGGAGGGCCTGGCCACCGCCACGCCCATGGTGGCCGTCCCGCAGGCCGTCGACCAGTTCGGCAATGCGGACATGCTCCAGGGGCTCGGCGTGGCCCGCCACGTGCCTATGGACCAGGCGGACGCCGCCACGCTCCGTGCGGCGGTGCTCGCGCTCGTCGCCGACCCGGAGGTGGGACGCCGCCTCACGGCCATCCAGCGGGAGATGGCCACCGAGGGCGGCACCCGGCGAGCGGCCGACCTCATCGAGGCCGAACTGCCCGCTGAGTAAGAGCACCGGCAGCACCTCTCGCGCAACATCAACGGGTACTGCGGGCTGGGTGGGGCGGGCGTCTCGTGCCCCATCGGCGTGGCCGAGGCGGACGGCCGAGCCCTTCAGCTGCGCCATCTGCCCGCGGTTCGAGTGTCGGGGGGGGGGGGGGGGGGGGGGGCGGGGGAAAGAG
>NZ_JBNHIN010000012.1:206812-208911 GCF_050054615.1 Streptomyces sp. YGL11-2
CAGGGAGGCCCCTAGAACGTCCACTCCGAGGTTGTCGAGTGGGCCTGAGGGGCCTTCGCGCCGGCTTGCGGGTCTGGGACATCCGATGGCTCGCCGGGGCGGTGGCCTCCAGGTGGGTTGTCGCCTGCCGTGCAGATGGTGTCGCGGCCTGGGCGGACTCCCGTGGTGCGCCGGAGGCCACCCGGGGACGAAGAACGATCAGGCGCTGTCGCGGCCTTGGTTCCTGCGGTCCTCCAGGTGGCTGATCACGAGATGGGCAAGGGCGATCAGCAAGGTGGCGAGCAGGGCGGGTAGCCAGGGGTGCTGGACGCGGAGCCCGGGCGTGAAGGCTTCGACGAACAGGGCGGCCAGGAAGGTCGTCGTCGCCGAGAGGGCCGTCTCCACACCGTGCTCGACCTTGTCCGAAACGGCCGAAAGGCGCAGCAGGAGGCGCACAGGAGAGGTGAACACCCCGGCGAGTAGGCCACAAGGCAGGAACAGCAGCGCTGCCCAGACGAGGGGACCCGCACCGTCGGCTTCGATCAGGTTGCGGGACAGGAAGCCAATGGTCAGGACGCCGATCAGCACTACTACGGCCACGACGGCGAGTACGCCGATTCCCAGGCTGGTCATGCCGAAGGCGGCGAGCACCTTGTCACGCGGGGACAGGGAGGCCCAGGTGGGTTCTTCGCCCGGGCGCCGGGGCTGCACAGTGCACTCCTTGCGGTACGGGAACGGGGCGGACGGCACCCCTGGCCCGGGCCGCCGTCCGCGGATTCAGCTGCCACAGAGGGCGACCATCATGATGGCGCGGGCGATGTCGTAGGCGACATCGGTGGGGACACCGGCCAGCCAACTGCGCTTGAAATCACCCAACTTTCAGGCGATCGAGGTGTGTGCCGTGGAACGGGCCAGTGCATCCATCCCTGGTTTCGCGGCGCTTGCGCCGAGACGGTCGTGGTCGTGTCCGGCGCACGCGGGTTGGTGACCCGTAGCGTGCGTTGGTGGATCGCGCGACCTGGAGAACTGCCGGCGGGCGTCGGCATGTCGTGCGCATCGGGCGCATCGGGCGCATCCCCAAGCGTCGCGCTCGGCTCTTCGGCGTCTTCCGCTGTGGTGAGAGTCAGCTGCCGCCGCGCGGTGCGCCATGCCAACGCCAGTTCGTCCGGCGGGGGCGGTCAGGCATCTCGATACGTCCGGTAGCCCACAGCAGGGTCGACCACGGAGTACCGGCGATGGGAACGTCAGGGAACAGCCGTACAAGAACCCGCTCGCTCAGGTCCTGAGGAGGCTCCCACGCGCGCTGCAGGCCCTGAGCGATGTCGTGGGTATGGACGAGGGTCTCGACGACGCCCATCGCCGCGAACCCCTCCGGGTCGGATGCGCCGAAGACGTGCGGCGCCAGGACGGTGGGAGGTGCCGTGTCGACGGCGATTGCCAGCAGTCCGCCGCACGCCTGCACTACGGTCAGGAGCCCCTCGGGTCCTGCCTCTTCGTCGCCGAAGATGACGTTGGCCGGACCTTGGGGCCGATCACGAGAGACGCGTAGGGGCACACGTGGCACGTCCATCGGCTGCGCGAGACCGAACCGCAGCGCGTACGTGAACAAGTCATCCGCGAGGTGTTCCAGAGTCTCCCGGCGTGTCCACTCCAGGCTGCCGGCCCGTCCATTCCAATGGGCCGCGGGGAGGCCGGTGAGGGCGTTGACACAGTGGGCCACGGCTTGCCGCACGTGGCTCCCGCTCACCAGTGCTTGCGGTTCTGCGGACTCTGGCATGCCGGAAGCCTACAAGGGCGTGCCGACAGCCGATTTAGCGCTACTTCGTGCTACTTCGCTCCGCTTCGCGCTGCTGCCCGCGATGTGCGGGAGTCGGCGGCCATGACCGTTCGAGGGTCCGTTCCACGGGGGCAAGTGGGCCTGCATGGTGCCGTATTGACTCTGGTTGGCCTCCTTATCCTCTTTACTTTTGCCAGCTCAGGGTGGCCGCACGCAAGTCGGCCCCCACGGTGCCGGCGCTTGGACTTGCCAATGGCGCCATAGTGGTGCCATTATGACGTCATGGACCTCACTCCGTATGTCGACACTCTGCGGCGGGAACTGGCGGTGGCTGCCGAGGCCG
>NZ_JBNHIN010000013.1:0-10957 GCF_050054615.1 Streptomyces sp. YGL11-2
AACGGACGCTTCCTTTGTGCCTGTTTCACCAGGCTCTCCGGGCGCTTCCCTTCGGTCTTGCGTTTCCGACTCTATCAGACCCTCGCGGCTCCGACTTTTCGCCGGTGCGATCCGGCCTTTCGGCTTTCTCGCGGTCCCGACTTTATCAGATCCTTTTTCGTTCCGGCCGCTTGTCGCAGCCGTTTCGAATTCGGTTCCGATTTCCCGTCGGAGGGGGTTGCCTTTCGGCTGATCCGACTTTATCAGATTGCTCTGGGCCGGAATTCCGCCGCTGTGGGGGAAGGAGCCGGACGCACAGGCGTGCGGTGCTTCCCGTTCAGGCGGAGCCGTAAACCTACTGGAGCGGGGCGCCTGGATGCAAATCGTGGCGCCCCGCTCCGACTTGAGGGCCGTCGGGTGACGACGTGTCAGACCTCGACGACCACGGGAAGGATCATCGGGCGGCGCCGGTAGTTGTCCGACACCCACTTGCCGACCGAGCGGCGGATCAGCTGCTGGAGCTGGTGGGGCTCGGTGATGCCGTCCTGTGCCGACTTGGCCAGGGCCTCGTCGATCTTCGGTACGACGGCCTCGAACGCGGCGTCGTCGATGCCGGAGCCCCGGGCGTGGATGTTCGGGCCGCCGACAATCTTTCCGGTGCTGCTGTCCACGACCACGAAGACCGAGATGATGCCCTCGTCGCCCAGGATGCGGCGGTCCTTGAGGTGGGACTCGGTGACGTCGCCGACCGAGAGGCCGTCGACGTAGACATAGCCGGCCTGGACCTTGCCGGAGATCTTGGCGACACCGTCGACCAGGTCGACCGCGACACCGTCCTCGGCGATCACGATGCGGTCCTTCGGGACGCCGGTCAGTGCGCCCAGTTCGGCGTTGGCGCGCAGATGGCGCCATTCGCCGTGGACCGGCATAAGGTTCTTCGGCTTGCAGATGTTGTAGAAGTACAGCAGCTCGCCGGCCGAGGCGTGGCCCGAGACATGGACCTTGGCGTTGCCCTTGTGGACGACGTCCGCGCCCCAGCGGCTCAGGCCGTTGATCACGCGGTAGACCGCGTTCTCGTTTCCGGGGATGAGGGACGAGGCCAGGATGACCGTGTCGCCCTGGACGATGCGGATCTGGTGATCGCGGTTGGCCATCCGGGACAGGGCCGCCATCGGCTCGCCCTGGGAACCGGTGCAGACCAGCACGACCTCGTCGTCGGGGAGGTCGTCGAGGGTCTTGACGTCGACGACCAGGCCGGCGGGGACGTTCAGATAGCCCAGTTCACGGGCGATGCCCATGTTGCGGACCATCGAGCGGCCGACGAAGGCGACCCGGCGGCCGTACTCGTGGGCCGCGTCGAGGATCTGCTGGATGCGGTGCACATGGCTGGCGAAGCTGGCCACGATGATGCGCTTGCTGGCGTTCGCGAACACCTGGCGCAGCACGTTGGAGATGTCCCGCTCGGGCGGGACGAACCCCGGGACCTCGGCGTTCGTCGAGTCGGAGAGGAGGAGGTCGATGCCCTCCTCGCCGAGCTTGGCGAAGGCCGGGAGGTCGGTCAGCCGGCGGTCAAGGGGGAGCTGGTCCATCTTGAAGTCGCCGGTGTGCACGACCATGCCCGCGGGGGTGCGGATGGCCACCGCGAGGGCGTCCGGGATGGAGTGGTTGACCGCGACGAACTGGCACTCGAAGGGACCCAGGCGCTCGCGGTCACCCTCGGCGACCTCCAGCGTGTACGGGCGGATGCGGTGCTCCTGGAGCTTGGCCTCGATGAGGGCCAGGGTCAGCTTGGAGCCGATCAGCGGGATGTCCGGCTTCTCGCGGAGGAGGTAGGGGACGCCGCCGATGTGGTCTTCGTGGCCGTGGGTCAGGACGATGCCGTCGATGTCGTCGAGGCGGTCCCGGATGGATGTGAAGTCCGGCAGGATCAGGTCGATTCCGGGCTGCTCCTCCTCAGGGAAGAGCACTCCGCAGTCGACGATCAGCAGTCGGCCGCCGTATTCGAAGACCGTCATGTTGCGGCCGATCTCGCCGAGGCCACCGAGGGGGGTGACGCGCAGGCCACCCTTGGGCAGCTTCGGCGGGGTGCCGAGTTCGGGATGCGGATGACTCAAAAGACTCTCCTCACCACGCGCGCCACGCTGCCGTCGAGGCACGTGGCGCGCATGACATTCGTGCACTTGCTATGTGGCGGTTGTTGGTCCGTATTCAGTTGTGAAGTCTGTGTTCAGAGCTGTACCCCGCCGGCGGCGAGATCGCGCTTGAGCTGCTCGGTCTCCTCGGGGGAGAGCTCGACCAGGGGCAGCCGCAGCGGGCCCGCGGGCAGGCCCTGCAGGCCGAGGGCGGCCTTGGTGGTGATCACGCCCTGGGTGCGGAACATGCCGGTGAAGACGGGCAGCAGCTTCTGGTGGATCTCCGTGGCCTTGGTGACGTCGCCGGTGAGGTGGGCGTCCAGGAGGGCGCGCAGCTCGGGGGTGACGACATGGGCCACGACGGAGACGAAGCCGACGGCGCCGACCGAGAGCAGCGGGAGGTTGAGCATGTCGTCGCCGCTGTACCAGGCGAGGCCGGAGCGGGCGATGGCCCAGCTGGCACGGCCCAGATCGCCCTTGGCGTCCTTGTTGGCGACGATCCGCGCGTGCTCGGCGAGCCGGACCATGGTCTCGGTGTTGATCGGGACACCGCTGCGGCCGGGGATGTCGTAGAGCATCACGGGCAGGTCGGTGGCGTCCGCGATGGCGGTGAAGTGGCGCAGCAGCCCCTCCTGCGGGGGCTTGCTGTAGTACGGCGTGACGGCGAGCAGGCCGTGCGCGCCGGCGTCCTGGGCGGCGCGGGCCAGCTCCAGGCTGTGGTGGGTGTCGTTGGTGCCGGCTCCGGCGACGACGAAGGCGCGGTCGCCCACCGCGTCGACCACGGCGCGGACCAGCTGTGCTTTCTCCGCGTCGCTGGTGGTCGGGGACTCTCCGGTGGTGCCGTTGACGACGATGCCGTCGTTGCCGGCGTCCACCAGGTGTGCGGCGAGCCGCTGCGCGCCGTCAAGGTCGAGGGCGCCATCCGCCGTGAACGGCGTGACCATGGCGGTCAGCACCCGCCCGAAGGGGGTCTGCGGTGTGGAAGTCGGAGCCATGGGTCCCACGCTACTCGTAGGGCACCTCTGGGTGTGCCTCTGGGGAGCAGGGATGTGGACTCCGGCACTGCCTGCTCGGGGGTTCAAGCAGTGCCGGGTCCGTCTGTTCAGCGTAGATGAACTTCTCAAAATGCCGCAATCCGGACACTTCGCACGTCTGTACCGCGCGCTCGGCCGCCCGGGCCGCCGCCTGCGGTTTACGGAGCTTTACGGAGCGATCCGGCCGTTCGCGTTGAATGCGCCGTACGTGAGCGGCATGAGCTTGGCCCAGTGGGCCTCCATCTGCTCGCCGACCATCTCGATCTCGCGCTGCGGGAAGGACGGGACCTTCGCCAGCTCGTGCTGCGTCCGCAGGCCGAGGAAGTGCATCAGGGAGCGCGCGTTGCAGGTGGCGTACATGGAGGAGAAGAGGCCGACGGGGAGCACCGCGCGGGCGACCTCGCGGGCGACGCCGGCGGCGAGCATCTCCTGATACGCCGCGTACGCCTGGCGGTAGCTGTCCTCCATGGCGCGGGAGGTGAGCGCGTGCTGGGCCTGAGTGCCCTCGACGAACTCGTACTTCCCGGGGCGGCCCTGCTGGACGAGCTTGCGGGACTCGCCGGGGACGTAGAAGACCGGTTCCAGCTGGCGGTAGCGGCCGGACTCCTCGTTGTACGACCAGCCGACGCGGTGGCGCATGAACTCGCGGAAGACGAAGATCGGCGCGCTGATGAAGAAGGTCATGGAGTTGTGCTCGAACGGGCTGCCGTGCCGGTCCCGCATGAGGTAGTTGATCAGGCCCTTGGAGCGCTCCGGGTCCTTCTGCAGCTCCTCCAGGGACTGCTCGCCGGCCGTGGAGACCCGGGCCGCCCACAGCACGTCGCTGTCCGCGGCGCTGTGCTTGACCAGCTCGACCGTCACCTCGCTGCGGAAGCTGACGGGTGCGCTCTCGGCGCTCTCGGGGGTGTGGGACACCGGCGGTTCCTTCCGTTCGATCCTCGTGCGCGCCCAGCCTACGGCCCGCCACTGACAGCGCGGGAAATGCGAGCTGATACGGCGTTAGCGACAAAACGGACCCCGACGGCAGCCGTCCGCCAGGCGGTTGATATTTTTCACAGAACTCACGGAAAACGGGCACCAATCGGGCGCCCCAGTCGTCTTTCCCTGTGACAGTGCCCACTTCGAGGTTCCAAGGAGAGCCCGCTCATGTTCCGCCGGCGAGAGCCCGTCCCGTTCGCCTTCGTTGCCGAGGCAGACCGGTTCCGCAGCAATGTCACTCCCCCGCCGCGCCAGCGCGCCTCGCGCGCGCAGATCTTCGGGCAGTCGCTGATCACGCTGACCGTGGTGGGCGGCCTGGCAGGTGCGCTGCTCTTCGGTCTGCCCGCCCTTCAGCAGGACACCTCCGGCCCCACCGGGGTGCACCAGTCCGAGGCCGCGCACCGCTGAACGGGCCCGACGGGGCGGGGCGGGCCGTCAGGTGGTTCCGCCCCGTCAGTCCCGATAGCCTCACCGGTCACAGCTTTCGTCAGCATGCCGTTCCGTGCTGACCAGCCGGAGTGAGGATCAGCCGTGCCCCTGCCTTTCCTGACGGCCGACCGCGACTTCAAGGCCGACGGCCGCGCGGCGGAGTCCATCGCCCTGCCGCACGACGAGCCCGACCACTGGCGCCGTCCCTACCGCCCCGGACCGTGGCGCGTGGGGACGGCGGCGGCGTTTCTGCTGCTCGCGTCGTTCGTCCTGCTCTCCGCGCTGATCATCGCGCTCGCCGGATCGCTGCCCGGGGCGGCGGTCTGTGCGGTGGTCGCGGTCCTGATGATCGCCCTGGCGCTGCGGCTGGTCCGCGTCGGGGTGTGGGTGAGCGCGCGCGGGCTGCGGCAGGTGCATCTGCTGCGGACGACGACCCTGCCGTGGAGCGCCGTCGGGGCGGTGCGCACGGCCCAACAGCCGGTGCGCTGGCTGGGCTTGCCGCGGACCGTGCAGGGGCAGGCGCTGATCGTCGAGCGGGACCGGGGCGGGCCGCTGCGGGCCCTGGTCACCGACCGCAACGGGGACTTCCTGTCCCGTCCGGAGGCGTTCGAGCGGGCCGCGGACGTACTGGAGGCGTGGGCGGCGGAGTACCGCCCCTGAGTCCGGGGGTCCGCCCCTGAGCCCGGCCCTGGTCCGGACTTACTCGTCAGGGGCGGCCCGCGGGCCCGCGGGGACTCAGACCGTCCGCACGGGCCCGTTGTCCACAGGCCCGTTGTCGGGGCGTGCCGACTTCTCGCCGTCCGGCTTCTCGTCGTCCGGCGTCTGCTCGTGCAGGGTGATGGCGCGCTGCATGGCCTTGCGGGCGCGCGGGGTGTCCCGGGCGTCGTGGTAGGCGACGGCGAGCCGGAACCACGTGCGCCAGTCGCCCGGCGCCTCCTCGGTCTCGGCCTGCCGCCGGGCGAAGACCGCGTCGGCCGCGTCCCGGTCGACGCGGCCGCCGGGGGTCCGCAGGAGGTCGTCGACCGGCAGGCCGTCCTCGGCCTCCAGGGTGCGGGCAAGCCGGTTGGCGCTGCGTGCGAAGCGGGTGTTGGCCCACAGGAACCAGCCGCCGATGCACGGCAGGACGAAGGCCACCGCGCCCATGCCCATGGCCGCCGGCTCCCCCGTCAGCAGGAGGAGGACGCCCTCCATCGCCACCACGCCGAAGACCAGCACCAGCACGGTGGCGAGGAAGATGTACGTGATCTTTCCGCCCATGACCGTCAGCCCAGGTCGAGGAAGTTCTCCAGGCCCACCGTCAGGCCCGGGGTGTTCACCACGCGGCGCACGCCGAGCAGGATGCCCGGCATGAAGCTGCTGTGGTGGAGGGAGTCATGGCGGATGGTGAGGGTCTCCCCCACGCCGCCGAACAGCACCTCCTGGTGGGCCAGCAGGCCGCGCAGCCGTACGGAGTGGACCGGGACGCCGTCCACGTCCGCGCCGCGGGCGCCGTCCAGCGCGGTGCTGGTGGCGTCCGGCTGGGGCGCGCAGCCGGCCTCCTCGCGGGCCTTGGCGATGAGCTGGGCGGTGCGGGCGGCGGTGCCGGACGGGGCGTCCGCCTTGTTGGGGTGGTGCAGCTCGATGACCTCGACGGACTCGAAGAAGCGGGCCGCCTGCTGGGCGAACTGCATGGTCAGCACCGCGCCGATGGAGAAGTTCGGCGCGATCAGCACACCCGCCTCCGGCGAGGCGGCGAGCGAGGTGCGCAGCTGCGCGAGGCGCTCGTCGGTCCAGCCGGTGGTGCCGACCACGGCGTGGATCCCGTGCCGCAGGCAGAAGTCGAGGTTGCCCATCACGGCGCCGGGGTTGGTCAGCTCGACCACGGCCTCGGCGCCGGCCTCGACCAGCGTCTCCAGCTTGTCGCCCCGGCCGAGGGCCGCGACCAGTTCCATGTCGTCGGCGGCCTCGACGGCCCGTACGGCCTCGGAGCCGATGCGCCCCTTGGCTCCGAGGACGGCCACGCGCAGCTTGCTCATCGTTTTCCGCTCTCTCTTGGTGGTTCGGTGACCCGCGGACGGTGCCGACGCCGTCGCCTAGGCGACGGCGTCGTCCAGCCGGGCCGCCTGCCGGTCCTTCAGTGGGCCGATGACGGACAGCGAGGGCCGCGCGCCCAGGACATCACGGGCCAGCTCCCGGACCTCGTCCGGGGTCACGGCAGATATCCGGGCGAGCATCTCGTCGACCGACATGTGCTCGCCCCAGCACAGCTCGCTCTTGCCGAGCCGGTGCATCAGGGCCCCGGTGTCCTCCAGGCCGAGGACCGTCGAGCCGCGCAACTGGCCGATCGCGCGCCGGATCTCGTCGTCGGTGAGGCCCTCGGCCGCCACCTTGTCGAGTTCGTCGCGGCAGATCCCGAGGACGTCGTGCACCTGGTTGGGGCGGCAGCCGGCGTAGACGCCGAACAGCCCGCAGTCGGCGAACCCCGAGGTGAAGGAGTAGACGCTGTAGGCCAGGCCGCGCTTCTCGCGGACCTCCTGGAAGAGGCGGGAGGACATCCCGCCGCCCAGGGCCGTGTTCAGTACGCCCATGGCCCAGCGCCGCTCGTCGGTGCGGGCCATGCCCGGTACGCCAAGGACCACGTGCGCCTGCTCGGTCTTGCGGCCGAGGAGTTCCACGCGTCCGGCCGTACGGATGGCACGGGAGCCGCTGCGCGGGGCCATCGGGGCCGCGTCCTGGCGGCCCAGCGCGCCGGCCCGCTCGAAGGCGCGGCGGACCATGCGGACGACCTTGGCGTGGTCGACGTTGCCGGCGGCGGTGACGACCAGGTGCGTGGGGTCGTAGTGCTTCTTGTAGAAGCGGCGGATGCGGTCGGCGGTGAGGGCGTTGACGGTGTCGACGCTGCCCAGTACGGGCCGGCCGAGCGGGGTGTCGCCGAGCATGGTGTGCGCGAACAGGTCGTGCACGCAGTCGCCCGGGTCGTCCTCGGTCATCGCGATCTCTTCGAGGATGACGCCGCGCTCGGCGTCCACGTCCTCGGTCTCGATCAGCGAGCCGGTGAGCATGTCGCACACCACGTCGATGGCCAGCGGCAGGTCGGTGTCCAGCACCCGCGCGTAGTAGCAGGTGTATTCCTTCGCGGTGAAGGCGTTCATCTCGCCGCCGACCTCGTCGATCGCGGCGGAGATGTCCAGGGCGGTGCGCTGGCCGGTGCCCTTGAAGAGCAGGTGCTCCAGGTAGTGGGTGGCGCCGTTGAGGGACGGCGTCTCGTCGCGGGAGCCGACATGCGCCCAGATCCCGAAGGTGACGGAGCGGACGGTCGGCAGCGTCTCGGTGACGACGCGCAGGCCGCCGGGGAGGGTCGTCTTGCGGACCGTGCCGGCGCCCGCGGTGCCCTGGAGAAGCGTTTGGGTACGGGCGACGGCCCGCCCCTCCGAAGAGGTGCGGGCCGTCGTCGTGTACGTACGGGACGTCACTTGGCGGCGCCCCCAGCGGAGCCGTCGTCGGACCCGGACTTCGTGTCGTCCTTGGCGGCGTCCTCGTCCTCGACCACGGGGATCAGGGAGAGCTTGCCGCGCTGGTCGATCTCGGCGATCTCGACCTGGACCTTGGCGCCCACGGCGAGCACGTCCTCGACGTTCTCGACGCGCTTGCCGCCGGCCAGCTTGCGGATCTGCGAGATGTGCAGCAGGCCGTCCTTGCCCGGGAGCAGGGACACGAACGCACCGAAGGTGGTCGTCTTGACGACGGTGCCCAGGTAGCGCTCGCCGACCTCCGGCATGGTCGGGTTGGCGATGCCGTTGATCGTGGCGCGGGCGGCCTCGGCGGCCGGGCCGTCGGCGGCACCGATGTAGATCGTGCCGTCGTCCTCGATCGTGATGTCGGCGCCGGTGTCCTCCTGGATCTGGTTGATCATCTTGCCCTTGGGGCCGATGACCTCGCCGATCTTGTCCACCGGGATCTTGACGGTGATGATCCGCGGGGCGTTCGGGGACATCTCGTCGGGGACGTCGATGGCCTCGTTCATCACGTCGAGGATGTGCAGGCGGGCGTCGCGGGCCTGCTTCAGCGCGGCGGCCAGGACCGAGGCGGGGATGCCATCGAGCTTGGTGTCGAGCTGGAGCGCGGTGACGAACTGCTTGGTGCCGGCGACCTTGAAGTCCATGTCGCCGAAGGCGTCCTCCGCACCGAGGATGTCGGTGAGGGTGACGTAGTGCGTCTCGCCGTCGATCTCCTGGGAGATCAGGCCCATCGCGATGCCGGCGACCGCGGCCTTGAGGGGCACACCGGCGTTCATCAGCGACATCGTGGAGGCGCAGACCGAGCCCATGGACGTCGAGCCGTTGGAGCCCAGCGCCTCGGAGACCTGGCGGATCGCGTAGGGGAACTCCTCGCGGGTCGGCAGGACCGGGACGAGCGCCCGCTCGGCGAGCGCGCCGTGGCCGATCTCGCGGCGCTTGGGGGAGCCGACGCGGCCGGTCTCACCGGTGGAGTACGGCGGGAAGTTGTAGTTGTGCATGTAGCGCTTGCGGGTCACCGGGGAGAGGGTGTCCAGCTGCTGCTCCATGCGGAGCATGTTGAGGGTGGTGACGCCCAGGATCTGGGTCTCGCCACGCTCGAACAGCGCGGAACCGTGCACCCGCGGGATCGCCTCGACCTCGGCGGCGAGCGTACGGATGTCCGTGACGCCGCGGCCGTCGATCCGCTTCTTCTCCTTGATGACGCGCTCGCGGACCAGGGTCTTGGTCAGCGAGCGGTACGCGGCGGAGATCTCCTTCTCGCGGCCCTCGAACTCCGGGAGGAGCTTCTCGGCGGCCAGCGCCTTGACGCGGTCCAGCTCGGCCTCGCGCTCCTGCTTGCCGGCGATGGTCAGCGCCTGGGAGAGCTCGTCCTTGACGGCCTTGGTCAGCGCCTCCAGGACGTCGTCCTGGTAGTCGAGGAAGACCGGGAACTCGCCGGTCGGCTTGGCGGCCTTGGCGGCCAGGTCCGACTGGGCCTTGCACAGGACCTTGATGAAGGGCTTGGCGGCCTCCAGGCCGGCGGCGACGACCTCCTCGGTCGGGGCCTCGGCGCCGCCCTTGACCAGCTCGACGGTCTTCTCGGTGGCCTCGGCCTCGACCATCATGATCGCGACGTCGCCGTCGGGCAGCACCCGGCCGGCCACGACCATGTCGAAGACCGCGTCCTCCAGCTCGGTGTGGGTCGGGAACGCCACCCACTGGCCGTTGATCAGGGCGACGCGGGTGGCGCCGATCGGGCCGGAGAAGGGCAGGCCGGCCAGCTGCGTGGAGCAGGAGGCGGCGTTGATGGCGACCACGTCGTAGAGGTGGTCGGGGTTGAGCGCCATGATCGTCTCGACGATCTGGATCTCGTTGCGCAGGCCCTTCTTGAAGGAGGGGCGCAGCGGCCGGTCGATGAGGCGGCAGGTGAGGATCGCGTCCTCGCTGGGGCGGCCCTCACGGCGGAAGAAGGAGCCGGGGATCTTCCCGGCCGAGTACATCCGCTCCTCGACGTCGACGGTCAGCGGGAAGAAGTCCAGCTGGTCCTTCGGGTTCTTGGAGGCGGTGGTGGCCGACAGCACCATGGTGTCGTCGTCCAGGTACGCAACGGCGGAGCCGGCGGCCTGCTTGGCCAGGCGGCCCGTCTCGAAGCGGATGGTGCGGGTGCCGTAGGAGCCGTTGTCGATCACGGCTTCGGCGTAGTGGGTCTCGTTCTCCACCAGGAATATCTCCTCGTCTGCGTCCGCTGCCCGTGTGGCAGGGGACCGTCTTCGGTGGAGCGCCGGTGCGGGCCGGTCTTCGATCGAAGCACCCGGAGTGATGTCGCATGGTCTGCCATGGACGGCCCGGGGGCCACTACCGAGGACCGGCGGCCAGGAGGCGCTCCTACCGCGTTCGCTTTTGCGATATGGCACCAGACTACAAAGCTTCCGCCCACCGCGCGGCGGGACGGCTGTCCGGTGCGTACGGCAAAGGGAGCGGCCCCCGGTGGGAACCGCTCCCTTTACGGCGTCTTACTTGGCGCCCGCCGCGCCGCGGCGGATGCCCAGGCGCTCGACCAGCGCGCGGAAGCGCGTGATGTCCTTCTTCGCCAGGTACTGCAGCAGGCGGCGGCGCTGGCCGACGAGCAGCAGCAGACCACGGCGGGAGTGGTGGTCGTGCTTGTGGGTCTTGAGGTGCTCGGTCAGGTCCGAGATGCGGCGGGAGAGCATCGCGACCTGGACCTCGGGGGAACCGGTGTCACCCTCCTTGGTGGCGAACTCGGCCATGATCTGCTTCTTCGTGGCGGCGTCGAGCGACACGCGTACTCCTCTGGTTTCCGGTCCGCGAGCGCCCCTGGTTTGCGTCACAGGGAATCTTGGATGACTCGATTGGACCGTCGGACAGCGTACCAGCAGCGGGACGGCCCCCCGACCGGGTGGTCGGGGGG
>NZ_JBNHIN010000013.1:11060-34567 GCF_050054615.1 Streptomyces sp. YGL11-2
CCGTGACCCGTGCGGTGCGGTGCGCCGCTGGGCCTAGTTGCCGGTGAGGCCGCGCACGGTGCTGTAGATGTCGAGCACCGCCAGGCACAGCGGCACCAGGGACAGCAGGACCAGGCCGTCGAAGATGTCGAAGATCCGGCCCCAGAAGGGGGTGACGCCCTTCTTCGGGACGATCAGGCCGACGCCGACAAGAACGGCGGCGCCCACCGCGATGCTGCTGGAGAACCAGACGGTGCGGACGTTCAGCGGGCCGGAGTCCTGGAAGCGCTGCAGGGTGACGAAGATGTCGACCGGCGGGTGCAGCGCGATGCCCAGGACGAGCAGCACGATGGTGAGGATGCCCGCGATGGTCAGGCAGGCGACCTGCGCGGTGTAGTCGAAGAGCCGGGCGCGCAGCATGATCGTGATGCCGGCGGCGAGCGCCAGCACCTGGGCCCAGACGTTGTCGGAGAAGCCGAGGACGACACCGGCGGAGCCGACGACCAGGGCGGCGCAGCCGGCGACCAGGCCGAGCAGCAGTTCGTGGCCGCGCTTGGCCTGGTTGCCGATCTTGACGAAGTCGACGGACTCGGTCTCGCCGCCGTTGTCGAGGGCGCCCTTGGCGATCTGGTCGGGCGACTGGTAGCCGATGGGCAGCCGGGCGAAGCGGGCGGAGAGGCCGGGCAGCCAGGCGACCATCGCGATGGAGACGACGGCGGTGACCGCGCCGACCTCGCTCGGGGAGGCGTCGGTGAGGATCGCGGCGAAGACCGCGAGGGTGCCGATCGCGGACAGGAAGGCGGCGGCCACGAAGGGCGCGTCACCGCGCGGCAGCAGGACCACCAGGAGCACCGAGGCGATCAGTACGGTCACGCAGCCGACGAGCAGCTGGAGCCGGCCGGGGCCGGAGCCCTGGTCGACGGGGAAGATGCCGGAGCCGGCGATCAGCAGGTGCGGCAGCGCCGCGAGGCCCAGCGCGATGGAGGAGCCGTGGTCGTCGTAGACCCGGGCGCGGACGCCGGCCAGGGCGACCAGGACGACGCCGACGACACCGGCGATGATGCCGGGGAGCCGGTGCATGTCGCGGTCGAGCGGGTTCGAGAACCACAGCGCGAACGCCATCATGACGAGCAGCAGCACGCCGGCGGTGAGGCCGACGAGGTGCATCAGGTCGTCGCTCCAGCGACTGCGGTTGCGCTTGACGGCGGACGCGACCGCGTCCGAGACGTCGTCGAAGACCGGCAGCGGCAGCGACTCGGCGAACGGCTTGAGGAGCAGCAGGTCGCCGTCGAGGATCTGCTGCTGGGCCAACGACTGCCCGGCGTCAAGTACCGTGCCGTCGCGGCGTACGAGGTGGTATCCGGTCGGGGCGCCCTCGGCCTGGGACTGCCCGGAGAGCCGCAGGATCTCCGGATAAATATCGACGAGTGCCACGTCCTCCGGCAGTGCCACGTCGATCCGTGCGTCCGGCGCGGCGACTGTGACCCGGCAGAAGCCGGTGCCAGTGCTCGTGCTCACCTGGCGGTTCCCCCTATCCGTTGGGCGTTTTGTCGCGTCACGCGCCCTATATATAAAGCCGTCTCTACGGCGTTGTGGCGCGCTCGCGGTGCGTCAGCGTACCGTCCGATCGGGGTACTGCCCCACCCACCCCTTGGCTTGACGTTTAACAGTAGGATCAACGCCTGCGTCGGGCCAAGGACTTGGCTCGGGGGACCGTCGAACCAACGGGGGCGGTCCGAGACTGCGAGATGCATGAAGGACTGATGCCTCGGTGAGCGTTGTCATCGTCAAGCGCCCGCCACGCGCGCTGCCACATGAAGTCCCCTCGGAGGAGGTGGTACTTGAGGCGCCTCCGGAGCTGCCCCGCGAGGGCGAGCCGGAAAACCTGTTCATGACGTTCATGCCCATGATGGGCATGGCGTCGTCGGCGGGCTTCCTCTTCATGGGGAACCAGCCGTTCATGAAGATCATGGGCGGCTTCATGGTGGCTTCCACCCTGGCGATGGCGATCATGCAGATCGTCAAGGCCCGCCAGGGGCCTTCCGGGCAGATGGTCCAGGAGCGCCAGGACTACCTCAAGTACCTGGCGCAGAAGCGGAAAGAGGTGCGGCGCACCGCGCGCCGGCAGCGGGACGCCCAGCTGTTCACCCACCCCGACCCCAGTCAGCTGTGGTCGATAGTCGCCGAGGGCAAGCGGGTGTGGGAACGCCGGGCCACCGACCCGGACTTCGGCCAGGTGCGCCTGGGGCTCGGACCCCAGCAGCTGTCCACTCCCCTGCGGGCTCCGGAGACCGCTCCGGTCGACGAGCTGGAGCCGCTCACCGCGCACGCGATGAAGGAGTTCCTCGACAAGCACGGCCACCTGGACGACCTCCCGCTGGCGGTGTCGCTGCGCGCGTTCTACCACCTGACGGTCTCCGGTGACCCGGACACCGTCTACGGCGCCTCGCGCGCCATCATCGCCCAGCTGTGCACCCTGCACTCGCCCGAGGACCTGGTGGTGGCGGTCGTCGCCGCGCCGGGTGCGCAGGCCGAGTGGGAGTGGATGAAGTGGCTGCCGCAGGTCCAGGACACGACCACGGACGGCGCGGGCACCCGGCGGCTGGTCGTCGGCGACCTCGGTGAGGTCGAGGAGCTGCTGGCCGAGGACCTCGACGGCCGCGGGCGGTTCAACCCGCAGGGCCAGCCGGTGACCGACACCCCGCACGTGGTCGTCGTGCTGGACGGCGGCGACGTGCCGATGGACTCGGTGATCGCCGGGGCCGAGGGCCTCCAGGGCGTCACCATCCTGGAGGTCGTGCCGGGCGACCTGGACGAGATCCGCGGCGGTCTGGCCGTACAGGTCTGGCCGGGCAAGCTGGTTCTGGAGTCCGCGAGCGGCGCGGTCTACCACGGCGTCTGCGACACCCTGTCGATCCCCGAGGCGGAGGCGCTGGCCCGCCAGCTGGCCCCGCTGCGGGCCGGTGCGGGCTCCGACGGCGAGGATCCGCTGCTGTCCTCCATGGACTTCACCGACCTGCTCAACATCGGCGACGCCGGCTCCCTGGACGTGTCGCGCACCTGGCGGCCCCGGACGCTCTCCGAGCGGCTGCGCGTCCCGCTCGGTGTCGACCGCGACGGCCAGCCGGTCATGCTGGACATCAAGGAAGCCTCGCAGCAGGGCATGGGCCCGCACGGCCTGTGTGTCGGTGCGACCGGTTCCGGTAAGTCCGAGGTGCTGCGCACCCTGGTGCTCGCGCTCGCGGTGACGCACTCCTCGGAGACGCTGAACTTCATCCTCGCGGACTTCAAGGGTGGCGCCACCTTCACCGGTATGTCCGAGATGCCGCACGTCGCGGCCGTCATCACCAACCTCGGTGAGGACGTCACCCTGATCGACCGCATGCGCGACTCGATCACCGGTGAACTCCAGCGCCGTCAGGAGCTGCTGCGCTCGGCGGGCAACTACGCCAACATCACCGACTACGAGAAGGCGCGTGCCGCGGGTGCCCCGCTGGACCCGCTGCCGTCGCTGGTGATGATCATCGACGAGTTCTCCGAACTCCTCGCCGCCAAGCCCGACTTCATCGAGATGTTCATCCAGATCGGCCGTATCGGCCGGTCGATGGGTGTGCACATGCTGCTCGCCTCGCAGCGTCTGGAAGAGGGCAAGCTGCGCGGTCTGGACACCTTCCTGTCCTACCGCCTGGGTCTGCGCACCTTCTCCGCGGCCGAGTCGCGGACCGCGATCGGTGTCCCGGACGCCTACCACCTGCCGAACGTCCCGGGTTCCGGCATCCTGAAGTACGACACCGAGACGATGGTCCAGTTCAAGGCCGCCTACGTCTCCGGTACGTACCGCGGTCCGGGCGGCGGCGGTCGCGGTGGCGGCGGCGGCCGGTCGATGCGGATGCCGGTGCCGTTCACGGCCGCCCCGGTCATCGAGCAGATCATCGAGGAGCCGGTCGTCGTCGAGGCGGCCGAGCCCGAGATCGACGACGCGCTCGCCGACACCGTGCTGGACGTCATGGTCCAGCGGATGCAGGGCCAGGGCCCGCCGGCGCACCAGGTGTGGCTGCCGCCGCTGGAGGAGGCCCCGACGGTCAACCAGCTGCTCCCGGCGCTCACGGTCACCCCCGAGCGGGGTGTGCACGCGGCGGAGTACACCGCGCTGGGCAAGCTCGTGGTGCCGGTCGCGCTGGTGGACAAGCCGTTCGAGCAGCGGCGTGACGTGATGTACCTGGACTTCTCCGCCGGTGCCGGTCACGGCCTGGTCGTGGGTGGTCCGCAGTCCGGCAAGTCCACGCTGATCCGGGCCGCCATCACGTCGTTCGCGCTCACCCACACCCCGGCCGAAGTGCAGTTCTACTGCCTCGACTTCGGCGGCGGCGGCATGCTGTCGCTGGAGGGCCTGCCGCACGTCGGCGGGGTCGCCTCGCGTCTGGACGCCGAGAAGGTCCGGCGTACGGTCTCCGAGGTCGTCGGCATCCTCAACGAGCGCGAGGAGTTCTTCCGCGCCAACAACATCGACTCGATCGCGACCTACCGCCAGCGGCGGGCCGCGGGCGCCTTCCCCGACCAGAAGTGGGGCGACGTCTTCCTGATCATCGATGGCTGGTCGACGTTCAAGACCGACTACGAGCAGATGGACCCGGTGATCCTGGACATCGCCGGCCGGGGTCTCGGTTTCGGCATCCACCTGATCATCGCCGGCTCCCGCTACACCGAGGTGCGGCCCGCCCTGCGCGACCAGCTCCTCAACCGCGTGGAGCTGCGCCTGGGCGACCCGATGGAGTCGGAGTTCGACCGCAAGCGCGCGGAGAACGTCCCAATGGGCAAGCCGGGCCGCGGTCTGTCCCCGGAGAAGCTCGACTTCCTCGCGGCGCTGCCGCGCCTGGACGGAATGAGCGACCCGGAGACCCTCAGCGACGGCGTCGCCAACCTGGTGCAGACGGTCAGCGAGCACTGGCAGGGCGAGCCCGCCCCCGCGGTGCGGATGCTGCCGACCATGCTCCACGTCAACGAGCTGCCCAAGGGCAGCGACTACCCGGACCACGGCATCGCGATCGGCGTCGACGAGACCACGCTGTCCCCGGCGTTCATCGACTTCGAGACCGACCCGCTGCTGGTCATCTACGGCGAGAGCGAGTCGGGCAAGTCGTCGCTGCTGCGTCTGATCACCAAGCAGCTCGCCGAGCGGTATGCGCAGGACAAGGCGCTCATGGTGGTCTCCGACTACCGCCGCGCCCTGCTGGGCGAGGTCCCCGAGAGCCATGTGTACAAGTACTGCGCCGCGGGGCCGCAGCTCCAGGAGGTCATCAGCGGTCTGGCGGGTTCGCTGGGCCGACGGATGCCGGGTCCGGACGTCACGCCGGAGCAGCTGCGCAACCGCAGCTGGTACGACCTGCCGGACGCGTTCGTGATCGTGGACGACTACGACCTGGTGGCGACCAGCACCGGCAACCCGCTGCAACCGCTGCTGGAGTACCTGCCGTTCGCCCGTGACCTGGGTCTGCGCCTGATCATCGCGCGCAGCTCCTCGGGTGCCGGTCGGTCCTCGTTCGAGCCCGTGATGCAGCGCACCAAGGAGCTCGGCGCCCAGGGCCTGATCCTGTCCGCCGACCCGGCCGAGGGTCCGCTGATGGGCAACGTCAAGGGCCAGCAGATGACGCCGGGCCGGGCCACGTTCATCACGCGCAAGCGTGGTGCGCAGCTGGTCCAGACGGGCTTCCTCCCGTACAGCGGCCAGTAGCCGGCGGCACGCGAAACGGCGGTGGGGCGTCCCTCTTCGGAGGGGCGCCCCACCGCCGTTCGTGGTGCGGGAGGTGCGGTCGGGTCAGCCGAAGGCGCCGTGCGGGTTGCCGTCCGGCTTCTCCGCGGCCTTCTTCTCCGCCTCCGCCCTGGCCTTCTCCCTGGCCTCCTGCTCGGCCGCCGCGCGCTGCGCCGCGGCCGGGTCGGTCCGTACGCCCTTGGCGAGGCCCTCGCCGCCGCGGGTGGCGGCCTCGCCGTCCTTGGCCGGCCCGAACGGGTCGGGGCCGTGCGCGGCGGTGGAGGTCTCCCACTGGTGCGTGACGACCGGACCGTGGCTCTGTCCGCCGCCGCCTCCCTTGCCGCGCTTGCCGAAGGCACCGCCGAGGGAGTTGGCGAGCTGGCCCAGTGCCATGAAGCCGTACGTCATCTGCGGCCCGCCCTGGGCGCCACCCTGGGAGCCGTTCTGCGAGCCGTTCTGCGAGCCGGAGTTGTCCACCGGCGGTGCGTCGTGGTCCGTGCCGCTGTTGTCGTTGTGGTGCGCGGTGGCCGCGCTGTCCAGGTCGGCCGCGGCCAGCTCGAACGCCGGCAGTGCGTCGTCGACTCCGCGCTTGAGGCGGTGCCACTCCGCGGCGAACGCCTCACCCGCCGGGCCGTGCCAGTCGGCCGCGGCGGCGGTGCCGACATGCCCGTCGAGGTCGCGGACGAGTCCGTCGAGGTGCTTGCCCATCTCCCGCCAGCCGGCCGCCGCCTCGTGCAGCGCCTCGGGGTTGCGCCGTGGCTCGGTCACTTGTTGAGGCTCCGCATCATCTCGACCAGCTCGTCCTCGGCCGCCTGCGTGTTCGCGGCGGTCTCCTTGATGCTCCCGCCGACCTCGGCGAGCCGCTCATGGAGCTGGACGAGGGCGCGCTCGGCCTCCTCGAACAGCTCCAGGTGCGGCCGGGCCGCCTCCTCGCTGCCGAAGCCGTCACGCAGCGCACCGGCGTCCGCGCGCCGTCTGAACGCGCCCAGCTGCCGGCTCAGTTCTTCCGCCTGTATCTCGAAGGACGTACCGAGTTTGTGCAGCGTCTCGGTACTGAGCCGGACCTCGTCGGACATCATTTCTCCCCGAATTGAATGACAGCGACCTGCTGAACATCGCCACAGGTCTAGCACATACGCAATAGGCCCGACGCCCGCTGCGGAAGGGCCGGTGTACGAAGCAGGGAAGGGGATACGGAGCAATATGCGGCAATACCGACAACCCCGTCTTGACGACCCGTTCACACCCGTTATTAGACTCTGACGCCAGCGCAGCACTCGCGGTTGCCGTTCCACCACGTACCCAGGGGGCAGACATGAGCAATGAGCGGCAGATCGAGGACGCGGACCTGATGGACGTCGCCCATGACCAGGAGCAGGCGCAGCGTCTGCGGAAGGCGCTGAAGGTCCTCGCGGAGAACCCCAACGTGGGCGGCAAGATCCAGGAGATGGCCAAGGAGGTGCTCTCCGGCCGGATCAGCATGAAGGACGCCATCGAGACGCCCAGTTACATGGGCGCGCTGGGCGACCGCATGAACCAGATCCGGCGGGCGGCGGAGGACCAGACGCAGGCCGAGCGCGAGGAGTCCCGCGCGAAGTTCGCCGAGTGGCAGCAGAAGCAGGAAGAGGAGGAGGACCGCGAGCGCGCCGAGCGCGACGCGCCGAGCCTCAACATCGTGACCGGCCCGCGCCGCGGCAGCCGTCGCGGACACAGCTGAACCGCACGGAATTCCGGCCGCCGGTCCGGCGGCCGGAATTGCCGAATTATCGGGCACTTATCGGGCACACAGCCGCACCAGTAGATAATTCCGTGCTTTTCCGGCACCGCCCGCCCCACACATTTCCAGGAACAGCCACCCCGGGGCCGTGCCGTACCACCCGGCTCGGAACATAGGATCTAGCCGGTACACGCACGGATCCACGAGGTGGAGGGCGGGATTGATGGGGGACGAGGGCGTCATGAGCGCCTCAGCCGACGCGGCCGACGCGGGACGACCAGCCGGCGCGGCACAAGCACTCGGCCCGGCGGAAGCGACCGGCCCGGGGGCACAGTACGCGCCGCATCCGTACCTCGGCGGACGCACCGCCGCGCTCCGCGCGCTCGCGGCGTGGCGCATGCGCTGGCCCGGCGCACCGCGCGTCGTCGTGGTCACCGGCAGCCCCGGGAGCGGGCGTTCGCGCCTGGTAGCCGGTTTCCTGATGCTGTGCGACCCCGAGTACCGCAAGCGGCTCCCGCTGGACAACCTGGACCCGGCGACGGTCCCGCCGGACCTTCCGGCGCCCGCGGTCCCGGACCCTAGGGGCCGTACGTCCGCGCAGGTGCTGTGGCTGCTCGCCGACCACCTCGGGCTGGCGGCGACCCGCACCGAGGACATCTTCACCGAACTCGCCGCTCGTGAAGAGCCGGTGACCGTAGTGGTGCCGGATGTGGATCTGGCCGGTCCGGTACGTCCCGCGAACGAGCCGGCGCGACTGATACGCGACGTCCTCACGCCGCTCGCCGCGACCCCGACGGTCCGGCTGCTCGCCGACGTCCCCCGCGAACTCGCCGCCGAGCTGGCCGCCGCGGCGCCCGGCGGCCAGGTGCAGGTCATCGACCTCGACGAGCCCGAGTGGGCCGACCCCGAGGGCCTGGTACTGCACGCCGAGACCGCGCTCACCCCGGAGGCCGGGGCCCCCGACCTGCCGTACACCACCGACCCGGACGCCCGCCGGGCGCTCGCCGAGGCGCTGGCCCGGCGCGCGGGCGGCAGCCGGCTGACCGTCCACCTGGCCGTCCGCTCGCTGTTCGCCCTGCCCGCGCCCGACGACGTCGACCCGACAGACGCCTCGCAACTCCCCGCCACCGTCGGCGAGGTGCTGGACCTGCACGCCCGCCGCCTCGGCGCCGAACCGCTGACGCTGCGGCAGATGCTGGCCCCACTGGCGTTCGCCGAGGGCGACGGGCTGCCGGTCGAGCTGTGGCGCCCGCTGGCCAGCGCCGTCGCGGGGCACGACATGGGCCCGGCCCTCGCCGAGGGGATGCTGCTCGCGGCGCCGTTCATCGAACCGGTGGAGCAGGCGGAACCGGCGGACACCGACGGAGCGGCCGGGGATGGCTCGGGGAACGGCTCCGGCGGCCGTACGCTGCTGCGGCTGGTGCACCCCGTTCTCGCCGCGGAGGTCCGGTCCGGCCTCGCGGACGCGCGCGACGCCCAGACCAGGATCGCCATGGCGCTGCTGCAGGCGGTACCGCAGCAGAACTGGTCGCTGGCCGATCCGTACGTCCGCGACTACCTCGCGGCGCACACCCTCGACGCCGGGCTGCTGCCCCAACTCCTCACCGATCCGGGCCTGTTCGCCCACGCCGACCCGGTCGCGCTGCGCGCCGCCGTCGAGGCGGTACCGCCCGACCAGCTGGGCGCCCCGGCCCACACGTATCTGCGCACCGCTCCGCTGCTCACCCGCTCCGGGGCCCCGGCCGAGATGCGGGCGGCGCTGCTGGAGACCGCGTTCGTCGAGGACGGCCTCCAGCCGTACGCGGACGCGCTGCACGGCCTCGGCTTCAACCTGCCGTGGCGCACGCTGTGGAGCCTGCCGCTGGCGGGGGTGGTCTCGGTGGCGCCCGCCTTCCTCCAGCCGCAGGTCGGGGGAGAAGGAGGCAAGGGAGGTGGCGAGGCCGCCGGCGGCTCCCGTCCCGTCGCCGCCCTGGTGGTCCCTGCCGGGACCCCCGGCGCCCGCCCGCTGCCCGACTCGGACACCGCCCTCCTCCTCCACGACCTCCTCCGCCCGGGGCACCTCGATGCCGACGCCGCGCAGATGCGGCGCCCCTCGGAGGACGAACAGACGGCGTCCCCCTACGGATTGAGCCGCGGCGCCGACTACCTGCGCGTCTGGGCCCGGGAGAGCGGCGAGGTGGTGACCGCGCTGCTCTCCGACACCCCGTTCCGCGACGCCGACCTCTCGCCGGAGGGCGTCCTGCTCGTCGCCACCGAACGCGGCGTGACGGCCCGTCAGATCACCGCACCGGCCCCGGCCCCGGTTCCGGAGCTCGCCCCGGAGCGGCGGCAGGCCCCCCTCCCGGCACCCTCCCCGGAGGCCGGCCCCGGGGCCGTGCCCACCCTCCCCGCCCAGGCCACCGGCACCGCCCCCGCCGCCGACGCCGCTTCCCAGGACCGCCCCCAGGGCGTCGAAGGAGACCACTCGTGAACACCCAGGCCCAGGCGGCCGCCCCCGCGGGCGAGCCGCCGGTCACCGGCCCCGGCAACACCGCCGTGGCGACCTACCGCGACCCGTCCACCGGCCAGGACACCAGCCTCGCCCGCGTCTCGGCGCCCGGCCTGCCGCCCGCCGAGTACCAACTCCTCACGGAACTCCAGCGGTTGGGCGTCAACGGCGCCGACGTCCGCGCGGTGCACACCGACCTGCAGCCGGCGCTGCTCCCCGGCGGCTATACGGGCGACTTCGTCCTGCGGGCCTTCCCCAACGCCGCCTTCTCCTGCACCGCCGGCTACGGCATGCGCCGCGAGGAGCGCGCCGAGGGCATCGCCGCGCTGCTCCAGCACGTCGCGGCGATGTACCAGATGGCCGGCAAGCAGCCGCCGCCGCAGCCGCACCAGGTGGCCGTACCGCAGTCCGTCGCGCCCGCGCCGCCGATGAGCGCGGAGGAGCTGGGCGGCCAACTCGCCGAGGTCTTCGGCCCGGAGGGCGTGCTGCGCGCGGACCCGGACGCCCTCGCCGGCACCGCGCTGCCCGACGACGCCAAGGCGACCCTGGCATCGGCCGGCCTGCCCCTCCAGGTCCCGTACTTCTTCACCGCCGACCAGCCCGGAAACCCGCCGGCCGGCGGCCTGTTCACGGATGTCGCCGGCCACCTCCGGGCGATCGGCACCGACGCCCCGCCGCAGGTCCTGGACATCCTCGCCGGCTACGTCCGCATCGGCAGCGACGGCCTGTACGCCATCGCCGTGCAGTGCACCGCCCCCGAGGACGACCCGAGCCAGCAGGGCACCGTCTGGGCCGTCCAGCCGTCCTCCGGCGGCGCCCGCTTCGTCAACCGCTCCGCCGCGGCCTACGCGCGCTCCCTCGCCCTTCTGGCCGCCACCAGGCGGCAGATGCGGGGCATGGACCCGTACGCTGCGGGCGCCGCCGTCGCGGCCTTCCAGGAGCAGCTGACGGCGATCGACGCCTGGGCACTGGACGACACCGGCAACTGGTGGTCCCTGATCGTCGAGCAGATGTGGCACGGGTTGTTCTGACATCTGACAGGGGGTGGTCCGCTGTGGTCGTGTCTCCCACGCGCCGCTACCAGGTGTCGACGGCGTCGAACGTTTCGATGTAGGCGCGGACTTCGTCGAGGGTCAGCCAGCACTCCCACATCGTGCGCGTGGCGCCGTCGCCCCAGGGATTGCCGAGGCAGACCCGGCCGCCGGCCACGTCCACGTCCTTGATGAAGTAGGCGTGGCTGGCCGCCAGCCGTCCGCCTGCCAGCATCTCGCGGTCGTTCCCGTTGCCCTGGGTGCCGGCCGTGACGGCTTGGCCGCGAGACCGCCGGTCGGCGACCTCGTGGCAGAGCCAGGGCGAGTTGTAGTCGAGCGGCTGCGTCTCCCGGCCAGTGAGGAGGCGGAGCCCGTCCTTCTCCTGGCCGCCGTGGGCGATCTGGCAGTAGTGGCCCCGGAGTTTCGCGACGGCCTTCTCGTAGTAGCCGGGCCAGGTCTCGGCGTAGCGGGCGTCGTCCGAGTGCCCAGCGGCGCCCCACAACCTGCCGTGGCCGTAAGGCAGGTCAGGCACCACCGTGATGTCGACCGGCCGCCCCTCGTCGTAGAGCGTGCAGGTGACCGTGCCGTTGGCTTCGAGTCGGAGATGGCGGGGGGCGTGCTGGGGATTGGCCTGGATGACCGCCTGCATGCTGGTGAGCAGCCAGCAGGTGCCGAACCGGCCCTGTTCCATGTCCTGCCAGGACATCGCCTCCGTCGAGCCGGAGACCCGCTGCCAGTTCTGGGTGAAGTAGGCGCCGTCGACCTGCGCGAACGGCCCCTCGGGCAGCACCCAGCCGTGGTCCCCGCAGCTGCACTCGGCGTCGTAGTCGGGCTGGCTGCACACCATCCAGGTGCCGACCAGCATCGCCCCGTACGGGCTCACCGTGCGCAGTAGCCAGCCGAACAGCTCGGCCTGCCGGCGCCAGTCATAGGCGGGTTCGCCGTGTTCGTCCTCGACGTGAGTGAGGGCGTCCCAGCGCTCCAGACCCTGCTGCCCCCATCGGCGGACCACCATGTCCAGCTCGGTCGGTGGCAGCGGGACCAGGGTGTTGGCCACCTGGTCCAGCAGCGACCGCGCGCCGTAGCGGGTCTTGTCGGCGAACAGCAGGTTCCACGCCTGCTGCCCGACGGCCTCGGCCCGCTGCGGGTCCGGCGGCGGGCCGGGTGGCTGCCAGGGAAGTTCGACCAGCGGGTGGCCATCCTTGACGTAGTGCAGGCGGCTCAGTCCGATGTTGTCGTTGACGCCGCGCACCAGGTCGACCGTATCGAGCAGCACCTCACCGCCCGGGACGAAGTCCGCCGCAAAGCCGGCCACTTGGCGCCAGTTGTTGCGGCCGTATCCCACCGGTCCTCCCCGTACAGCTGCGTCAACCACTCATGAAAGGCAGCTCGCACAGTGCGTGTGGTCGGCCTCGCACCCTGGTGCCTTGTCTTGACGGGTCGTTGGTGCGACGTGAGGCTCACGTTCGCCCATGAAGGGTACCTGACATGGGAACTCCAGGTTTCGGGTCGAGCCCGAAGGAATCGGAAGTTATGCGTCAACGGTCCGCGATCAGGCGGACCAGCTCGGGACGATCCAGTCCGCGGTAGCCGGCATCACCAACAGTCCGGCCAACTCTCCGCTGCGCGGACCGTTTTGAGATCCGTGAGGGGCGGGGCGAAGGCCGACGGCATTCGGCATTCGGCATTCGGCATTCGGTCGGAATTGCTTGGGGCGAAGGCCGGTTTTCGATCGCCGGCGGGGAGAAGTGTGTCCCTGGTCGGTCGGGGTCACGTAGGACAATCCGCTGTCAGGGCAGCCCTGTTCGTACATCCCGAGTTGTCGCGGTGCCGGCGTATCGGCTTGGATCGCCCCCTGTGAGTACCTTTCAGTCGCCACCGCCCCCTAGCCAGCCCGGCCCCGGCTTCGGTCCCGCACAGCCGTACTACGGCCCTCCGCAGGGCGTACCGCCTCAGCCTTATCCGTCGCAGTCCCCAGTGCCGCCTTACGGGGCGCCGCAACCCCTGCAGCCACAGATGGGCACGCCGCAGGGTCCGCCCCCGCAGGCGCTCGCGGTCCCCGGCATGCGCCTGCTCGCCCGCCTCATTGACTACCTGATCACCGGCGTGCTGATCGCGGGCGTCTGGGTGCCGACGAATATCTGGATGTACAGCACGTTCAAGCCCGGAGACAGCCGCGGGGCGCCCGTGGCTCTTGGTCTCATCGCCTGGGTGCTGCTCGTCATCCTCTTCTTCGAACCGCTGACGATGGCGATGGGCGGCACCCTCGGCAAAGCCATCTGCGGTCTGCGCGTCGTCCACGTCGAAACCGGTAACAAGCTCGGCTTCGGTCACGCCCTGGGGCGCTGGCTGGCCTATCTGGGCATCGGCATGGTGCCGGTCCTGGGCCTCATCAGCGTGTTGTCGTGCATCTGGAACGAGCCGTTCCGGCAGTGCATGCACGACAGGGCCGCCAACACCGCGGTCGTCAAACGCCGCTGGCAGTGACACACCGGCCCTGGCACGGCCGTTGACGACGCCGAGGAGAGCAGAGCAGGCAGGGCCCTGCTGACGGCCGCGGCCGGGCAAGGCGGCCTTGGGGTTCCCTACGCAGACCTCGCCCCCTGTTTCCCAGTTGGCACGGCGCCCAGCTTCCAGGAAGCTGATCAAGGCCGAACTCGGCGGCCGGATCGGTGCCCAGTGGAACGAGCACACCGAATCCCGCACTGCAGCAGGCAGGCACAGAGCCGCGACGAGACACCGTCTTCCGCGTGTTTTGACATGACAAGATCAGACGGTTGCTCTTTCGCGAGGAGACATGAGAGTGAGTTACCACCAGCCACCGCCACCGTCCGGTTACCCAGCCCCCGGTGGCCCGCCACCCGGCGTCTCGCAGCCGCCGGCCGGGCACCCTGGAACGCATCCTGCGTGGGGCGCTGCACCGCCACCACCGCCCGGCAGCGGACCGGGCGGTCCACCCGGCTGGGGCAGCCCGCCGGGCGCCCCGCCCCCGCAGCGGAAGAGCAAGGGCCCGCTGATCGCCGTCCTCTCCATAGCGATCGTGCTCGTGCTCGCCCTCGGGGTCGGTGGCTTCGTGTGGTACCAGAAGAGCCACGAAGACCACGAGATGGTGCCGTACACCGTCTCGCTTCCGCAGAAGATCCTCGACGGCACCTACTACAAGAAAGGGGACAACAACACGATCTGCTCCGACTGTCTGATGTCTACGGAACAGATCAAGCAGCTGGGTATCAACAAGGGGTTCCCTTGGTCTTCCCAATATGCACAAAACCCGGCGGATTCACCGAATGGCGACTCCAAGCATGGACCGACGATCAATGTGACCGCCATCCAGGGCCAGGTCACCCAACCGACGACCGCGGTCGACGCGGCCCTGGCGCGCATGCAAAAGGACGAGGACAAGAAGGCGAAGACACTCGGAGTCACGATCAAAGGCCTCGAACCGCCCAAGGTGGCGGCGTACAAAGGTGACACGTTCGACGGAACGGTCATGAAGTGCGAGTCGTTCATGTTGCAACCGAAGGTCGGCCTCGACAACAACGTGACGGTGACCCGCTGCGTGTGGGGCGACACCAGCGCTCTGGGGATCGTGCAGCAGCAGGGGGTGGGGGTCGATTCCGGCGTGATGGGCACGAATGATCTGTCCCACGCCGCGCAAAAGATCCGGAACGAAGTGCGGCAGCCGCACCCGCGCAACGCATGAGACATACGCGGTGGTCTCTGCCCGGCAGGGACCACCGCGCGCGGGGTGCAAGGGCGTTGCTGAACGGCGCCAACAAACGGCCGCAGCCCTCCGCGTCGGGATGGCGTCCCGACCCAGGTGATCGCCGTCTGACACACTTATCGGCCGTCGCCATGAACCGCACCTCGCCAGGAACCATGAGACGGCCGCCTGGGTACGCGAGGGTGAGACCTTCGCTGAACAAAGCAAGCCGAAGCAGGGGAGCATCCCGAATGCCCGAGATAAAGTTCTGCTTTTCGCAGGACGAGTCCGCACAGCAATTCATGGCACTGCCAGGCTGTGCGGCATGGGGAGCTCTTCAACCGGGAATGGGGAGGTTTGCGGCCGAGTCACCAATGGCCCGAGTTCACCGCCGCAGCGGAAGCGACGACCCCGAGCCGGCCTTCGCCCTCACGGCGACGACGGAACCCGCCCACACCCTGTGCGCCGTCGCTCCCCAAGCCGATGCCGGTCCTTCCCAGATCGTGTACGCGGTGCATGACGGATCCGGCCGCTTCATCGGCCGGATCACCCATGGGCGTTCCCCACTGGGATTTCGCCAGGCATGGCGCATAGAGGACGCGGACAAGCAGCGCAGCGCGGTCGCCTATAGGGGGAACATCCGCGGCTGGATCGCATACTGGGTGGGCTCGCCGTTCTGGGCCATATTGGCGCTGGTCTTCCTCCTCAACGGCGACCTGCATCCGAGCGGTTCACTGTGGAGCAAACCCCACCGCGCCCGCTGGCGCATGCGGACCGGCGACGGGCCGAAGAAGGTGGCCCTCGACTTCCACGGCCGATACCGCGCGGATACCGGAGTGCTGGATGTGAACCTCATCTATGCGCAGGCTGTGCTGTACGGCGAGTAGACCCGAGGGCACCGGTACCCATGACCCCAGCATTCCCCTGCAAACGTCATGGACCCCTACGCGGCAGGCGCCGCCGTCGCGGCCTTCCAGGAGCAACTCACGGCGATTCGATGCCTGGACACTGGACGACGACGGCAACTGGCGGTCCTTGATCGTCGAGCAGATGTGGCACGGGGTGATCTGAGGTGCCGGCCTCGCCGAGGGCACGGTATCCGGCTTGCGGTCGTGCCCTCAGCGCACCACTGCCCCTCAGGGCAGCAACAGCCAGTCCGCGGCGATCGCTGCCACCAGCCCTAGGCCCAGCAGCCAACTGCCCAGCCGGGTACGCCCGTTCCGTGCCAGTTCGATGACGACCCCACAGAGCACGAGCGCGGCTCCGTACACCCCGACGACCAGCACGGACGTACGGGACGCCAGCCGCACCACGAGCAGCACCGCCATCAGGCCCATCGTCACCGAGGCCAGCACGACCCGCACCCGCCGGGCCTGCCGAGGCGTCAGCCCGCCTCGGATCCCGCTCCCGCCCTCGGCGTCGGAGTCGGAGTCGGAGTCGGGAAGGGGCTGATCAGACTGATCGTTGTCCTGGTCGTTGTCGGCTGCGTCCATGAGCGGAAATGCTACGGGACGGCTCACAGGCTGGTCCGACAACCCCAGACGGGCCAATTCCGCGCAATTTCGGCGGTGTTGCCCCCATCTCCACAAACGGTGGCGGCACCGTCCGCTCGCCTTGACGACCACGTCAAGGGCACGGTCACGGTCACAGCCGGCGTCGAGGACGCCTTCGGCTGAGCCCAGGTTCCCCAATGCCGCTGCGTTCCGACCATCCCGGCCGGTCCCGCGGCAGCCCTGCCGCATCTCCCCACGGGGCGCGGCAAGCCGCACCGGGCGGTTGCCGGGGAAGACCGTCCTGGCGATCTGAGGACGGTCCGCCCGCACTACCGAGAGGGCCGTTGCATGCTTGAGCCCCGTCGACTTGTCCCCTCAGCCGAAAACGCCGACGCGGATCAGTACCGCGGCGACCGGCCGGAGGCGCCGCCTCCGCGCGGTTCCTCGTCCGGGTCGTACTCCCGGACGGTTTGGCGCTGCTGCGGCGACATCGTCCGCCACTGCTCCCTGAGGGGGGCCAGCCCCTCGCTCAGCGCGCGGTGGCCCGCAGAGTCGTCCAGGACGTCCTTGAGCTGGACCCGGCCGCTGAGCATCTTCTTCGCCAACTCCCGGAGCGCTTCCGGAGCGTTGGGGTTGTCACGCACCGCACGCAGGGTCTTGGTGCGGTGTTCGTTCTGCTCCTCGGTGAGGTCCTTCTCCTCGATGGGATAGTCGCGGTCGCCGAGAGCATCGGTGTTGGAGTTGCTGTTGCGCATCGTGGGGCTCCTGTCAGCCGAAGGTGGAACGGGCCCGGTCGCTCTCGGCCTGACCGGAGGCGGTGGTGGGGGCCGCGGGCGGGGTCGGACGGGAAGGCGTCGGGCGGTCGTGGCTCGTCGAGCCTCCAGACGTCGAATGGTGGCTGCCCGAGCCCGAGTGTGAGCTGCCCGAGTGCGATTCCCCCGACTCCCCTTCCCCGTCCTCCTTCTTCTCCTTCGTGCCGGTTTCGTAGACGGTCTTGGCCCCGCCGATTTGCTCGAGTCCCCCGTCCCAAATCTGGCGAGCGCCGCCGGAGACATCACCTTCCGCGATTTTGCCGACGCCCTCGGCCTGGTGGTACATGCCCATCGCGACCTTGCCGGCGCCGTCGGCCTTGAAGCCGTACTCGCCCTTGTCGTCCTTCGTAATGGTGCCCGCGATCGGCTTCAGCGCCGGGTTGACCGCCGCCACTCCCATGTCGGTCCAGTTGACGCCATCCTGCTTGCCTTGGTAGATGGCCTTGCCCTGATTGAAGGCTTCCTTACCGACCGACTTCGCCGTTTCCTTGCCGATCTTGACGAGGATTTCCTTGACGGAGAGGACTTCCCGCCTCGCCAGTGACTCGGTGACCTTCGCGGTGATCTTCTCCGCGGCCTCCGTCAGAGCCCGCTTGACGAGCGCCCGGATCATCACGACGCGGCCGGCCAGGGCCGCCTCGGAGGCGCCGAGGGTGACCGGAGCCGACGCCTGCGCGATGGCGAATTCGATGGCCAGATCGATGAGTTGGGCGATGACGTAGATCTTCAGCGCCACCACGATGATCGCGCACACGTCAAGCAGGGCCGCCAGGATCTCGGCTGCGCCGGCCAGCGCTTCGAGGTAGCCGAACTCGATGAGTCCGTCCTTGGTGAACTTGTCCCAAGCCTTGCCGAAGCCGTCGATCGCGTCACCGGAGTTGGAGCCGCGTACCGTGCCAACCGCGGAGTTCCCCTGGCTCATGGCCTGCTGGCAGTCTTGCGCGAAGGAGCGCCATGCCTCCGCCGCCTGCATCATCTTGTCTTCGTCGAGATTGGGCCACTCGAAACCCAGCAGGTCGAGGACCCAGTCGACCTCGCTCGGCAGCATGATGGACACGTTGTACTCCCCCTGGAAACACAGGCATTGATGGGTGGCTGGAGCCAGCCGAAACGATACGGATAGGCTGGAACTGGGCCTAGATCTTGCCCTGACCCTCCGGCGCGATCTTGGAGAGGACAGAGACCTGTTCCAGCTCGGCCGCCTCGTAATCCTTGGCGATCGTGTTGAGCTTGGTGCCGAGCTCGCCGAGCGCGTCCTCAAGGTGGGGCAGCGCAAACATGATCACCTTGCTCACCGGCTTGTACGCCTTGAGGAGCTGGTCGACGATTTTCGCGGAATCATCCCCCCAGCCCTCTTCGCACTCCGTGACCTTGCTCTTGAACTTTTCGGCCGCGCTACCGAAATTGTGCGAGATGTCCGAGAAGTTCTTACCCTGCGTCTTGAGTACATTCGGGTCGATCTGGTACCCGGAACCTGCCACGGAGTGCCCCCTGTTGTGCTTGCTTCACGTCACGTAGGTTGCCGATAAGCCTACCGGAGTGCGTAGTTGGCGTCCGTATCGGGGAAACGGAATGCGGATCGTTCCCAAAGACGGAACCGGGCGGCGCATGGCTTTCATACCGGTGCGTGCACCATGACTATGACTGACCTGGGTACCGCATTCCGGTCCAAGCCCTCCCTAAGAGACGCACCGACTGACGCCCGGGCCGGCACCGTGGAAGGATCCATACCCATGTCAGGCCAAGACTTCCCACCGCAGCAGCCGTACCCGCAGTACAACCAACAGCCACCGCAGCAGCCGTACCCGCAATACAACCAACAGCCACCGCAGCCGTATCAACAGCAGCCGTATCAGCAGGCTCCACCGCCGAACGGACAGTACGGGTACCAGTCGACGTCTCAGCAGCCGCCCGCCCAGTATCAGTACCAGCCGACCCCACCCCAGGCACCGGCCCCAAGCCTCCCCGCAGCCGTCAGCGAAGCCCGCCGCTTCCTGACGAGCGTGATCGACGGCTTGTTGTCCGCGGCCGTCGGCTACCTCGGTTTCGTCGTAGCCCACAACCCTCGCCAGGGCGTAATCACCGGGCTCGGCGCAGCCTTCGGCTTCGCCTTCATCAACCACGTCCTCCTGACCCGCGTCTCCGGCGCGAGCCTCGGCAAGTTCATCACCCAGACCCGCGTGATCCTTTCAAGCGATGGCGGGCGCCCCCGCCTGCCTCGACTGTTCCGCCGCTGGCTGGCCGGATATCTCTTCGTGGTGATCGCGTACATAGCGGACTGGTTCCGCAAGATCAACATCGGCCACAAGGATCCGTATTGGTGGCCGGATCTGCCCAAGGACTTCTGCGGCATCCGCCTGGTGCGCTCCGACGACTCATAGGCGGCGAACTGAGGCAGGCGAGGTCGTGGCCCCTCCCCGGCGGACCGGCCACCGACCTCCACCTGAGCGCGGAGGGGGAAGTACCGCCCGCCGTCGCCGGCCATCACGCCGGGACGGCGGGCGGCCTGCACCCGCGCACCGCCCAAAGACCTCTATCGGTCACGCCCCGGACCACCTCACCGGTAAATGCCCGGCCGAAGCGCAGAAACACGCCGGCAAGCACACCGGCAACGCCGCCGGTGACCACCAGGACGCCACGGACGCGGCATCAAGGGCAAGGCCGGGAAAACGGTCCAGGGCAGCATCGAGGACGTTTTCGCCCTGAGTCGGGGATACGGTCGCTCAACGGTTGCCCCTCAGTCGCCCGTCGGCGTACGCGTCGCCACGACGTACTCCGCCCACACGGTCTTCCCTGGGCCACCCGGCCGCGGCACAACACCCCATCCCGCCGCGAGGCGCGCGACGATCAGCAGCCCGCGACCGTTCTCCGCGAGCGCGCCGGCGCCCCCGTCGGCCCCCGCCCCGGCTTCACCGCCCAACGTGGCCATGGACAGTCGCTCGCTCCGCGTATCGGACACCTCTACACGGAAGCGGAGGGCGCCGGTTCCGTCCGCCCCCGCGGAAACCGTCAGGCGTAGCGCGAAATCCCGCCCGGGGACATGGCCGTGGCGCACGGCGTTGGCGGCGAGTTCGCCGGCGATGGCGGTGACGGACTCGTTGATCTCGCCGTCGTAGGCATACCCCCACTCGTCGAGCCGGTGCGACGTCAGACGGCGGGCCAGCCGGGCACCGCGCGGTGTGGAGGTGTAACGCATCGCGAACTCGCCGATTCCGGCAGGGGTTTCGCCGATTCCGGAAAACGCCCCGGAAGAGCGGACTGTGCTGTTCATGGACCCCACGCTCGCGTCACAGACGTAACTTTGACCAGGAGTGATGCGCTGACCACGGTGCGTTGTACGTCCGAGGGTGGCGCGGGTACGCAGCGGGTGGTGGCACGACCCCGGAAGGCGGCGAAGGGTGGCGGACCAGGCCCTCACCCCCAGGGAGTCACTGGCCTACGCCGAAAGGCGTTGGGAGAGGCATGAACGTCGAGACGACCACGCAGGATCTGTACCAGCCGACATGGATGAAGAGCAGTTACAGCGGCGAAGAAGGCGGTGAATGCGTCGAGGTCGCAACTGGCTCCGCCGCCAACCACGTTCGCGACTCGAAAGACATCACACGGTCCGCGCTGACAGCTTCCTCCGCCGCGTGGGCCGCATTCGTCGGCTTCGCCATAGCTCACGCATCCTGACGGGCGCGGCGGTGCTCTGCTCCTCAGATACGCGAGGCGCAGAGCACCGCCCGCCCTGCGGTTGCCGGCCGCCTGGTGGGGCGCCAGGCGGAACGGAGGACGGTAGTGGGGACCCAGGTAACGGGGCCATACCTTGCCCCGGGGGCGGGCTCCCCGACTGGGGTCGGTACCCGTAGGGCCCGCCACCGCCAGGGCCACCTGGCGGCGTTTGGCGCGTCATAGCTCCCCTTCCAGATCTCGGCATCCAGCGCACGAGCACAGTGCGACGGGCGCAGTGCGACGGGCGCAGAACAACGGGGAAATGACACATCCACAGCACACGCCCCCCGAACGCGCAAAGGAACCCTATTGAGCGGCTATCGGAACGAGCGAAGGGTCGCCCCCATCAGTGATGGCGCAACGCATCGCGAACTATCCGATTTCGGCGTGAGTTTCGCTGATTCGGGAAAATGTCCTGGAAGGTCAGACTGCGCTGCTCATGGACCCAACCCTCCCGCCGCAGACACACGTTCTGCGAGGAGTAATGCGCTGACCACGATGCGTCGAGCTTGCGGGGGCGTCGTAAGTTCGCGCTGGCGAGGCTGTAGCCTGAGGCGGCTCAACGCTCGTAACCATCAAGGGGTAAAGCCGTGGGGGAACCTGGCTTTCGAATGCATCCCGACGCATTCGATACGTACAAGAACGTGTTGGAGAGCCAACGCGAAGAGCTCACACAGATCCAGTCAAAACTGTCGTCGGTGACGCTGTCGTCCGATGCTTTCGGTCACCTGCCAGATGCGCAGAACCTCTTTACCGCCTACGAGGAACACGCCACCGCCGAACGGCAGAACCTCCCCGACCTGATGGCGATACTCCAGCACGCGGCCGAGGGACTGCACGCGACATCGGAGAGCTATCAGGCGCAGGACAGTGAGACGGCAGCCGGTTTCGGCGGTGGCCACTGATGTCGGCAGGCAGCGGACAGCAGGTCGCCGACAACTACGAATGGGCCAAGCACTGGCTCGAAGAGCCACTCATTCCTCTGCCGGAGATCCACAATCCTGTGTCGGAAGGGCTCGACGCGGGGCTGGACGACATCGTCAAGAGCGCGCTGGACGCCACCGGGCTGATGGACTGCCTGGAACAGGTGACAGGCAAGCTGGATGAGCTCACGGCAGCAGCCAAGGAGTGGCAGGCTCAGTCCAAGGCGCTCAAGAACGTGGCGAAGGAGCTGCGCAGCGGCGCGGCCACGCTTTCTCAGGAGTGGACGGGCCAGGCTTCCAACGCCTTCGGGGCGCATATGGGACGCACGGTCGCGGCGATTGACGCCACCGCGGCCGACATGGAGCAGACCGCGCAGCTGATCAGTCAGGCCGCGGCGGAATGCAAAGTCGCGGAGGAGATGGTCATTGAGATCATCCGCGAAGCGATCGAGGCTCTGATCCTCTCCCTTGCAGCCATGGTGATCGTCGACATCGCCACGCTCGGCCTGGCTACCATCGCTGACGCCTTGGTCGCCGACGCCGAGATCACCGTCTTCATCGCGCGTGTGGCGCGGGTCTCCGAGCAACTGGCCACCAAACTTGAGGAGTTGGTGAAGGCCGTCAGGGAGATCAAGTCTGCCGGCAAGTCCTTCAAAAACATCAAGGACGGGCTCAAGGCCGCCAACGACGTCCGCAAGGTGGGCGGCATCATGAACAAGGGGAAGTCGCTCGGCAACCTGGTCAGGTCGCCTTCGATGGCCAACCTCGGGGAGTTCGGGGCCTCCCAGGGTGTCGCAGCCTACAACGGCATCTTCAAGAGCGGTGCGGCGCTGATTCTCGGCGACGGTGATCCGGTGAAAGCCGCCAAAAAGGGCGTGGGCAGCGACACGAACGCCAATGCCATGGCGGAAGAGGCGGACGGCAGGCCCCCCGAGCACCCGTACCACGTTCCCAAATCCACGGTGCAGGAGACGTTCGGATGAGCCACGGGACCTATGGACCGCCATTCGGGGCCCCGCTGCCCCCGGGGACAGCGGAAGTCTTCACTTCGCAACGCCTGGCCGGCCAGCAGCCGTACGAGACGGTCGTCGCGCCATGGCTCCAGCCGCACGAGAGGCTGCACGCGGTGGTGGCGGTGAAATTGTGTGGTGCCATCGTCAAACGTGTCCCCCGCAGGCACCGTCCCGCGAAGCCGAACCAGGAAGGGCTCGGAGGGCGGACGCTCGCGGCGCTCATGCTGCCGCTGACAGCGGTCTTCACCATCGCTCAAACCGCGGCGGAAGCCCTGGCGACAGCCCTCTCGGCCGCCCCCCGCGGCCTGGTGGCCCTCTTGCGCGGGAGCCCGTTCAAGGGCGGTTGGCACAGCCAAGCAGGTCAGGTGGTAGTCACCGTGCGCACGGGGCCTGCGCGTTTGACGACATATGACAACGACAGTGCCCTGCTCACGTTCACCGACCGTCGCATTCTCCTGGTTCATTCTGGGGTGCGCGGCGCCGAATTGCTCGGTGAGCTCGCTCGCGAGTGGCTGTGCCACGCCGAGATCCGCCACTGGACCTTTTCCCACCGTGTGGACCTGACGTTCTCCGACGGTTCGCTTATCGCGGTAGAGGCCCGTAAACCAGAGGCGGAGGCACTGCGACACGTGACTGGCGGGCAACTCCGCAACGGCGCGTGACAGAGGTCATCACAGACGGATCCCGGTGCCGCTCCCTTACGGACAGGCGGGGCGGCCGGCGTGACTCGCCACGTCGGGCGGGATGTTCGTTGGCGGGGAAGGCGAACCGTCAGGGCAACCCGACACCACCGCACCACCCACCGCACGCGGCCTCCGCATGAAGCTCATGCCATTACCCCTCCCGCACAGAGTCGGGGGGGGGGGGGAAAAAAAAAAAAAAAAA
>NZ_JBNHIN010000013.1:34659-49561 GCF_050054615.1 Streptomyces sp. YGL11-2
CCAAAGCTGCGGACCCCGACTCCTGCCTCTGATCGCTTACATGTCGCGCTCACCGCCCGTGAACCCGAGCATGTCGCCGGCCACAGCGATCCCAGCTCCTCCAGGGAGAGCTGCAAGCTTGCCCGTGCCGGAATTCCCGAAATCCGCGACCCGCTTTGCCGCCCCTTCCAGCGTCGTCGACGGCTCGTGGGTGTCGAGCACCCACTTCTCCTGCCGAATCCCGCTCACGCCTTCCGACTTACGCCGATCCCCCACCCGCCGACACCCTCGTACCCTCCGCGCTCCCGGTGCCCTCAGCCCCTCGGCGCTCCCGCCACCGCGAGATAATCCGCCCACACGGTCTTCCCCGGGCCGTCCGGCCGCGGAATGACGCCCCATCGGGCCGCGAGACACCCCACGACCAGCAGCCCGCGACCGCTCTCCGCGAGCACCCAGGATTCATCCGCCCCCGCTCCGGCTTCCCCGCCCGCGGCGACCGCCGGCAGCCTCTCGCCCCGCGTATCGGACACCTCAACACGGAAACGAACCGTCCCGGTTTCACCCGCCGACGCGGAAACCGTCAGGCGCAGCGCGAAGTCCCGCCCCGATACGTGACCGTGCCGTACGGCGTTGGCGGCGGGCCAGCCGGGCACCACGCGGTGTGGAGGTGTAACGCATCGCGAACTCACCGATTCCGGCGGGGGTTTCGCCGATTCGGGAAAATGCCCCGGAAGAGCGGACTGTGCTGTTCATGGCCCCCACCCTCCCGGAATGAACCGCCCCGAATTCGGCGCGAAGACGGGCTACTCCCCCGCGACCATCGCCTCGTTCGAACAGGGGCGGCGCATCCCGCCGTCCGAGTTCATCGACAGGGCGGACGAGGTGCTGGGGGCGCACGGCATCCTCAAGGAGGTGAAGGAGGAGGTGGCGCGGGCCCAGTATCCGGCGTTCTTCCGGGATGCGGCGCGGTTGGAGGCAGCGGCGGTCGGACTCCACGTATACGCGACAAAGGCGGTGCCCGGTCTGTTGCAGACGCAGGAATACGCACGGGCGGTGTTCACCATGTGGCGGCCTCTGCTAGACGAAGAGACTGTCGAGCAGCGAATCGCGGCACGGCTGGACCGTCAGGAGATCTTCGCCCGGCGAGCACTGCCCACCATCAGCTTCGTCATCGAGGAGGCTCTACTGCGTCGCCCCCTCGGCGGATGGCCAGTCTTGCGAGGGCAGTTGGAGCAGATTCTGCTGCACGGTCAGCGCCGCAACGTCGAGATCCAGGTGATGCCGACCGAGCGGGAGGAGCACGCAGCACTGGAGGGGCCCTTCACCTTGATCGAAACCCGGGAAGGGCGGAGGATCGCCTATGTGGAGGCGTACAAGGACAGCCGCCTGCACACGGACCGGAAGGTGGTCCGGGAGATCGAGGAACAGTACGGAATCCTCAGGGCACAGGCACTCACGCCACGCGAATCGCTGGCCTTTGTCGAGAAGTTACTGGGAGAAGCATGAACATCGAAGAGACTGTGCGGGCCGTCCCCGAGTCAGCCTGGTTCAAGAGCAGTTACAGCACTGGTTCGGGCGGTGAATGCATCGAGATCGCATCTCACGCCGCCGCCGTACACGTCCGCGACTCGAAGGACACCACACGGCCCGCGCTGACCGTGCCCTCCGCCATCTGGGCCGCATTCGTCGGCTTCGCCATAGCCCAGGCGTCCTGACGAGCGCGGCGGCGTCTGCTTCTCTGAGGCAGGAGGGGCCGAGCGCCGCCCGAATACCCTGCCCCCTCAAACGTATTGGGGTCCGCAACCCGAAGGCTGCGGACCCCAATACGTGCGTCTAACCACTTACATCAAGCTTCAGCCTCGACCTTGTCGTACCTTCACTGGCCCGGGTGCTGGTTGGGCGGCGGCGGGAACGCCCCTGGGGCACCGGGCTGCTGCTGATACGGACCCGCCTGCTGTGGCGCGAAGCCAGGACCACCGAAGCCGCCGGGGCCACCGGGAGGCGGGCCGTTACGACCGTTCTTCTTCTGCCGGACGACGATGACGACGATGATCAGGACGACAACGAGGACACCAGCCGCGATACCCACGATGGCACCCATACCAAGGCCGCCACTGTTCGTCCCACTTGCCTGCTTGTTGCCAGCCATCGCCCCGCCCGTGCTGGCAGACGAATCCGCCTGCGGCATCTTCAGCGGCCCGTTCTTGGAGCCAGCAGGGATATCGGCGGTCAGTGCCCTCAACGGCCGGATGAAGCCATACCCGTAATGCGGGTCAGGAAGCTGAACGTCTTTCTGATCCGGGGGCAGACCAGCCGTCTTTACGAGCCGATTGACAACCTGACCGGCGGCGAGGTGAGGAAACTTCGAACGCAGGAGCGCCGCGGCAGCCGAAACGTAGGCCGTGGCGTCAGACGTACCATCGGCCAGCCGATATTGCCCAGGAGTAGCAGAAGCCGACGTGATCTGTACGCCGGGAGCCGTAAGCATCAACTGGCTACCCGAGTTGGACTTCGCCCAGACAGTTCCAGCCTTATCGACGGCTCCCACTGCAACGACCCCGGGGACAGAAGCCAAGTCGCTCAGCTTGCTCTCTCCATCATTGCCTGCGCCAACGACAACTAGGACATCCTTCTGGACCGCATAGGCCACCGCTTGCTTATCGGAATCGGTGACAGCCGCAGGATTCATCGACAGGTTGATGATCGATGCATGTTGATCGACTGCGTACCTAATCCAACTGCCAAGGCCACCAGCGTCCGTGCCAATTCCTACCTCAGGGGTAGCGACGGGAAGAATCTTTGCATCCGGAGCGAGACCCATCACACCATCGGCGCTTCCTGCACCATGCCCATGCCCGGCGATGAGCGACGCCATGGCAGTTCCATGATCACGCGTGCTCTTGCTGTCCCCGCGCCCACCATCAATGAAGCTCTTCCCAGGCAATACATTGCCTTGCAAGTCTGGATGACTTCCGTTGACGGGATCGTCGATTACTGCGACCGTGACGCCCTTGCCCGTCGACTCCTTCCATACTTTCTGAGCGTCAAATGACGTTGCCTTGAGTGGCCATTGATCATCCCGATCCTGGTCTGCCAAGGCGGTCGGGGCGGTGCCGAAGAGCAGTGCCCCCGCCACCACCGCGCCGCCCACCGCACGCAGCGTCCGCGTGAAGCTCATGCCGTACACCTCTCCCTAGCGAGATGGGGCCCGCAGCCCGAGGACTGCGGGCCCCATCTCGATTCCGCCGAGCGCTTGATCCTGACCGACAGGAACCTACTCGATGACCTTAGGCGCCACGTTACGCTCCGGCGTCCAGGTCTCCTCATCCTCTACCAGGTAGTCCGGACGCTGTCCGTTCTCGTTACCCTTGTCTTTACCCTTGGCTCCGTGAGCACCATGAGCACCAGCCATCCCCGCCGGACGACGGGCCCCTGTCGCACCCTTTTGTGTGCCGCCACGGCTACGGTGCAGGCCGGATCCTCCTTGCCCGCCGGCTCCAGCCTTACCGCCCTTGCCACCGACGACGCCGCCCTTCTGCCGCGCCAGAGCTCCGCCCTTGCCACCAGCAGCGCCCTTAGCACCAGCGCCCTTGGCGCCGCCAGCGGCACCGCCCATACCGGGCATGCCAGCTCGGCCACCCTTTGCGCCCGCTCCAGCCCCGGCGCCACCGGCGCGAGCGCCAGCGCCAGCGCCGCCGACCATGCCCGGCATACCAGCACCGCCGACACCCGGACCGGAGCCTCCGCCGACACTGCCGGGGCTTCCCAAACCGCCGGAACCTACGCCTCCACCAAGACCGCCGCCGATTCCCCCAGCACCTGCGCCACCGCCAACCGCGGGACCACCGCCTCCAGTGAAGCCGGAAAGTCCGGTTCCAATTTGGGGTGCAGGCGTCTTCGACATGCCGCCGATGCCGCCGTCAATTCCGTTCGGTCGCGGCGGTTCCATCGGCTGCGGGGTCTTAAACCCGCCGCCCTTCATACCGGGGATGTTCGCGGCTGGTCCGCCGCCCTTCGGGCCGGACGGCGTCGGGCCGAAGGCCCCAATATTCGGCATGGGCATGGGCCCAGGACCGCCATCACTGCCGTCATGTGGCGGCTTGATGTCGCCGTCGTCAACCCGAGTTCCGCCCAAGGCCTTAGCTCCGACCCGATACGTCGTCCCCAACTGCTCCATGTAGTGAGCAGCCTCAAGCTGACGCTTCTTGCCAAGCGACAGGCTGTGGGCGTTCTTGTTCATGGCATCCCAGATGCTCATGTTCGAGTTCTGGAGGTCGACCTTCAGCTGTGAGTCATCGCGCACATCGTCGCCGAACATGCTGCCCGCGATACCGCCGACCAAGGCTCCTCCCGGGCCAGCGATACTTCCGATCGCTGCGCCCTTGCCAGCGCCAGAACTCATCGCATCACCGGCCCAGTCTTCCGCGCTCTCCAGCTTGCTCGGCTTCTTGACAGCCTCGACGTATTTCTTCACGTCCCTCAGGTTGTCGCTGACCTGTCGAAGGACCTCGCCGGTGTTGTGCGGATACAGAGCGAGGTTCGCGAAGTTGTCGCTGATCTTTTGCGCCGCTGCGGCGAACTGATCAGCAGAGTGCCCGTGCCAGGTTTGCAGGACCTTCGTCACTGCATCATCGAAGTGCTTCTTGATTCCTTCGTTCCAGCTGTCACCGACGAGGGAGACTCGAACCTTCTTCCAGCTCTCGGCGACGGCACTGACCTCACCTGGGTCGCTTCCCGCCACCATCTTCTTGAGGTCCTCGAGTCCCTTTTCGGTGAACTGAGGACGAGCCTCAAGGACGTCGTGGCCCACTTCCTTGGCCTCGCCCGACCCCTTGGCCGGCTTCTTAGGCGGCGCCGGCACGTGGACCTGTGCCGGCTTGAACTCACTGTCCTTCGATGCCATCTGCTGTCCCCCACTCCATCATCGAACATGCCCTATCTGTCACGGCGATCCGCCGGTGGTGCAACTGCCTGCTCAGCTCATGCCGACCGAGTTCTCGGCTTCCGCGTCCTGGTACGCGCCCCTGACCTTGGACGACTTCTTCCCGAACGTGTCGACGAGGGTCTCGACCTTTTGCATCATCTTTTCGATGTCGGCCTTCATCTTGTCGTGAGCGCCGTAGAGCTGTGCTTCCTCCTTGAATCCCTCGCCCAGGGATCCTTTCGGCAGATAGGTGCTGTTCGCCGCCGTGCTCTTGGAGTCGCCCATCTCCTTGAGGACATGGTTGAGTTCCTTGATGACCTGGTCCAAGGCGTCCAGATCAACGCCGTATTCGTTACTAGCCATGCTTGGCCTCCCCGTGTGTACTGAAACCAGTCTTACGTCGCCAGTCGCGGATCGCGACGGCGGAGCCGGCTACCGCACAGACGGCGAGTAGTGCGCCGCCCATGATGTAGATGGCGATGCGGGACGTTCGTTCCTGGTCCGTCTCGCCGAGGCTGACGGCAACCGGTTGGATGTTGGAGGCGCCGGCCGCACCGGTGGACTTGTCCGGCGTGGGCGGGCCGGTGGGCCGCGTGTTGTCGTTGAGGGCGGCGACCGGGTTGATGACGCCCCAACCGATGTTGTCGTCGCGGCCCTTGCGGACGCGGTCGGCGGTCTGCTCCAGGTGCGAGATGATCTGCGCCGGTCCCCACGCCTCCTTGTCGTTCTGGTGCTTGGCGATCAGGAGGGCCGCGGCGCCGGCCGCGTACGGCGAGGCGAAGCTGGTGCCCTGATCGACGCAGTTGCCCCCGAGCGGGACCGTGGAGACCATGTCCACGCCAGGGGCGGCAACGCCGACGAAGGGGCCGGCCTGGGAGAAGGGGGCCCGTTCGTTGTTGCGGTCGGAGGCGGCTACGGCCAGGACGTTGTCGAACTCCGTGCTGAACGCGGCGGGGTAGACGTTCTTCTCCGCACCGCTCGCGCCGCTGTTGCCTGCCGCGGCGACGATCAGGATTTTGTGGTCTGCGGCATTCTTGACCGCGGCCTTGAGCGTCGGCAGCAGTGCTTCGCTGGCCGCGGTGCCCTGCGAAATGTTGATGATGTTGACACGGTCGGTTACCGCGTCGTCGATGGCCTTGGCAAGGCTGTCGGCGGTACCGGCCTTCTCGTCGCTGGTCTGCTGGTACGGGATGACCGTGGCCTCGGGCGCCAGGCCGTAGAAGCCCGAAGTGGACTGGGGGCGGGCGGCGATGATGCCGGCGACCTTGGTGCCGTGGCCGACCTTGTCCTGGGTCGGATTGCCGCCCACGTAGGACTTGCCGGAGCCCCCGATGGCGCCCTGGAGCTGCTTGTTGCCCGCGTCGATGCCGGTGTCGATGACGGCGACCTTGATGCCCTGCCCCTTGTTGCCGCCGGCCCACATCTGGTTGGTGAGCAGGCGCTGGAGGGACCAGGGGGTCTCTTTGATGTCGTCGGTGCCGAACTTGCACTCACCGCTCTGAAGCGGGGTGTTCTCGTCCGCGACCGCCGGCGCGGCGGCGGCACTCGACAGGCCGACGATGCACGCTGCCGTGACCAGTGCGCCCGTCGCTCGGCGACGGTGCCTGGCTCGTTGACCAATGGCGCGAGATCCCACGGGTTGTCTGCTCTCCATATGTGGCGGGTAGGGCGGGGCGAGGGGTTTGAACGGTGCTGGGTGAGGAAGTGGTGGAGAACGGGGAAGCCTGGTGTGGATACCCCTGGATCACGTAGCCGGACGGCAGAAGGGCGAGCGCACATGCCGCGCGCTCGCCCTCAATAACCACTGTGCGAGCCGTCGTTGGGCTGCTCAGCCGTTTGCCATCCGTACTCGCGCGATGCGAGGTCAGCTGCCCCAGATACCGGCGTTCTTGTGCTCGGTGCTCTGGTAGTTCTGAGCCGCGGTGTCCAGCGCCTTGGCGATGGCCTCCAGCGTCTGCTGGAGGTGGGCGGCGCGCTGGTCCCACTCGCGCTGGCGGGCCTGGTAGCCCTCCTGCGCCGCACCTTCCCAGCTCGCGGCGACCTTCTTGACGCCCGCCTCAAGGTCGTCGAGCTGCTGGCGGATGTTACCGGCCGTCTGGCGCACGTCCTGGCTTGCCTGCTGGATCGTCGCAAAATTAACGAGGATCTGGCCTGACATGGGGTCTCCTCAGGGAGTTGATGATGTCTGGTGATTCACTTGCCGCAGTGGACGACCAGCCAGGTTCGGCTGGTCGACGGACTGCGGCGGCTGGACCGTTGCGCCGCGGTCAGCGACGCGGCCCCATCATCCGAACGGGGAGCTCCCACCGGCCTGGGCGGTGACGTGCGACATCGACTGCGCCTGGTCCTCTTCGGAGGCGACGTAGTTCTTGTTCGTCTCGTCGATGGCTTCCTTGATCTCGGCCAGCAGCTGGTTGATCCGGGTACCGTCCTCGTTCACCTGCGACTGGAGCTGGTGGTACGAGGTGGCCGCCTGGCCCTTCCAGCCCGAGGTGATGGTGTCAACGACCTGGTTCAGGCGCTGGAGCTCACCCTGAATTGCGTGATTGACCGATTCGATCTTGCCGGAGAAGGCATGCATCTCCTCCCCGGTCATTGTGAATTGACCAGCCATACCCAACGTCCCCCATGAGACTCGTACGTCATCCGCGCGGTGCCGGCCAAGGCGGTGCGCGGTGGGCGTCTCCTGCTGACGCCCCCTGCCACATTACCCACTCCACACGGTTGTTCCCAACAGGGGGGAGCGTCTTGTGACGGGATCACAACAATGTCAACTGCTCCTCGGCGGAGCGCAGTTCACGAGAAACGGGCAGATGCGGCGGTTTCGGTCACGAATTGATTGCGGGAGACCGCGGAATACGTGGCGGGGCCGCGGCCGGATCCGGACATCGCGTCGGAGCACCCGGCCGCGGACCCCGCAGAGTCCGCCGGAACGCCTCAGGATGCCTGCGGCTGGCTGGCGCTGTGGACGTCCAACGAGGGGCCCGCGGAGAGCAGCTTGGACCATGCCGACAGGAGCAGCGGCGGGTGCGCGTCCTTGTAGCCGAGGTGCAGCTGCGCCTGACCGATGTCCTGCTTGTCGCTGCCGGCCTTGGTGGCGGAGTCGTTGTTCACCGGGATCGAGTAGCGCAGTCCGGTGTCGGTGACCAGGAAGAGGCTGCCGGACTTCTGGGAGTTGGTGTCCACCTGCTGGTAGAGCAGGCCGCTGCCCGGGGTGACGTACGAGGTGGCGCCGGAGGCGATCTTGGCCGGGTAGTCCTTGCCGACCCAAGTGCTCATGTTCGGCACGCCGTTGGGGTAGCCCAGCTGCTCGGCGCCCGGGTACTTGGTGCTGGTGCCCTTGTAGACGCTGCAGGAGACGCCGTTCGGGGTGGGGCTGGACAGTCCGCCGGTCTGGGAGCCGTGCGCGAAGTCGTTGGCCGCGTTGACGGTCTCGGTGGGCCACGGGCTGTCGATGCCCGTGTTCAGGACCTTGCCGTAGAAGGTGGCCGGGCGGTTGGTGGTGGGGTCCAGCTTGGGGCGGCGGATGCTGCCGGTGGCGACGTTCACCGGCGACAGGGCCTTGCCGCTGCCACCGTTCACCTTCGCCGCGTTGTCGCCCTGCTCCAGGAGGTTGGCGACGAAGTTCGAGACCTGCTCGACGCCGTCCTGCAGGACCACGTACTTCTGCCCGTCGGCGACCTCAAGGATCGAGCCGACCTTCCGCGCCTCCGCCGGAACGTCGGTGTTGGAGACCGGGCTGCCCGCCCCGGGCACGATGGGCATGCTGATCGGGAACGGGCTCTTGACCAGCGTGTTCATGAACTCGGCGGTCACCTTCTGCGGCTCCGCCTGCGACCCGAAGATGGTCCGCCGCAGCGCGCGGTCGGACTCGGTGTCCGTGTGCTTGACGCCGCTCTTCTGGTCCATGACGCCCTGCTGCTGGTCGGCGATCATCTGGAAGGCGAAGCCGTTGTGGTCGATCAGCCACTTCACGCCGTCGGGGTCCTCGACGTAGAGCGCCTGGTGGAGGTCGAGCTTGCCCTTGCGGGTGTCGTCGATGTTCTGCTTGTCCTTGCCGTCCAGGACGAAGACGGCCTGCTGGCTCTTGCTGTTCTCGCCACTGCCGGGGCGGTCGCACACCGCCCAGGTCTTCGCCTTGTCGACCTCGGACGCGTCGGGCAGCCGGTCCGGGGCGTACGGGATGCCGATCGCGGCACCGTGCGTGATCTTGGAGTCCAGCTCGGATTCCTTGACCTTCAGGACCTGGAACTTCTGCGGGTCGAGAAGAAGTTTGGCCGATGCCAGATTCAGGATGGGGTGGAGCAGATTCTGCTTTTTGCCGTTGGCGTCCGTACTGGGCAGAACCACATAACGGGTGGTCGATTTATCCCCCACCAGGACATTCGCCCCCACCTGGTCCCACCCCTGCGGCGCCACCGGCTGGAAAATGCCCCAGGCCCCGAACCCCATGCACACCAGGGCCCCCATCACCACGCTGGGCAACACCGCTTTCAGCGGCTTGGGCGCGCTTTCGATCGAGCCGTTCGGCAGCGGCTTCAGAAATGCCGCATTCGTGCGCTTCCGTGCGAACGAATACGCATTCAGCTCGTCCCGACGTGATGCCATTGTTGCTTTCTCTCCCCGCGTGTTGGATCCACATCGACCGCCCCCGGCACTCACGCCGTAGCGCCCTCTACTATGCCGTGTATCGATCGAGCCGTACGGTACGGGTGCCACCTTCCAACGCACCAGTCCACGCAACCGTCTCAGCGGCGGCCGATCCGCCCAGAGGCACCATCACCAGTAGAGGAGCAGGCCGGGGGATGTCCAGCGCCACCAGGGCTCGACGCCGCAATGGGCGGCAACAGCAGCAACAGCCTTCCGCTGCACCGCAGTACGCGGGAAACGCGGGCCAGAACGGCACAGCGCCGGGCAACAGAGGAAACGGCGGCCGGGGCGCGGGCGGTCCGGTGTCGCCGCGGCTCCGCCAGCAGGCCGGCACCATCGGCGGCATCCGCGTCCAGCAGCTGGCCATCATCGAACTCGCCGCGGCGCTGGTGCTGGTGGGCTGGACGATCCACCCGGCCGCGCTGACCGCGGCCATCGTGGTGGCGGCCCTTCTGGTCGTGTTCGCGATCGGCCGGCGGCGGAAGATCCCGCTGCCGGAGTGGATCACCACCGTGCGCGCGATGAAGCGCCGCGGCAAGAACAGCGGCGACGCGCTCGCGGCCACCCAGGGCGTCGACCCGGCCATCGCACCGGTCGTGGAGTGCGATCCCGCGCTGCGCACCTACGAGTACACGGCCGAGGCCGACCAGCGGGCCATCGGCTTCGTCGGCGACGGCACCTTCCTCACCGCCATCGTCCAGGTGGACTCCCGCGACGAACCGCTCCGGCCGCACCGCGGCAGCCACATGCTGCCGCTGGAGCTGCTGCACACCGCGCTCGACATCGAGGACATCCACCTGGAGTCGACGCAGTTCGTCCAGTACACCCAGCCCGCGCCGGCGCCGCACCTGCCCGAACAGGCCGTCGCGGCCCGCTCGTACGCGCCGCTCCAGGCGCAGTCCCAGACGCCCGCGGTGCAGCTGACGTGGATCGCGCTGAAGCTCGACCCGGAGCTGTGCGCGGAGGCGATCGAGGCACGCGGCGGCGGGATGGAGGGCGCCCAGCGGGCGCTGCTGCGCGCCGCCGACCAGCTGGTCAGTCGGCTCACCGCGCACGGCGTGCGCGCCAGGGTGCTCGACGAGCGCGAGGTGGTGGCTGCGATCGGCACCGCGGTGTGCGTGAGCCCGCGGGCCGCCAACGGCGCGATGGGGCGGGACGGGCGGGCGGCCCGGCGCACCCAGGAGACCACCCGCGCGATGCGCTGCGACGACCGCTGGCACACCACGTACTGGATCGGCCGGTGGCCCCAACTGGGCCAGGGGGGCGCCCCGTTGGCGGCCGTCACCCAGCTGCTGACCAGCACCCGGGCGATGGCGAGCACCTTCTCGCTGACCGCCACGCACGGCGGCGGCCGGATGCCGGCGATCACCGGCTACATCCGCCTGTCGACCCGGAGCGACAACGAACTCTCCGCCGCGCAGAACGAGTTGGAGCGCCGTTCCGGATCCGCGAAGGTCGGACTCGTACGGCTCGACCGCGAGCAGCTGCCCGGCCTGCTGGCCACGCTTCCCCTCGGAGGTACCCGCTGATGGGCACTCCCACGTATCAGCCCCGTGTCAACGTCAGCAGCGACGGCTGGCGCAACCCCCCGACGGGGGCCGTCTCCGGCGGCCGCCGGCTCTCGCACCAGATGCGCCCGGAGGAGCAGCAGTCGGAGCCGACCGGCCCCAAGCCGCGCCCCGGTTTCGGCCTGCGCGGCCCGCGCCGCAACCCGCACGTCCTGACGGCCGACGCGCTGGCCTCGCTGACCCTGCCGGTCGGCGACGACGGCGTCATCATCGGCATAGACCCGCAGAACCAGCCCGCCGTGCTGAGCATGCTGCGGCCCGCGCCGATGGAGATCGCGCTGGTCGGCAGCATGTGGATGGCGCAGGTGCTGGCGCTGCGCACGGTCGCCACCGGTGCCCGGGTCGCGGTGGAGACCGCCCGGCCGCCGGCCTGGGCGCAGATGGCGCAGGCCGCCGGCGGCGGCCAGCAGTGCGTGTCGGTCCATGAGGTGCGCCAGATCGGGCCGCAGGGACCGTCGGTTTCCAGCCCCGTTCTGGTCATCCGGGACATGGGCGCCCGGCCGCCGCGCAACCAGCTCGCGCCGAGCCCCTGGCAGAGCGTGCTGACCGTGCTGCCCTTCCTCGGGCCGCGGTCGCCGCAGATGCTCGGCCGGGTCGACCTGGTCGGCCTCCAGCGGCTCTCGCCCGAGGAGGCGGAGGTGGTGACGCGCATCATGCGGCTGCCCGAGCAGGTCGGCGCGGTGCTGCCGACGCTGAGCGACAACGCCATGCTGTGGTGCCGGCGCGACGGCGACCACCAGTTCGTCATGACCCAGCCCACGGAGGCGGAGACCAACCTGCTCGGCGGGCCGCGCCGTATGGACTGACCACCATGGCGGGCCGGTTGACCGCGCGGCACGGTGTGCGGCGCGTACCCGGCCCCAGGGCACGATCTGCGGGCGCACCCGAGGGTGCGCCCGCAGGTGTGCCCACCGGGCTTGAAGACGACATGACATCGACTGCCGTTATGGGCCGACTCTTGATTAGGCTGTGGGGAGAGCCGCAGGAGCACATCACGTCGGCAGTGCACGACGGCAGTCGATACGGGGATGGAGACAAGCAGTGGTGGCGCAACCCCGGGTGGCGTATTCCGACTTCCGTGACATCCGTTCGATCCGCCTGTATCCGGTCCTGCCGTTCAGGTGCGTTGCAGTAGACCAGGAGGCACAGTGAAAGACCAGGAGGCTTTCCGTCCGGACGGGAACGATCCTGACGACGACCAGGCCGAGTTCGACCTGACCGGCGAATTCAAGATCGATTTTGCGGCTCCGGCCTGGTACGGCAGCAACGACACCAGCGGCGGCGCCGGCGCCCCCCTGGCTCCCGCGCAGAACGCGCCCGCCCCCGGGGTCCCGCAGCAGGGTGCCCCCGCCCCGACCGCGCCGCCCGGATTCCCGACGCTGACCCCGCCGGGCGCGGACGGTGCGGGCGGTGCGGGCGGCAACGCACCTGCCGCCCCTGCTGACGGATCGTCGGCTCCGATGGCGTCCGGCGACGCCCCGTCGGGCCCGGCCGCCGGCGGCGAGGCGTCCGGCGGCAACGTGCGCTCGGGCCAGGGCGTCGACCCCTCGGCCTCCCTCTGGGACGACGACGATGACCCGGAGCCGGCGGCGGCACCCGCGCCGCAGGCCGCCCCCGCGGCGCCGCAGCCGGACGCCGCGGCGGCGCCCAACGCGCCCGCGCAGACCGCCCCGACGGCCGCTGAGGCGCCGGTGGCGGCGCCCGGACCCGAGCAGCCCGCCCCGGTCGCGGCGCAGCCCGCACCGGCCGCACAGCCCGTTGCGCCGCCCGCGCAGCCCCAGCCCCAGCCCCAGCCCCAGCAGGGGATGCCCGCGCAGGGTGTGCCCCAGCAGGGCATGCCGCCGCAGGGAGTTCCGCAGCAAGGCGCGCCCTGGGCCGGCGCGGACGGCCAGCAGCAGGGTGTGCCCGCCCAGGGCGCCCCGGGGCAGGGCGCGTTGCCGCCGCTGCCGCCGGAGTTCCAGCCCGCCGACCCGCGGATGGCCCAGGCGCAGGCCCAGGCCGGGCAGCAGCCGCCGCAGGCCCAGCACCCCCAGCAGGCACAGCACCCGCAGGCGCCGCAGCAGGGTTACCCGCAGCAGGGCCAGCCGCAGCCCCAGCAGGGCGGCTACCCGCAACAGCAGCAGGGCGCCCCGGCTCAGCAGCAGCCGGCCTACGGCTACCCGCAGCCCGCGTACGGCTACCCCCAGCAGGGCCAGCCGCAGGGTCAGCCGCAGCCGCAGGGCCAGCAGCCCAACGCGCCGGCGCAGCAGCCCGCTTACGGCTACCCGCAGCCCGGCCCCCAGGGCTACCCGCAGCAGGGCCAGCAGCCCGGTTACCCGCAGCAGGCCCAGCAGCAGCCGCAGGCACAGCAGCCGCAGCAGGTCCAGCCCGCGCAGCACCAGCCGCTGCCCGGTCAGCAGGCCGCCGACCCCAACGCCGCGGCGAACTACGCCCAGTACTCCCAGCCGGGCCAGCAGCAGCCGCAGCGAGCCACCCCCGGTGCGCCGCTCGGCTACAGCGCGGCCGTCGAGCTGACCTCGGACCGGCTGCTGCGCAACCAGCCCAAGAAGCGCAAGCCGGGCGCCAACGCGCAGCCGTCCAAGTTCAAGCTGGGCGCGAAGAAGGAGCAGGAGGAGCGGCAGCGGAAGCTGGAGCTGATCCGTACCCCGGTGCTGTCCTGCTACCGGATCGCGGTCATCAGCCTCAAGGGCGGCGTCGGCAAGACGACGACCACCACCGCGCTGGGCTCCACCCTCGCGTCCGAGCGGCAGGACAAGATCCTCGCGATCGACGCCAACCCGGACGCCGGCACGCTCGGCCGCCGGGTGCGCCGCGAGACCGGCGCGACCATCCGTGACCTGGTGCAGGCGATCCCGCACCTGCACAGCTACATGGATATCCGCCGGTTCACCTCGCAATCCCCCTCGGGCCTGGAGATCCTCGCCAACGACGTCGACCCGGCCGTCTCGACGACCTTCAACGACGAGGACTACCGGCGGGCGATCGACATCCTCGGCAAGCAGTACCCGATCATCCTCACCGACTCGGGCACCGGTCTCCTCTACAGCGCGATGCGCGGAGTCCTCGACCTCGCCGACCAGTTGATCATCATCTCCACCCCGTCCGTGGACGGCGCCAGCAGCGCCAGCACCACCCTGGACTGGCTGTCCGCGCACGGCTACGCCGACCTGGTGCAGCGCGGCATCACGGTCATCTCGGGTGTCCGCGAGACCGGCAAGATGATCAAGATCGACGACATCGTGTCGCACTTCGAGACCCGCTGCCGCGGTGTGGTGGTCGTCCCCTTCGACGAGCACCTCGCCGCCGGTGCCGAGGTCGACCTCGACATGATGCGGCCCAAGACCCGCGAGGCGTACTTCCACCTCTCCGCCCTGGTGGCCGAGGACTTCGCCCGCCAGCAGCAGGCGCAGGGCATGTACGCGCAGCAGCAGATGGGCCAGCAGCAGATGGGTGGCGACCCCTACGCCCAGCAGGGCGACCCGTACGCCCAGCAGCAACAGCAGTACGCGCAGCAGCAGTACGCCCAGCAGCAGGGCCAGCAGCAGCCGCAGGGCCAGCCGCCGGCCGGCTACCCGCCACAGCAGGGCGGCTGGACCCAGCAACCGCAGCAGGGCCAGCCGCCGGCCGGCTGGCAGCAGCAACAGCCCGCTCCGGACGCGCCGTTGCCGGAACAGGGCGGCTGGACGCAGCAGCAGCCCCCGCCGCAGTGAGCGGGGCGTAGCAGCGCAAAGGGGCCGCGAAGGCCACGAAGGGGCGGGGCCCGGCAGTCAACTGCCGGGCC
>NZ_JBNHIN010000013.1:49666-74311 GCF_050054615.1 Streptomyces sp. YGL11-2
CCCGGCAGTCAACTGCCGGGCCCCGCCCCTGTGTTGTGTCGATGGTGCCGGCTGCCGTACCCGCCGCCGGGTCAGCCTGCGTCGGCGATCAGCCCGCGGGCCTGCTTCACGTCGATCGCCATCCGCTCCAGCAGGGCGTCCAGCGTGTCGAACTTCTCCTGCCCGCGGATGTACGCCAGGAACTCCACCGCGACGTGCAGCCCGTACAGGTCCAGCCCCACCCGGTCGATGGCGTACGCCTCCACCGTGCGCACCTTGCCGTCGAACTGCGGGTTGGTGCCGACCGAGATGGCCGCCGGCATCGCCTCGCCCTCGACGTGCAGCAGCCCCGCGTACACCCCGTCGGCCGGGATGGCGGTGTGCGGCAGGGTCTCCACGTTGGCCGTGGGGAAGCCCATCTCCCGTCCGCGCTGGGCGCCCCGTACGACCACGCCCTCGACGCGGTGCGGCCGGCCCAGCACCTCCTTCGCGCCCGCCACGTCGCCCGCCGCGACCAGCCGGCGGACGAGGGTGGAGGAGAACGGCTCGCCGTCGCCCGCCGTGCCGCGCTCGAAGAGGTCGATGACCTCGACCGCGTAGTCGTAGGTCCGGCCGAGTTCGGCGAGCGTGTCGACGGTGCCCTGCGCCCGGTGCCCGAAGCGGAAGTTGGGGCCCTCCACGACGACCTGCGCGTGCAGCTTGTCGACCAGCACCTTGACCACGAAGTCGGCCGGCGACAGCTTCGAGAACTCCTTGGTGAACGGCAGGATCAGCACCGCGTCCACGCCGAGCCCGGCCATCAGCTCCGCCCGCCGGTGGTGCGGGGCCAGCAGCGGCGGGTGGGTGCCGGGGCGGACGACCTCGCTCGGGTGCGGGTCGAAGGTGACGACCACGGCGGGGACGCCCAGCTCACGGGCGCGGGCCACCGCCTTGCCGATGATCAATTGGTGGCCGCGGTGCACTCCGTCGTAGGAGCCGATGGTGACGACGCTGCGTCCCCAGCCCTCGGGGATGTCCTCCAAGCCACGCCAGCGCTGCACTGTGCCCGCTCCTCGCCCGAACTCGTGTCCGTCCATTGCGCCAATTCGGCATGACGCAGGTCTAAGACTGCCATGCCGCACGCCGCGCTACGCGCGAAGGGTGGTTCGGCCGCTGTTGCATCGGACACCCCGGCGCCGGACCGCCGGGCTCCCGGACCGCGGACGGCGTCGGCCCCGGCAACCCGCGGCGAACGGCGTCAGCCCCGGCAACCCGCGAGCGTGGCGCAGGCGCCCGGCCCCACCACCGCCGTCCACTCCCCCGGCTCGGCCGCCAGCCACTCCCCCACCCGCCGGGCGAACCCGGGCACCCGGTGCCCCAGCTCCACCAGCCGCCGGTCGAAGCAGGCCGCCCCCTCCGGCGTCCGCACCAGCAGCGTGCCGGCACGGTGCACCAGCTCCCGGGTGCGCTCCTCCGGCCGCCGCGCCATGCCCTCCGCCGCCGCCCCCAGGAGGGCCTCCAGCACACTGGTGTCGTACCCGTGGCCCCGGCCGCCCGCCGGGGGCGCGTCGGACGCCTCGCGCGCCAGCAGCACATCGAGCAGCGCCCGCCGCAACGGGTCCGCCGCGTACGGGCCCGCGCCGGCCAGTACGGGGGCGAGCGCGCGCCGGACCGGGGCCGGGGAGCCGGTCAGCAGCTCCACGGCCAGCGGCCCCAGCGCTTCGCGGGCGGCCGGGCCCTGGTCGAGGCGGCGCGCGACGAAGTCCGCCACCGGCCGCGCGGCGCGGTCCGGGCAGCGCCCGGCGTAATCCCGGACCAGCCCGGCGGCGCGGGCCGCGAGATCGGGGCGGGTGACGGCGGCCAGCGCCCGCAGCAGCGCCGCGGTGCCCGCGCTCCGGCCGCCGGGGCGCTCCTCGCGGGCGCGGATCTCCACCGCCCGGCAGAGCGCCGCCGGTTCGTCCTCGGCGAGCGCGTCCAGCAGTTCGGCGGCCCGGGGGTGCGCGGTGTCGGCCAGCACCTCGACGAGCGGGTCCAGCGCCCGCGCCCGGTAGGTGTGCAGCAGCGCCTGCGCGGCGCCGGCGACGGTGATCTCCCGGGGGACGGCGGGCCCGACCTGGAGGCGGCGGGTGTCGTCGAACCAGCCGCACAGCAGGGGCTGGATCCGCTCGGGATCGGCTTTCAGCAGCTCCGCCACGTCGTCGAGGAAGCGCGGGAAACGGGGCAGGCGAACCGGGCGGGCCGCGCCGCCGGCCCGGCGGAACGCTTCTGCGGACGCGGCGGACGGTGCCCCCACGCAGGCGTCGACCCAGCTGCCGCTGTCCTCCCCGGCAGCGGCGGCGGTGTCGGTGTCGGTGTCAGCGGTGTCGGCGGTGCCGACGTCGGCTGGATGGACCCGCACCCGCGGCGGTCGCGCGAAGGGCCGCGACGGGCCGCCGGGGGCCGGTGCGACGTCCGGCCCGTCGGCCGGCAGCAGCCGGCGCAGCAGATCCAGCCGCGCCGCGTCGCCCAGCGCCAGGCACCGCCAGAACGGCGGCCCGAAATCGTCCAGCCCCGTGTACCCAAACCCGCCCGCCTGCAGGGACCGCTCGGTGATCCGGTCGGCGAGCAGCCGCAGCACACCGGCGTACGGCGCCGCGTCGGCCACCCGCAGCAGCTCGTGCGTCAGAAGGCGCGCGGCCCGCCCCCCGCGGTCCGCCCCGGGCTCGGTCGCCGGCCACACCAACTGCCCCAGCTCCGCCACGAGTTGACCGGCCCCCCGGTTCCCGTACGCCGCCCCGCGGGCAGCTCCCGCCCCCTGCACCGGATCCGCCTCGGCAGCCGCGTCCGCAACCCCGCCGGCATCTAGCAACGCCATCTTTGGACCTCCCCGCCCGTCCCGCCCGTCCACAACAGCGACGACGGTAGGCAGGCGGTGATCTTCGCGACAGGGTGCTCCTCGAACGCGCCCCCCTCCGCGCCGTGATTCACTCCGAGCGCCTGCCCGCAGGAGTGAATCACCGCGGTGCCCTGGAAAGAGTCAGCAGGAGGGGGATGGTGGAGCGCGGACCGAACGCTCGCGCCCGGCCGCGCGGCCCGCGTTCCACCACCTCTCCTCGCGGCACCTTCCGGCCTCAGGGGCCCTTCCGGCCCTGACCCATCGGACAGGCCCTGAGGCCGTCAGGCGAAGACGGCCAGGCTCTTGGCCTTCCCGCCCTGGTTCTCCACCAGCGCCAGGAACGTCCCGTCCGGCCCGAAGGCCGCCACCGGACCGTCGCCCTCGAAGCGCGGCATCGGGATCCGCACGCCGTTGAGCAGCAGCCGCGACTGCTGCTCGGTGACGTTCCAGCGGGTGAACGCCGCGTCGGCGGCCTCCGCGATCGGCATGATCGGCAGCCCGCCGCCCTCGGTGTCGTCCACCGCGGCCTGGAGCTGTTCCAGCGTGCGCGCCCGGTCGAGCTTGTACGGGCCGACCCGGGTCCGCCGCAGCGCCGTCAGATGGCCGCCGACGCCGAGCCCGGCACCGAGGTCGCGGGCCAGCGCGCGGATGTACGTCCCGGACGAGCAGACGACGGAGACCAGCACATCGGTCACCGGCGTACCGTCCTCGGCCTCGGCCTCGTGCGCCGAGTGCACCGCGAACGAGGAGACGGTGACCGGCCGGGCCGGGATCTCCACGTCCTCGCCGTCGCGGACCCGCGAGTACGACCGCTTGCCGTCGATCTTGATGGCGCTGACCTTCGACGGGACCTGCATGATCGCGCCGGACAGCCGGGCGACCCCGGCGTCGATGTCCTCGCGGGCGAGGCCGTGCGCCGCCTTCGACGCGGTGATCTCGCCCTCGGCGTCGTCGGTGACCGTCGACTGGCCGAGCCGGATGGTGCCGACGTACTCCTTCTCGGTCAGCGCGAGATGGCCGAGAAGCTTGGTGGCCCGCTCCAGACCGAGGACCAGGACGCCGGTCGCCATCGGGTCCAGGGTGCCGGCGTGCCCGACCCGGCGGGTCCGGGCCATACCGCGCATCTTCGCCACGACGTCGTGCGAAGTGAAGCCGGACGGCTTGTCGACGATGACCAGGCCGCCCGGCTCGTTGCTCTGCCGCTTCATTCTGCCGCTGCGCCCTCGTCGTCCTCGTCGTCGCCCGGCTTGCGGTACGGATCGGCCTCACCGGCGTACTCGGCGCCCGAGGACACCTCGCGCACCTTGGCGTCCGAGGCCCGCGCCTTGTCGAGCAGGTCCTCGATCGTCTTGGCGTTCTCCGGCAGGGCGTCCGCGACGAACGCCAGGGTCGGCGTGAACTTCGTTCCGGCCGCCGCGCCGACCGCGGAACGCAGGATGCCCTTGGCACTCTCCAGGCCGGCGGCGGCGCTGGCACGGTCCTCGTCGTCTCCGTAGACCGTGTAGAAGACCGTCGCCTCCCGCAGGTCGCCGGTGACCCGGGTGTCCGTGATGGTCACGTGCGAACCGAGCCGCGGGTCCTTGATACCGCGCTGCAGCTTCTGGGCGACCACCTCCCGGATGAGGTCCGCCAGCTTCTTCGCCCGCGCATTGTCGGCCACTGGTCCGTCTCCTTCTTTCTTCCACAATTGTGCTTCCACCGGCGACGACGTGCCCGTGCGGGTCAGTCGTCGTCACCGTGCAGCCGCCGGCGTACCGACAGCAGCTCCACTTCGGGCCGTGCGGCGACCAGTCGCTCGCAGCGGTCCATGACTTCGGTCAGATGCCCGGTGTCCCCGGACACCACCGCCAGGCCGATCGTGGCCCTGCGGTACAGATCCTGGTCCCCCACCTCCGCGACGCTCACCGCGAACTTGCGGTGCAGCTCGGCGACGAGCGGGCGGACGACCGAGCGCTTCTCCTTCAGCGACCGTACGTCGCCGAGAAGCAGGTCGAAGGACAGCGTCCCTACGTACATGCAAGACGGGTAAAGCCACCCGTGGGGCCTTAGGTGTACGAGTCACTCGAACCGTACACGCAACGGCCGGGGCCGATCGACGGAGTTTCTGCTCCGCCGACCGGCCCCGGTCAGGCGCTACGCGATCAGCCGCGCGGCTTCTCCCGCATCTCGTAGGTCGCGATGACGTCGTCGACCTTGATGTCGTTGAAGTTCCCGAGGTTGATACCGCCCTCGAAGCCTTCGCGGATCTCGGTGACGTCGTCCTTGAAGCGACGCAGACCGTCGATGTTGAGGTTCTCCGCGACGACCTTGCCGTCGCGGATGAGGCGCGCCTTGGTGTTGCGCTTGACCTCGCCGGAGCGGATGAGCACACCCGCGATGTTGCCCAGCTTGGACGACTTGAAGACCTCGCGGATCTCCGCCGTACCGAGCTCGACCTCCTCGTACTCCGGCTTGAGCATGCCCTTGAGGGCCGCCTCGATCTCCTCGATCGCCTGGTAGATGACCGAGTAGTACCGGACGTCGACGCCCTCGCGCTCGGCCCGCTGCGTGGCGCGGCCCTCGGCGCGGACGTTGAAGCCGATGACGATCGCGTCGGAGCCGGTCGCCAGGTCGATGTCGGTCTCGGTGACCGCACCGACGCCGCGGTGCAGCACCCGGATGTCGACCTCTTCGCCGACGTCCAGCTGGAGCAGCGAGGACTCCAGGGCCTCGACCGAACCGGACGCGTCGCCCTTGATGATGAGGTTGAGCTGCTGGACCTCGCCCGCCTTGAGCACCTTGTCGAGGTCCTCCAGGGACACCCGGCGGGTGCGCTTGGCGAACGCGGCGTTGCGCTCGCGGGCCGCGCGCTTCTCGGCGATCTGACGCGCCGTGCGGTCCTCGTCGACGACCAGGAAGTTGTCGCCGGCGCCCGGGACGTTGGTCAGACCCAGGACCAGGACGGGGGTCGACGGACCCGCTTCCTCGACGTTGTTGCCCTTGTCGTCGAACATCGCACGGACCCGGCCGTACGCGTCGCCGGCGACCATCGTGTCGCCGACGCGCAGCGTGCCGCGCTGGACGAGGACGGTGGCCACGGCACCACGGCCGCGGTCGAGGTGGGCCTCGATCGCAATACCCTGCGCGTCCTGCGCGTCGTTGGCCCGCAGGTCGAGCGCGGCGTCCGCGGTGAGGACCACGGCCTCCAGCAGGGAGTCGATGTTCAGACCCTGCTTGGCGGAGATGTCGACGAACATGGTGTCGCCGCCGTACTCCTCGGCCACCAGGCCGTACTCGGTCAGCTGACCGCGCACCTTGGTCGGGTCGGCGCCCTCGACGTCGATCTTGTTGACCGCGACCACGATCGGCACGTCGGCCGCCTTGGCGTGGTTCAGCGCCTCGATCGTCTGCGGCATGACACCGTCGTTGGCCGCCACCACGAGGATCGCGATGTCGGTCGACTTGGCACCACGGGCACGCATGGCGGTGAACGCCTCGTGACCCGGGGTGTCGATGAAGGTGATGCGGCGCTCTTCCTCGTTGACCTCGGTCGCGACCTGGTAGGCACCGATGTGCTGGGTGATGCCGCCGGCCTCGCCCGCGACCACGTTGGTCTTGCGGATCGCGTCCAGCAGGCGGGTCTTACCGTGGTCGACGTGACCCATGACGGTCACCACCGGCGGACGGGAGACCAGCATCTCCTCGCCGCCCTCGTTCTCGCCGAACTCGATGTCGAAGGACTCGAGCAGCTCGCGGTCCTCCTCCTCCGGGCTGACGATCTCGACGACGTAGTTCATCTCGTCGGCGAGCAGCTGCAGCGTCTCGTCGGAGACCGACTGGGTCGCGGTGACCATCTCGCCCAGGTTGAGCATGACCTGGACCAGCGACGCCGGGTTGGCGTTGATCTTCTCCGCGAAGTCCGTCAGCGAGGCACCGCGCGACAGGCGAACCGTCGCGCCGTTGCCACGCGGCAGCATGATGCCGCCGACCGACGGGGCCTGCATGGCCTCGTACTCCTGACGGCGCTGCCGCTTCGACTTGCGACCGCGACGTGCCGGGCCGCCGGGACGGCCGAAGGCACCCTGCGTGCCACCGCGGCCACCGGGACCACCCGGACGACCGGCGAAGCCGGGACGACCGCCGAAGCCGCCGCCACCACCGGGAGCGCCGCCGCCACCGGGACGGCCGGCGAAACCGCCGCCGCCACCCGGACGACCGCCGCCGCCACCACCAGGACGGCCGGCGAAACCGCCGCCGCCACCCGGACGACCGCCGCCACCAGCGGGACGACCGGCACCGCCGGGACCGCGACCGCCGCCACCGGGGCCCGGACGCGGGCCGGCAGCCGGACGCTGCGGCATCATGCCCGGGTTCGGGCGGTTACCGCCGCCGGGACGCGGACCGGCACCGCCGGGAGCCGCACCCTGCGGACGGGGCATGCCGCCGGGGGTCGGACGCGCGCCGCCCTGGCCCTGCGGACGGGGGCCACCCTGGCCGCCGCCCTGCGGACGCGGGCCGCCGGGGCCACCCTGACCGCCGGGGCGCGGGGCGCCACCGGGACGGGGGGCCTGCGGACGGGCCATGCCCGTGGAGCCGCCGGACGTGAAGGGGTTGTTGCCCGGACGCGGACCGCTCGGGCGGGGGCCGCCGGGACGGCCGCCCTGACGCTCACCGCCCTGACGCTCACCGCCGGGACGCGAGGCGCCGCCGCGCGGCTGGCCCTGACCGGGCGCCGGACGGGCCGGACGCGGGCCGGGGGTGGCACCGGGACGGGGCCCCGACTGCGCGGCGGGAGCCGCCGGCGCGGACGGCGGGGCCGTGAACTCGGGCTGCGCGGGCGCGGCCGGAGCGGGCTTCGGCGCGGGACGCGCCGGGGTCGGCCGCGGGCCCGGGGTGGGGCCGGCGGCGGGAGTCTTGGGGGCCGCGGGAACCTGCGGCACCTCGGGGGCGGCCGGGGCCGCGGGACCCGGCTTGGGGGCGCCCGGCTTCGGGGCAGCCGGACGCGCCGCCTGCGCCGGAGTGGGCGCGGACGGCTTCGCGGGGGCCGACTTGCGCGGCGCCGCGGGCTTGCCGGCGGCGCGGCCGCTGCCGCTGCCTGCCTGGAAAGCGTCGGTCAACTTGCGAACAACCGGCGCCTCGATCGTCGAGGACGCCGAACGGACGAATTCGCCAAGTTCTTGGAGCTTGGCCATGACGACCTTGCTCTCAACGCCGAACTCCTTGGCGAGTTCGTATACCCGGACCTTAGCCACTTCGCTCCTTCTAGGTCCGGGTGTCCACCGGACCGTCGCTACTTCATGGGCGTACTCATCGCGTACTCATCGAGTGCTCATCGCAATCTCGACCTACTTCCGACTCGCGAGGTACCTGACCGCACGGTTTTCCGTGCGCTGTGCGTTTCTTGCTGTGCGTTATTGCCATGGCGGCTGCTCAACGCGCGCCCCCTTCGATGAACCGGCGCAACTCCGCCGTGTCGAACGGGCCGCGGCCCCGGTAGGCCCGGGGGAACGCCCGGCGGCGAACCGCCAGGTCGAGGCAGACCAGTGTCCGGTGCACATAAGCACCCCGGCCGGGTAGCGTACCGCGAGGATCGGGGACACACTCGTCCTCGATCGCCACGATGCGCAGCAAATCGCCCTTGGCCGCTCGCTCCCGGCAACCCAGACAAGTGCGCTCAGGGCATGCGCGGGCATGCGTCCGGCCAGACACTGCTTAAGTCTACCTCCCCACGGCGGCTCCACCCCGATGGGGTAAAGCCTGATCCAATGCTCAGAATTCCCTGCGGGAGGCCGCGGCACCACTTCTTTTCATCCGCCGCGGCCCCGCGCTCCGGGTGGCCTCAGCCCTGCGGCGCCGGGTGCTCGGTGTCCGGGCGGATGTCGATCCGCCAGCCGGTGAGCCGGGCCGCGAGCCGGGCGTTCTGCCCTTCCTTGCCGATCGCCAGCGACAGCTGGTAGTCGGGCACCGTGACCCGCGCGGAGCGCGCCGCCAGGTCCACGATCTCGACCTTGCTGACCCGGGCCGGCGACAGCGCGTGCGCCACCAGGTCGGCCGGGTCGTCCGACCAGTCCACGATGTCGATCTTCTCGCCGTGCAGCTCGGCCATCACGGCCCGCACCCGCCCGCCCATGGGGCCGATGCAGGCGCCCTTGGCGTTGAGCCCGGAGCGCGTCGAGCGCACCGCGATCTTCGTCCGGTGCCCGGCCTCGCGCGCGATGGCGGCGATCTCCACCGACCCGTCCGCGATCTCCGGCACCTCCATGGCGAAGAGCTTCTTCACCAGATTGGGGTGGGTACGCGAGAGGGTGACCGACGGGCCGCGGACGCCCTTGACGACCCGGACGACATACGACCGCAGCCGCGTGCCGTGCGCGTAGTCCTCGCCCGGGACCTGCTCCTGCACCGGCAGCATGGCCTCCATCCGGCCGATGTCCACCAGCACGTTCTTGGGGTCCTTGCCCTGCTGGACGACGCCGGTGATGACGTCGCCCTCGCGTCCGGCGAACTCGCCGAACGTGATCTCCTCCTCGGCGTCCCGCAGCCGCTGCAGGATGACCTGCTTGGCGGTGGTCGCCGCGATCCGCCCGAAGCCGGACGGGGTGTCGTCGAACTCGCGGGGCTCCTCGCCCTCCTCGAGATCCGCCGGGTCCTCCTTCGCCCACACCGTCACATGCCCGGTGCTGCGGTCCAGCTCCACCCGCGCCCGGCGGCGGCTGCCTTCAGTGCGGTGGTAGGCGATGAGGAGGGCCGACTCGATCGCCTCGACCAGCAGGTCGAACGAGATCTCCTTCTCCCGCACCAGACCCCGCAGGGCACTCATGTCGATGTCCACGGCTACGCCTCCTCCTTGTTCTCGTCGTTCTCGCCGTTCGCACGGCTCTCGTCGTTCTCGTCGATGGTCTCGCCGCGCGTCGCGTCCTGCTTGGCGGACTTGCGGCTGAACTCCAGCTCGACCCGCGCCTTGGCGATCTCGTCGAACGCGATCCGGCGGGCGGTCGGCTTACGGCCCTTGACGCCCGGCACCTCCAGGTCGAGGCCGGTGTCGTCCATGGCGACGATCCGCGCCACCACCTCGCCGCCCTCGTGCAGCCGGGCCTTGATGAGGCGGCCGACGGCGCGGCGGTAGTGCCGCGGCTCGGTCAGCGGCCGGTCGGCGCCGGGAGAGGTGACCTCAAGGGTGTACGGGGCGCCGCCCATCACGTCGGAGTCGTCCAGGACCTGCGACGCCTCGCGGCTCAGGTCGGCGCACTCGTCCAGCTGGACGCCCTCATCGGAATCGACCACGATCCTCAGCACCCGGCTCCTGCCTGCCGGGGTCACCTCGATCTCTTCCAGATCCAGGTCTCGCGCGGCGACGAGCGGTTCAAGCAGTCCGCGCAGCCTCTCGCTCTGGGTGGTGCTCATCCGGGTGACTCCTCGGCCGCGTGTGCTGTTGTGGGTGGGTCGCGTGTCGGGTCAAAGCCTATCGGTTCCGGCGGGGTACTGACGATTCGGCGGGTGGGCACGGATACTCTCGCCTGCGGTGATCACTACGGAAGACCCCGGGAAGTGCAACGTGCCGAAAGTGGCGCTCACACGCCGAAGGACCCTGCTGGCCGGTGCCGCCCTCGGGGGCGTGGCGCTGCTCTCCGGATGCGCCGGCGGTCCCCGCCCCGAAGAGGAAGACGCCGAACACTCCGCCGCCGCGGAGCGGCTGCGGGAACAGGCCGCGCGGGACAGCACGGCGCTGCTGGCCCGCTACGACGCGACGCTGGCCGCGCACCCGGCGCTGGCGCCCCACCTGCGTCCGCTGCGCGCCGAAGTCGCCCTGCACGCCGAGGCGTTCAGGTCCGACCGGGCCACGCCCGCGCCGTCCCACGGCGCCGCCACCGGGCCTGCGCGGCGTGCGGCGACGCCCGCGGTGCCGGCCGAAGAGCGGGCGGCGCGGACCGCGCTCGCCGACGCGGAACGGACGCTCGCCGACACCCGCACGGCGGCACTGGCCGCCGCGCCCCCGGAACTGGCCCGGCTCCTCGCGTCGGTCGCGGCGGCCGGGGCGGCGCACGCCTGGCTGCTGACGGGGCCGGGGGTGTGAGCCGCGGCCCGGTGGGCGGGGCGCCGCGCCCCGCACCGTACGACGGCCGGGCGCGACGGCCGGCCAACGAGCAGAGAAGAGCACGGAGATGACGACCGGAACGACGCACGGCGGCGAGCTGGCCGCGGTGCAGGCCGCGCTCGCCGCCGAGCATGCGGCGGTGTACGGGTACGGCGTGGTGGGCGGACGGATCGGGGCCGGGCGCCGCGCGGAGGCGCAGAGCGCCTACGACGCGCACCGGGCGCGGCGGGACGCGCTGTCCCGCACCGTGCGGGACCTCGGCGGGAAGCCGCAGGCCGCGGCGGCCGGGTACGAACTGCCGTTCCCGGTGCCGGACGCGACCGCCGCGGTGCACCTGGCCGCCGAGCTGGAGGACCGGCTGGCCGCCGTCTACGCGGATCTCGTACGGGCCTGTGCCGGCGCTCGCCGTAAGGAGGCGGCGGGCGCGCTGCGCGAGGCCGCGGTGCGGTCGGTGCGCTGGCGGGGCGGCAGCGTAGCCTTCCCTGGGCTCGTCGAGCGGGCCGCGGCGCCCGCTCCGTCCGGCTCCGCGGGCGCCTCCTCCGGCGCGCTCTGAACGACCGGCCGCCCGGCGGCCACCTCCCCACCCGGCGTCCTCCCCACCCGGCGTCCTCCCCACGAAAGGGACAGCTCAGGCATGGCAACGGCACCCATCGAACCGCCGCAACGATTGCTGGGCGCGCTCGGCGGCGATCGGGAGGGTCCCGTACGGGCCTGGCTGGAGGCGCTGCCGGCGCTGGTTCAACAGCGGCTGGACGCCTGGGAGCTGACGCTGGAGCGGGTGCACGCCCCGGGTGGCCTCAGCAGTCTCGTCGCGCTGGTACGGCAGCAGGACGGGACGCCCGCGGCGCTGAAGTTCCCGGTGCCGGGGCGGGCCGCGGCGCAGGAGGCCGCGGCACTGCGGGCGTGGGACGGCGGGGGCGCGGTGCGGCTGCTGCGGGCCGACGAGGCCGGTGGTGCGCTGCTGCTGGAGCGGTTGCAGGGCTCGGTGTCGCTGCGGTCGTTGCCGGAGGCCAAGGCGCTGCTGGAGGCGGCGGGCACGGTGCGGCGGCTGTGGGTGCCGCCGGGCGAGGGGCACCCGTTCGCGACGGTGGCGGAGCGGGTGACGGAGGACGCCAAGGCCCTGGGTGCGGCCGGGGAGTGCGCCGGGGCCGCCGCGCCGCTGGTCGAGGAGGCGCTGGAGCTGGGGCGGGCGCTGCCGGACGGGGCGCCGGAGGAGTTCCTGCTGCACGGGGCGTTCCGGCAGGGGAAGGTGCTGGCCGGTGAGCGGGCGCCCTGGCTCGCGGTGGGCCCGGCGCCGCTGGTCGGTGAGCGGGCGTACGACCTGGCGCGGCTGGTCCTGGACCGGTTCGAGGACCTGGTGGCCGGGTCGGGGGCGCCCGCGGCGGCCCGGCGGCGGGTGTCCAAGCTGGCGGACTCGCTGGACGTGGACCGGGAGCGCCTGCGCGGCTGGACGCTGTACCGCGCGGTGCGCGCGGGGCTGCGCGAGTCGGCGGCGGGCGACCGGCAGCGGGGGGAACTGCTGCTGGAGTTCGCCGCGTACCTATAGCGGGCGCGTCATGGCATGGTGAACGGGCCGGCCGGGGGCGTCCCCGGCCGGCCCGTTCGCCATGCCGTTACGCGCCGAGGCGGGCGACGGCCTCCTCGACCGTCAGCTCCTCGCGCTCGCCGGTGCGGCGGTCCTTGACCTCGACGACGCCCTCCCCGGCGCGGCGGCCGGCGACGACGATGGTCGGCACGCCGAGCAGTTCCGCGTCGGTGAACTTGACGCCGGGCGAGACGCCGGGGCGGTCGTCGACCAGGACCCGCAGGCCGGCGTCGCCGAGCCGGTCGCCGATCTCCAGGGCGAGTTCGGTCTGCTTGGCCTTGCCGGCGGCGACGACGTGGACGTCGGCCGGCGCCACCTCGCGCGGCCAGCACAGGCCCTTGTCGTCGGCGTGCTGCTCGGCCAGCGCGGCGACGGCGCGGGAGACGCCGATGCCGTACGAGCCCATGGTCACCCGGACCGGCTTGCCGTTCTGGCCGAGCACGTCGAGCTGGAAGGCGTCGGCGTACTTGCGGCCCAGCTGGAAGATGTGGCCAATCTCGATTGCCCGGTCCAGCTTGAGGCCGGTGCCGCAGGCCGGGCAGGGGTCGCCCTCCTGCACCACGACGACGTCGACGTACGCGTCGACCTCGAAGTCGCGCCCGGCGACGACGTTCCTGGCGTGCACGCCTTCCTTGTTGGCGCCGGTGATCCACGCGGTGCCGGGGGCGATGCGCGGGTCGGCGAGGTACGTGACCTTCTCCAGGCCCTGCGGGCCCACGTAACCGCGGACCAGGTCGTCGCGGTCCACGAAGTCCTCGGCGGTCACCAACTCGACGACGGCCGGGGCGAAGTGCGCCTCGACCTTGTCCATGTCGACCTCGCGGTCGCCGGGCACACCCACGGCGACGATCTCGCCCGCCACCTTGATCAGGAGGTTCTTGAGGGTGGCGGAGGCCGGTACGCCGAGGTGCGCGGCGAGCGTCTCGATGGTCGGGGTGTCCGGGGTGGGGATCTCCTCCGCCGCGGGCACACCGGCCGCGTCCACCGGCTTCAGGGCGTAGGTGATCGCCTCGGTGTTGGCCGCGTAGTCGCAGTTCGGGCAGTCGGCGAAGGTGTCCTCGCCGGCGGCAGCCGGGGCCAGGAACTCCTCTGACTTGGAGCCGCCCATGGCGCCGGCGGTGGCGGCGCAGATGCGGTATTCGAGGCCGAGGCGCTCGAAGATCCGCTGGTAGGCGACGCGGTGCAGCGCGTAGGACTCGGCGAGGCCCTCGTCGGCGGTGTCGAAGGAGTAGGAGTCCTTCATCTGGAACTCGCGGCCGCGCAGGATGCCGGCGCGCGGGCGGGCCTCGTCGCGGTACTTGGTCTGGATCTGGTAGAGGATCACCGGCAGGTCCTTGTAGGACGTGCACTGGTCCTTCACCAGCTGGGTGAAGATCTCCTCGTGGGTGGGGCCGAGGAGGTAGTCGCCGCCCTTGCGGTCCTTGAGGCGGAACAGCTCGGCGCCGTACTCGTCCCAGCGGCCGGTCGCGTCGTACGGCTCCCTCGGCAGCAGGGCGGGCAGCAGGACCTCCTGGCCGCCGATGGCGTCCATCTCCTCGCGCACGATCCGCTCGACGTTGGCGAGGACCTTCTTGCCGAGCGGCAGCCAGGACCAGACACCGGCGGCGGTGCGGCGCACGAAACCGGCGCGCACCAGGAGCTTGTGGCTGAGCACCTCGGCGTCGGCCGGGTCGTCGCGCAGTGTCTTGATCATCAAGCGGGACATGCGCTGGACCTGTGCGGCGTTGGCCATGGGAGTTTCTCCTGCGTAAGAAAGGTGACTCCCTGGAGGTTAGCCGCAGGGGTGTGGCGCACGGAAATGCGTATCCGCTGCGCTGTGCCGGGTTCCCAGGTTGTCGGGTTTACCGCCGTGGGCCTGGCCGACTGCTCCCCACGTTGTCGGCTTACCCGCCGGGTGCTCGCTCTTGCGCCTGTGGCGCGGGTCCGCTGCGCGGGGCTTTCGGGTGCGGTGACGGTCCTGTGGGGCAGGGTGTCCGGATTGCTTCGCTGCAGGTCGTCTCAGCCGGGGAAGTCTCCGTCTTTAACCTCGCGCATTCACGATGTGGGCTGCCCGATGCTTGATCAAGAAAGTGAGGAGTGCGTCTGACCTGGGACGATGGGACTTGCCGAGAGTCCTCTTCGCCTCAGGGAAGCTGCTCTCCTCAGGTGAAGAGGAGTATCGGGTCGCACCCGCATGTCTGTGTCGAGGGCGACGGTCGTGGAATGGTCTCCAGGCCGGGGCAGTGCTACGGGTGGAGACCGTTCGCAAGACCGGCTTGGATGCGGTGATGACGTTGGCGCCGTATCGATGACGCAAGCCGCGGGCCTGCACGATCCGGGCAAAATTCTGCTGGATGTGACACTCGCGGTCGCGCTGGGTGAGGACTGCCTGGCTGAGGTGGACATGCCGCGGTCCGAGCCGACCGCGTTCGGGCCGATCGCCTCAGCGTCGGGGACGGCTGGCTCCTGCAGGGCCGGGCCCGGTTGGGGCGGTACCGTCGCGCGCTTCTTCGCGGTGGTGGTCGGGCCGGTGGTGGCTCACTCGCGGGCTTCAGCGTCCGTGAAGAACAACACCGGCGTCTCCCGAGCGGTGCCGCCGATGATGACCTGGGCAAGGCCGGTGTGGCATTGACCTCTTCGAGGAGGATCAGCAGCAGCGGGCCCGTGACGTGAAGGTCGAGTTCATCGGCGACGAGCACGCGGCGCCGGCCTTCCATGCGGAGCTGGATCAGGGCGTCGTGGATGTCGGCGCAGTAGGTGACGCTCGGGATGCCGCGCGCCCACGGGTGGGAGATCCGCTTGCAGTCCAGGACGAACGCGAGCGCGCCGTGGTGGAGCATCTGGCAGGTGATACAGCGCAGGGTGACTGACTTGCCGCCGCCGGTGGAGGCGTTGACCAGAATGTGCGGCGACTCGGCGTCCAGTCGACGCTGACGGGCTTGTCTCCGGAGCCGATGCCGATGATGGGCGCGGACTCCGGGGCATTCGCCAGCAGCTCGCGCACCTTGGGGTCCTTGAAGAGGGCCTTGGCCGGTGGGCGGCGGGTCTTCTTCACCACCACGTACGTCTCGCGCCCGGTCAGGTGCCAGGGGAACGTCACACCCTCCAAGGCGAGCTTCTGGGTGATGAGGTCGGCGACGAGATCCTTCGAGAAGTGCAGGTGCCCCAGCACGTCGACGCGTATCTGCGCGTCGACGTCGGAGAATTGGTAGCGGCGCGGTCGGTCTGCTCCGCGATCCCCAGCGGCCGTGCGAGCGCCTCGGTAGGCTGTCGGTTGATCACGCTGCGATGGGGTCCTCGATACTCGTGGGGCGAGCGCCATCTGCTGGCTCCGCTCCTTCACACATCCACCGACCCGCCATTGGACGGCTCTGTGCCCGTGAGGACGGCGGGGCCGGCGGAGTGTGACAGTGCGAGCTGTGCGTGGGTACGTCAGCCCTGGGCCATGCCCGGAACTACGGTGCGGACGTACTGCTGCCAACCTTCCATGAAGGTGCGGTAATCGACACCCAGGTACTGCTGGAAGGAACCTTCCGTCTTCAGTGGGGCGGTGTACGCTGCGGTCACGAATTGAAACGCGTTCTTCTCGCCGTACTTCTTGGCCATGTACTCGATCGCAAGCTGGGCGAGCGTGTAATTGGCGGCGCGCTCCGGCAAGGTCTTCGCGTAGAACTCACCGTCGTCTTTCGCCGGGTAGACGCTGGGGTTGAATTTGTAGCCCTTCAGCGTCCGCGCCGCCTGGGTCTTCGCCGCCGCTGGATCGTCGCGCGACTCCATGTACGCGGCGAAACCCTCGGCGACCCAAGTGTCTATGTGCACCGGCCCGCTCGCGTGGTTGTAGACGGCCACCATCGCGTGGGCGATCTCGTGGCGGCCGATCTCCTTGACGCCGTCCTTCCAGGCGGGGGAGGTGAAACGGCTCAGGGACGAGTCCATGACGATACGGGAGCCGCCGTACTCCACCTCGCTGCGGCCGGCGTTGCTGAACTTCTCCACGGACACAGTGACGCCAGCGTCCAGTGAGTCGTTCTTCGCACCAGCCCGGTAGAACTGCGAGTACATCTGGCGGTTCGGCTCCAGCACGACCAGCGCGCCCTTGGACACCTGGGACGTGTCCGCGCCGCTGCGGTTCCAGGCCGCCACGTCATCGTCGGCCGCCTGGGAAATGTACGGGGCGAAGCGCTCGGTGTCGGCGGCGTGCTGTTTGTCAGAGATCAGCACGACGCGCCCCTTCTGCACGACCGCCATGTCGTCGTAGACGTCCCACGGTGCCGGGTAATACGCGCCATGCGTGCCGACGTAGGGCTCTTCGGCTCCCTTGACCCCGGTGACCACTTGACGGTTGCCCGGACCCATCTTGAACGTGAACGTGTACTGCTCGGCCACCGGGGCGGCGTCAACGCCCTTGATCTGGTGGACGAACGCGACCGGCACCTGACCGCTGCCGTGCCCCTGCGGGTATTCCTCGAAGCGCGCGACCTGGAACGGAACCTTGATGAGGTTGCGGAACAGCTTCTGCTGCTGTGCCTTGAGTTGCTCGCCCTCGAAGGACGCGAGATAAGCCTTCTCGTCCTTCGCCTTGAGGGCCTTGTCCATCGATTCGTACACCGCTTTCGTCGACATGGCGTACTCCTCACCAGGAGTCGTGTCGTGTCGATTCAGGGTGTTCTTCACGAATATGGATCCGATGCCTATGACCAGGAGGAGAAATATCCCCAGTATGCTGAATCCAATGATCTTTCCCGTTTTGCGCCGGGGTGGCGACGGCGGTCCTGGCGGCGGGGGGACGAAGCCGCCCCCCGGCTGCTGTGGATACCCTCCCTGATAGGACTGATACGGAACGTTCTGCCGGTCGGCAGGCTGGTACGACATGGTCCCCCCTTTGGTGACGAGCTCAAATCTTAGCTCTCACCAGCGGGTTCAGCCGGACCGGTCCTGCGTCAGCCTTGCGAGTCGACCTGACCGAGAAATGAGCCACGTGGGCAGCCAACTATCCAATAGCCACGGCTACTTCAGGATATCTCCGGACGCAAATGCGCGATTCCTCTTAGAGGTCGTCTCATCTGGCCTGTTCGGTAGTCTGCGGTCGTGGGGATTGTGGAATCACCCACCGCATCGCCCGCAAGGACATCGAGTCCTCTGAACGACTCGGCCGCCACCGCTGAACCACCGAACGCACCATGGGCTTGGCTCGCCGCCTGCCGACGACTCCACCGCCGCTACGAGCGCAAGCCCGGCCACTTCCTGATCTTCACCAGCATCGCCTGCACCCTCATCTGCTACCACCGACTCGCCAAGTGAGATGACCTCTAAAACGGATCACCTCTGGACAGATGCCGGCGAATACTGATCCTCCGCCCGAAGGCCAGAACCGGCCCGCAAACTGCGAGCCGTGCTCAGCGAGTAACTGATGCCCAAGGGCAGTTACCATCCCGCATACCACCGCAGGTCCGGGCCGGGGTAAGGGCTTGGGTATCCGGTCACCAGTCCAGGAAGCGGCGCCAGGCCGATCTGTTGGCCTCCTTGGCTTCTTCCGCTTCGGCGGCGGCCTCCAGTGTCTGCTGACGCTCGCGTTCGGCACGCTCCTCGGCACCTTCACACTGCTCGCATTCGCTGCTGCGGAAGCCATCCCAGGGGTCGGGGAGGACCTTGTTGCCACAGCGCGGGCAGACCCACGTGTTCTTCTCTCGCTCTTTGCGCTCCTCTTCCTCGCGCTCCCGCTTGGCGCGCTGTGCGGCCTGGCGCCGGCGCTCTTTGCGCTCGGGTGCCCGAGCGCGGTAAGCGTCGGGGTCGTCGAGGGCGTCGTCGAGGCTCTGCCAGGTAGAGTGTCCGAAGCGGAACCACACCGCGCCGAGCGGACCGTGGCGCTGAAGCCGGTCGAGAGTGGTGACCAGCACCGGGACGGCATCGGTGAAGTCGATGTAGCCGTCGTCCACCCCCGGTTGGCCGTAGCGGGACCGGTCATTGCCGTACTCCCCCGACCAGTGAGCTTCGGTCAGCCGCATGACGCTGTTGATGCGGTTGTTCAGCGCGGTGGAGCCGACCTTCTTGGTGAACACGATCGCCAGCGGTGGATGCCCTTCCCACCCCGTCGGACCGTAGAGGGCCTGCCACATCGGGATCTCGCCGGGACGTGGCCAGGCGTTCTGCGGCGGCGAGGGGACCTTGACGGTACGACGGAAGAACTCCCGGTAGCGGCTGACCTTGCCGGACAGGACCACCGGACTCTCAGTACCGTTGTCGACCTCCACGAACAACAGCGGAACCCCCTCATCCGGAGCGGCGAAGACCGCATCCGCGCGGGGACTGTTCCTCCCGGGAGCGAACCGCGTGCCGGAGACCGGCAGCACCACCTCCGTCGCCCACGACTCGATCCTCCCCAGCCCTTGAGGGCGTATCTGCGCGCCCGGGACGGAAGCAGCCGAGGCATTGCCCACTGCCGCGCTGCCGGGCGCTCCAGCGGCGGCCTGGGAGGCTTTGCGGGGCACGGGACGGGTCGGCGCGGGCGGGGTCTGCAAGAACGCGGCGATAGTGTCGGTGACCTTCCGCGCGTGCTTCGCCCCGGCCCGTGCAGCGCCCCGGGCAGTGCCGCCCATCTCCCCCAGCGGGCGATCGAGGACCGCGGCGGCCGCGTCCAGGCCGGGGCCCGTCAGGTTCCACAGTTTCTCGGTGACCAGGCTGCCGGCCTCGTTGACGCGGGTGGCTGAGCCGAGGGATTCCACCAGACCGTCCTGGACCAAGTCGAGACAGCCGTTGCGCACGGTCTGCGCGCTGGCCGTGCCCGGGCACATCAGCTGACGGATCTGCTGTGCGGTCGCCACCTTCACCACGCCCAGCGCGGCGAGCACCATCTGTCGTGTCTTGGCCGTCGACCCGTACGGCCGCCGCTTCGTCCCACCCATCTGTATCCCTCCTACACCCAGCCGCGTACGGGAGCGCGGCGTGGAGTCTTGGCCATGCGGCCTGAGCTCTCACTCGAACCCGACGCCTCACTTCGCTCACTCACCTACCTCAACTCACTAACACCACCCACTGACATGGAGAGGGGACAGGAGGGTTGTCGAGGTGCCGAATGTCGATTACCACGGCCGGTGACCTGCGTCGTTAGCCGGTCGAGGGAAAAGTGCGGCGTAGGGGGCTCGGCAGGGGAACCCACAGGGCGCACCGTAGGGCCGTGACCGTCCACCTGCAGGCCATGCAAGCGACACCGATAACGTCGCCAAGCGATCGAACTGCAGTAAGCCGACCAGGCGTATCCCCACGTACAGGCAGGCGGGCCCTGCCACTTCGTCCGGGCCCGGCCAGTCGACGGCCGTGACCGTCAGAGCGGACCTGGTCCACAGAGAACGCTTACGCTTCCCGCCCTCGCGCTGCCGCAGTTCCTGTGCCGTATGCAGCTCTCGCAGGCGCTACCAGAGCACACATCCTGCGTGACGGTGCGGCGCGCTGCCCAGCGGCTCCAGGTTAACGCGACCTGCGTGGTCTACTCCGCTCCGTTCGGATGCCCCGTCCTTTTCGCGTCATCGAACGCAGCGGATACCGCCGTCGGCGTATGGGAAACTTGCATCTTGGAAGTGCCTTGCTGATCGTGCGTGCTGGAAGCCTCAAGAACTCCTGTCATCGCAGGCCACAAGGCACTTCCTCGCTTTTCGGGGCGCCATCCACGGACATCACGTCGGTGGATCAAGGCTTAGGGTTAGCGCAGTGACTATTTAGGATCACAATGGGTGCGCTGCCGCTGTGCGTTCGCTCCCTGGCGGTGAACCTCAGAGGCTCGCCGCAGCGAACACAGGCGACACGCTTACCGTCACGTCCCAGCCTGGCCGCTTTCAGGATTCGATCGATGTGATCAGCATCGCGAGTCACGAACTCACCGTAGCCAGTTTGGAGCGATAGTGACACCGCCCCGGTAACTCACCCCGTTCAAAGTTCCGTTACCGGGGCGGCTTTGCGACGCCCCTCACCGCCGAAGCGGCACCCGCCTACGGGGCGGACGGGGCCAAAGTCACAGCACGTCTGCTGTGGTCGGGCTGGTTCCCATCGGGGGGCGCTGCGTCGCTCACCGGAGCTCCCGCTCCCTGGCGTGGTGTCACCCGGGCGCGAGGGAGCGGGAGCTCATACCGGGGGCAGCGAGTGGGCCAGAATCGTGGGGATACCCTGCTCGTGAAACCCCGCGCACGGCCGGGGCGCCTTACAGAAGAACCCCCTCCGTCGGCACGCCCGGCACGCCTGAGGGGCCGCCGCAGTGACACCACAGAGCGACGGATCTACCCGCAGAACCTCCGCTGCTACCCAGCCAAGCCCGTAGCATTCCCGGCACTGGAGATGGGGGCCGAGGCACGTCACACCCACTAGCACTGACCGTCCTCGGCCTCAGCGAAGTGACGCCCCTTAAGCCAGTACCGCAACTCACGCCGCGCCCATTTCTGGGCAGGCCAGGGAGCCGGGATGTGTAGGTACGTGAAGACCTGCACCCAGGCACGACCAGGCGCGAGCGACTTCCTTACTGGGCAACGTCGTTGGCGACGGCTAAACGACATTCGCGGGCCCCTCCGGCGTGACCTGCCGCCCCTTCGCCCGGCACAGGACACACGGCTCCTTGCACGGAGGCACCGGACCGCCGGGCGGTATGTAGATGACTCCTTCCCTCGTCGCCACCAGCGGCGGCCTCAGCTTCGGCGGCCTTGCCTTGGCATGCTCGGTCATGTCTTCGCCTTCCCCTTGTGAGGGTGGCACCCGATCTCCACCGTGCACATCGCAGCGCGACCGTGCTCACCGCGCTTGCGTGCCTCGGCTCGCTGCTTCACCAGCTCCCGACAAATGTCACACCCGGGTACCGGTTCAGGGTCCAAGTCCGGGTACGGATCCGGCAGGTGAACCGGATCGCTCATGCCGGGCATCAGCACCCCACATCCACACCGTGAATCCGACACGGCCCGGCATCAACGCCGTACTCCGCAAGCCGCAACGCCCGCCGCCGCTCCCGCCGCAACCGCCGCTCCTGGCACTCCTCGGGGGTGAGGAGGTACGGATGGATCAGGGGCACGTCCTCACCACGCAGCAGTGGCAACTCCGGCCGCCAGGCGGGGACTCGGGGAAGGGCGAGCGTCGGAGTGCCCGGGCACCCAGCTTCGGGCGGTGCGTCGGCGGACCGGTGACGCCCCCGTGCGGGCAGTAACCAGCACAGCAACGATTCGAAGATCGTTCGGATAATGTGGAGCACTGTCATCAACCTCCATGGGTTGGTGACCACGCCCCCGGACCGGTCGCACGGTCGCGGGGGTCCTACATGTGGTCTGCGGTCCGTCATCTGACTAGGCCAACCATGGGGCACGGAAGGTAAGTTGGGACCCCTGCAACTGTTGCCGCAGCCCCTGACAACAACGGGAGAAGGCATGGCCGAACAGGCGGGCGAAGGCTCGGACCAGGAGAAGCAGGACGCACGCGAGACCCTGGGCCATGCATTGGTCACACTGAGGAGGAAAGCGGGTAAATCCCTAGCACAACTGGCGGAAGATACGGGATACGAGCGTAGCTACTTGAATCGTCTTGAAACTGGCCAAAGGATCTCGAAAAGGCCAGTCATAGAAGATCTCGACACGTATTACGGGACAGACGGGCTACTCGTCCGGCTCTGGAAGGCTGCACGAAACAGCGTCATCGTGAACCGATACAAGCTGTTCATGCAGTACGAAGAAGGCGCCGTGATCATGCACAAGTACATGCAAGTCATGCCGGGACTTCTTCAGACAGAGGATTACGCCCGTGCTGTCCTCTCCTCGTCCCCGAACCACTGGGGTCCCGACTGGCTGGAGGAACAGGTGGCCTTACGCCTCAGTCGCCAGGAGCTGCTAAATCGGGACCCATCCCCGAGCGTTCGCGTGATCCTGGACGAGTCCGTTCTGAGGCGCCCCACAACCGATCCGAAGACATGGGCAGGACAGCTCTCACACCTGGTGGAGTCCGCCGAGCGACCGTCGATAGTCGTTCAGGTACTCCCGTTCAGCGCCGGGGTACATGACCTCATGGGCGGCTCACTGTCCGTGCTGTGGCAGGCGGACGGTGTAGGTGTTGCCTACTTGGAGGGCAGCAAATCGGGAGAGTTGATCGAGGATGCAGAAGAGGTCGCCCAATACCGCCTGTCCTACGATCAACTACGAGACTCGGCACTTTCGCCGCCCGCCTCACTCGACGTCATCAGAAAGATCATGGAGGGCAACGCATCATGAGCACCCCCAACCTTGGCGCTGCACGTTGGCGTAAGAGCAGTTACAGCAACGGGGGCGACGGTAACTGTGTCGAGGTTTCCGACAGCATCCCCAGCTTGGTCCCCGTCCGTGACAGCAAAGACCCGCACGGCCCGGCGTTGGTCTTCCCGGCCGACGACTGGTCATCGTTCGTCACCGCCGTCAAGGGTGGAGAGTTCCGCCGCTGAGGCAAGCCCCAGCCCAACGGCCACCCACCGCCAACACGGAGGGTGGCCGTTCGCATGCCCGCCTACCCATGGCTACTCAGAGCCACGGATGGTTACATGAAGGACGGGTCAGGCAGGGTCTATCACTACTCCCCCTCCCGTGTGTGGGTGGAAAACGATGGGTGGGGGTACGCGTCGGTGGTCTGGTCAATGGCGCTTCAGTGGCAGTGGGGCGCCCATCACCGCGTAGGGCATGGGGGCGCTCGGGAATAGGACGCGGCGGGCGATGTCCTCGTAGCCGAGGGAGCGGTACAGGCCGCGGGCCGGGCTCTCGATGTCGATGGCCGAGAGGATGCTGCGGGGTTCGGCGGCCTCGTCGGTGATGCGGGTGATCAGCGCGCGGCCGATGCCCCGGTGCTGGTAGGCGGGGTGGACGTGGAGTTCGGTGATGACGAAGGAGTCGTCGAGCCAGTGGTCCAGGCCCTGGCTGCGCAGATAGGGCTCGACGACGGTGGACCACCAGTGGCCGCGGTCGTTGGGCATGCCGTAGACGAAGCCGATGAGCCGGCCGGCGGGGGTGGTGGCGCCGAGGGCGCGGGCGCCGGTGCAGCCGAGGTGGCGCAGCACGATGTGCCGGCGGACGGCGATCTCGTCGTCACCGAGGCCGAAGGCCAGGGCCTGTACGGCCAGCGCGTCGTCCACGCGGGCAGCGAGATCGAGGGGGCCGACCGCGACGTCATCCATGGTCGGAGCGTACAAGGCGGCGGCTCAGAACAGTACGCTCATGAATGCGCCGACTTCCTCGAAGCCCACCCGGCGGTAGGCGGCGCGGGCGGCGGTGTTGAAGTCGTTCACGTAGAGGCTGACGAGCGGGGCGACGTCGCTGAGGGCGTAGCGCAGGACGGCGGCCATACCGGTTTCGGACAGGCCCTTGCCGCGGTGCTCGGGGGCGACCCAGACGCCCTGGATCTGGCAGGCGAGCGGGGTGGCGGCGCCGATCTCGGCCTTGAAGACGACCTTGCCGTCCTCGATGCGGGCGAACGACCGGCCGGATCCGACGAGTTCGGCGACCCGGGCCTGGTAGAGGAGGCCGCCGTCGCCGGCCATCGGGGAGATGCCGACCTCTTCGGTGAACATGGCCACGCACGCCGGCATGATCAGGTCCAGCTCGTTCCTGCCGATCCGCCGGACGTACGGGTCGGGGGCGATCTCGGCGGACGGGCGGCGGGTGACCATCAGGGGCTGGTGGGCGCGGATCTCGCGGGCCGGTCCCCAGTGGGGCTCCAGCAGGGACCACAGTTCGGCGGTGGGGCCGGCCGGGCCGACGATGGAGGAGCAGCGGCGGCCCTGGCGGCGGGCGCGCTCGGCGAAGCCGCGGATGGCTTCGGGGGTGGCGCAGACGGGGACGAGGTTGGCGCCGGCGTAGCAGAGGGATTCCAGCCGGCCGCCGACGTACCAGCCCCACATCTCGCCGCCGAGCCGCCAGGGGTCGAGGCCGGCGACCTGGACACGGGCGGCGACGAAGGCGTTGGCGACCGGTTCGCGGTCCAGGACGGCGAGGGCCGAATCGAGCTCCCCGGGCTCCAGAACCTTGATGGCGGTGGTCGTCAGCACGTGTCGGAAAGCCTCACCGGTACGGCCTGGGAGGCCAGGCGGGAGCAGGTCCTGGCACTGTACCTCCACCTGCGCAAAAGCACCTGGCCTGCTGCGTACGGGCTTTCGCGGGGGCGTATGGGGGTGCGCGCGGGCGCGGGCGAGCC
>NZ_JBNHIN010000013.1:74432-78531 GCF_050054615.1 Streptomyces sp. YGL11-2
CGAGCCCCGCGGCCCGGGGGGGCGGCGGGGCTCGCGAAGGGAGGGGGTCAGCCCGCGGTGGTGACGACCGGCTCGCCGGAGGCGACGCCGTCGGCCTCCATCTGCGCGGCGATCTTCATGGCCTCTTCGATGAGGGTCTCGACGATCTTCGACTCGGGGACGGTCTTGATGACCTCGCCCTTGACGAAGATCTGGCCCTTGCCGTTGCCGGAGGCGACGCCGAGGTCGGCCTCGCGGGCCTCGCCGGGGCCGTTGACGACGCAGCCCATGACGGCGACGCGCAGCGGGACCTCCATGCCCTCCAGGCCCGCGGTGACCTCGTCGGCGAGCTTGTAGACGTCGACCTGGGCGCGACCGCAGGACGGGCAGGAGACGATCTCCAGGCGGCGCGGCCGGAGGTTGAGGGACTCCAGGATCTGGATGCCGACCTTGACCTCTTCGACGGGCGGGGCGGAGAGCGAGACCCGGATGGTGTCGCCGATGCCCTCGCTGAGCAGCGCGCCGAAAGCGACCGCGGACTTGATGGTGCCCTGGAAGGCGGGGCCGGCCTCGGTGACGCCGAGGTGGAGGGGGTAGTCGCTGGCGGCGGCGAGCTGGCGGTAGGCGTTGACCATCACGACCGGGTCGTTGTGCTTGACCGAGATCTTGATGTCGCGGAAGCCGTGCTCCTCGAAGAGCGACGCCTCCCAGAGGGCGGACTCCACCAGGGCCTCGGGGGTGGCCTTGCCGTACTTCTGGAGTAGCCGCCGGTCCAGGGAGCCGGCGTTGACGCCGATGCGGATCGGGGTGCCGGCGTCGGAGGCCGCCTTGGCGATCTCCTTGACCTTGTCGTCGAACTGCTTGATGTTGCCGGGGTTGACCCGGACCGCGGCGCAGCCGGCGTCGATCGCGGCGAAGACGTACTTCGGCTGGAAGTGGATGTCCGCGATGACCGGAATCTGGGACTTCTTGGCGATGATCGGCAGCGCGTCGGCGTCGTCCTGGGTCGGGCAGGCGACCCGGACGATCTGGCAGCCGGAGGCGGTCAGCTCGGCGATCTGCTGGAGCGTGGCGCCGATGTCGGAGGTACGGGTGGTGGTCATCGACTGCACCGACACCGGTGCGTCGCCGCCCACGGCGACCGAACCGACCTGGATCTTGCGGCTGACCCGGCGGTCGGCGAGCTTCGCAGGTACGTCCGGCATTCCCAGTGCAATGGCAGTCATCTGGTGAGCAACCCCAAGGTGTGGATCTCGGCCCGGATTCGGTGGGCTCCGGTTCATCGAGATTACGGCACGGAGGTTGCCAGAGGCACATCGAACCCTTTTGCCCCCTCGAAAGGGGCGGCCGGGCACGCCCGCTCGGTCGCAGGGTGCCCGGCCGTGGCCGATCGGACGGGCCTAGGTCAGCTTCACCGGGTTCACCACGTCCGCGACCAGCACGAGCAGGGTGAAGCAGACGAAGATGCCGGCGACGACGTACGCGACGGGCATCAGCTTGGCGACGTCGAAGGGGCCGGGGTCCGGGCGCCGAACGACCCGGGCGAAGGCCCGCCGCACCGACTCCCACAGGGCGCCGGCGATATGGCCGCCGTCCAGCGGCAGCAGCGGCAGCATGTTGAACAGGAACAGCGAGAGGTTGAAGCCGGCGACCAGGAAGAGCATGGTGGCCACCCGCTGCTCCGGCGGGATGTGGAGCGAGAAGACCTCGCCGCCGACCCGGGCCGCGCCGACCACGCCCATCGGGGAGTCCTGCTTGCGCTCGGCGCCGTTGAAGGCCGCGTTCCACAGGTCGGGGATCTTGCCGGGGAGGCTTATCAGCGACTCGGTGCCCTGCTGGACCATGGTGCCCATGCGGTCGACGGACTGGCCGAAGGACTGCTTGACGATGCCGCTGGCCGGGGTGAAGCCGAGGAATCCGGCGCTGACGTACTGGCCGGGGACGTAGCCGCCGCGGCCGTCGGTCTTGGCGACCTTGTTCTCGATGAGGTCGGCGTGCAGCGTCTGCCGGGCGCCGTGCCGCTCGACGACGATGGCCGCCGGGCCGGTGGTCCTGCGGATCTGGTCCTGGAGGGTGTTCCAGTCCGGGACGGCGTGACCGTTGAAGGAGACGATCCGGTCGCCGGCCCGCAGGCCCGCGGCCTTGGCCGGGGAGTCCTTGGCGCCGGCCGGGCACTTGTCGGACTTGGCGGAGGCCGCGATGACGCAGTCCGAGACCGAGCTGACCTGCGTGGTCTGGGTGTTGATGCCGAAGCCCATCAGCACGCTCATGAAGATCACCACGGCCAGGACCAGGTTCATGAACGGCCCGGCGAACATCACGATCACGCGCTTCCAGGGCTTGCGCGTGTAGAACAGCCGGTGCTCGTCGCCGGGCTGCAGCTCCTCGAAGGCGGCCGAGCGGGCGTCCTCGATCATGCCGCGGAACGGCGAGGTGGAGCGGGCCTGGAGCTTCCCGTCGTCGCCGGGCGGGAACATGCCGATCATCCGGATGTAGCCGCCGAGCGGGACGGCCTTGATGCCGTACTCGGTGTCGCCCTTCTTGCGGGAGAAGATCGTCGGCCCGAAGCCCACCATGTACTGCGGCACGCGGATGCCGAACATCTTGGCCGTGGAGAGGTGGCCGAGCTCGTGCCAGGCGATGGAGAAGAGCAGGCCGACGACGAAGACGACTATGCCGAGGATGGTCATCCAGGTCGTCATGCGCGAACCTCCGATGTGGTGTGTGCCGCCCGGGCGGCCAGTTCGCGGGCGCGGGCGCGCGCCCAGGTCTCCGCTTGCAGGACGTCCGCGACCGTCAGGGAAGTTCCCGCGGCGGGCGTGCCGCTCCGCTGCGCTCCGCCTTGGCTGCTGTTCATCACCACTCCGGATGCCAGGCCCTCGTCGACCACTGCCGCGACCGTATCGACAATCCCTGTGAACGGCAGCCCGCCGCCGAGGAAGGCCGCGACGCACTCCTCGTTCGCGGCGTTGAAGACCGCGGGGGCGGTGCCGCCCAGCTCGCCGACGTGGCAGGCAAGCGGCACGGACGGGAAGGCGTCCTCGTCCAGCGGGAAGAACTCCCAGGTCTGCGCCGTCGTCCAGTCGACACCGGGGGCGGCGTCCGGGACCCGGTCCGGCCAGCCGATGCCCAGCGCGATCGGCATGCGCATGTCGGGCGGGCTGGCCTGGGCGAGGGTCGAGCCGTCGGTGAACTCCACCATCGAGTGGATGTAGGACTGCGGATGGACCACGACCTCGATGCGGTCGAAGGGGACGTCGAAGAGCAGGTGCGCCTCGATGACCTCCAGGCCCTTGTTGACCAGCGTCGCGGAGTTGATGGTGACGACCGGGCCCATGGACCAGGTGGGGTGGGCCAGCGCCTGCTCGGGCGTGACACCGGCCAGCTCGCGCTTGGTACGGCCGCGGAACGGGCCGCCGGAGGCGGTGACGACCAGCTTGCGGACCTCGGCCCGGGTGCCGCCGGACAGCGCCTGGAAGAGCGCGGAGTGCTCGGAGTCGACCGGGATGATCTGGCCGGGCCGGGCGGCGGCCTTGACCAGCGGGCCGCCGACGATCAGGGACTCCTTGTTGGCGAGGGCCAGCACCCGGCCCGCCTTCAGGGCGGCGAGGGTGGGGGCGAGGCCGATGGAGCCGGTGATGCCGTTGAGGACGGTGTGGCACTCCGAGGCGGCGAGCTCGGTGGCCGCGTCGGGGCCGGCCAGGATCTCCGGCACCGGCACGCCGGCGCCGTAGCGCGCGGTCAGCGCCTCGCGGAGCGCGGGCACCGTCTCCTCGCGCGAGACCGCGACGGTGGCGACCCGCAGCCGGTGCGCCTGCTCGGCGAGCAGTTCGACCCGGCCGCCGGCCGCGGCGAGCGCGGTGACCCGGAAGCGGTCGGGGTTGCGCAGCACGATGTCGATCGCCTGGGTGCCGATCGAACCGGTCGAGCCGAGGATCACGATCTCCCGGGGGCCTCCCGGGTCGGTACGGGCCGGCTCGAAGCGCAGGTGCGGATGGGCGAGGGTGTCCGTCATGCGGTCCATTGTGGCCGGTCGGCGGGGCACCTCGGCCACCGAGGGCCGCAGCGGGGGGGGGGGGGGGGGGGGGGGGGGGTCGGGGGGGGGGGGGGGGGGGTGAGT
>NZ_JBNHIN010000013.1:78647-80936 GCF_050054615.1 Streptomyces sp. YGL11-2
CGGTGCCGCTACGTGATCGGGCGGCGGGCGTTGTCCTTCAGGCTCGGGCCGGGGGCGGCGTCGGCGATCCAGGGGCCGTCGCCGCTGGGGTCGATGACGCCCTCCTCCAGCCAGGTATAGCTGCCGCCCAGGACACCGGCGACGACCTTGCGGTCCAGTTCGTCGGTGTTGGTCCACAGCCGGCCGAACAGCTCCTCGACGCGGATCCGGGCCTGCCGGCAGAAGGCGTCGGCGAGTTGGTGCGCCTCGCGGCCGTGGTCGCCGGTCATCCTCAGGTGCTCGGCCCGTACGCAGGCCGCGCTCATCGCGAACAGCTCTGCGCCGATGTCGACGATCCGGCCGAGGAAGCCCTGCTTGGTCTCCATCTTCGCCTGCCAGCGGGACATCGCGTAGAAGGTGGACCGGGCGAGCTTGCGGGAGCTCCGCTCGACATACCGCAGATGGCCCGCCAGCTCGCCGAACTCCTGGTAGGTGCGCGGGAGTTGGCCGGGTCCGGCGACGAGTCTGGGCAGCCAGCGGGCGTAGAAGCCGCCGGCCTTGGCGGCGGCCCGGCCCTTGTCGGCGAGGGACTTGTCCGGGTCGATGAGGTCGCCGGCGACCGACAGGTGGGCGTCGACGGCCTCGCGGGCGATCAGCAGGTGCATGATCTCCGTGGAGCCCTCGAAGATCCGGTTGATGCGCATGTCCCGCAGCGCCTGCTCGGCGGGGACGGCGCGTTCGCCGCGGGCGGCGAGCGAGTCGGCGGTCTCGAAGCCGCGGCCGCCGCGGATCTGGACCAGCTCGTCGGCGATCCGCCAGCCCATCTCGGAGCCGTAGAGCTTGGCGAGGGCGGCCTCGATGCGGATGTCGTTGCGGTTCTCGTCGGCCATCTGCGAGGCGAGGTCGACGACGGCTTCCAGGGCGAAGGTGGTCGCCGCGATGAACGAGATCTTGGCGCCGACCGCCTCGTGCCGGGCGATCGGGCGGCCCCACTGCTCGCGGGCGCCGGACCACTCGCGGGCGATCTTCAGGCACCACTTGCCGGTGCCGGCGCACATCGCGGGCAGCGAGAGCCGTCCGGTGTTGAGTGTGGTCAGCGCGATCTTCAGGCCGGCGCCCTCGGGGCCGATGCGGTTGGCGGCCGGGACCCGCACCCGGTGGAAGCGGGTGACGCCGTTCTCCAGGCCGCGCAGGCCCATGAAGGCGTTGCGGTTCTCGACGGTGATGCCGGGCGAGTCGGCCTCGACGACGAAGGCGGTGATGCCGCCCTTGCTCGCCTTGCTCGTCTCGGTCGCCTCGGAGGCGGGCACCCGGGCCATCACCACCAGGAGGTCGGCGACCACGCCGTTGGTGGTCCACAGCTTCACGCCGTCGAGCACGTAGTCGTCGCCGTCGCGAACGGCCGAGGTGGCGAGCCGGGCCGGGTCCGAGCCGACGTCGGGCTCTGTCAGCAGGAACGCGGAGATGTCCGTCCTGGCCAGCCGCGGCAGGAAGGTCTCCTTCTGCTCCTGGGTGCCGAAGAGCTTCAGCGGCTGCGGTACGCCGATCGACTGATGCGCGGAGAGCAGCGCGCCGATCGCCGGGCTGGCCGAGCCGGCCAGGGCGAGCGCGCGGTTGTAGTAGACCTGGGTCAGCCCGAGGCCGCCGTACTTCGGGTCGATCTTCATGCCGAGGGCGCCGAGTTCCTTGAGCCCGTTGACGGTCTCGTCCGGGATGCGCCCCTCGCGCTCGATCCGGGCACCGTCGACCTCGGTCTCGCAGAACTCCCGCAGCGTGGCGAGGAACTTCTCGCCGCGCCGCACGTCGTCGGCCGCCGGGGTGGGGTGCGGATGGATGAGGTCGAGCCGGAAGCGCCCCAGGAACAGCTCCTTGGCGAAGCTGGGCTTGCGCCAGTCCTGCTCGCGGGCCGCCTCGGCGACCTGGCGCGCTTCGCGCTCGGAAACGTTGCGGATGGACGGAGCGGTCATCAGGAGCTCACCTCGCCGCGGATCGGGAGTTCTGCACCGGCGGGCCGGTCGGCCGCCGGACAGTGCTACTTGTGAGAGTTACCCGATCCGCACGGGTTGCACCAGTGGAGGCACGGGACGGCACCCGCCCCGGGAGCGGGTACCCGCCACGGGTGATTCACGCGGCGACATGCGCCGCGCGGCACGGTGCCGCGCCGCGATCACGGCGTCCGTACGGCACGGTGAGAGCCGGCACCGCGCGCGGGCCGGGCACCGCCCTCCGGGGCGGGCGGCATCCCGCGCCGGCGGTAGGCGGGCCGCTGCTCCTCCCCTGCGGCACGGCCCCGGGGGAGAACGGGGGACG
>NZ_JBNHIN010000013.1:81102-139956 GCF_050054615.1 Streptomyces sp. YGL11-2
CGCGCCGCGTCGGGGCCGGCGCCGGGGGGTGCGCCGGCCGGGGACCTGGCTGGGCGGTACGGCCCAAGGGATGGCCGTCGCTGTCCACCGGACCAGGCCGTCGGGTGGGCCGGGAACCGGCCGGGTCCTACAGGTCCAGTCCGGTGAGGACCAGCACCCGCTCGTAGGTGTAGTCGTCCATCGCGAAGCGCACACCCTCGCGGCCGACGCCGGACTGCTTGACGCCGCCGTACGGCATCTGGTCGGCGCGGTAGGACGGCACGTCGCCGATCACCACACCGCCGACCTCCAGCGCGCGGTGGGCGCGGAAGGCGGTCCGGGCGTCGTGGGTGAACACCCCGGCCTGGAGGCCGAACTTGGAGTCGTTGACGGCCGCGAACGCCTCGTCCACCCCGTCGACCTTCTTGAGGGTGAGCACCGGGCCGAAGACCTCCTCGCAGGCCAGGATCGCGTCGGACGGCACGTCCGCCAGCACGGTCGGCGCGTACGAGGCGCCGTCGCGCTTGCCGCCCGCCAGCAGCCGGGCGCCGCGCTGCACGGCGTCGTCCACCCAGGACTCGACGCGCTGGGCGGCGTCCTCGCTCACCAGCGGGCCGACCTCGGTCGCGTCGTCCGACGGGTCGCCGGTGACCTGGGCCTCGACGGCCGCGACGACCTTGGGCACCAGCCGGTCGTAGACGGAGGCGTCCGCGATGACCCGCTGCACGGAGATGCAGGACTGGCCGCCCTGGTAGTTGGAGAAGGTGGCGATGCGCTGCGCCGCCCAGTCCAGGTCCGCCTCGGAGGACCAGTCGGGCAGGACCACGGCCGCGCCGTTGCCGCCCAGTTCCAGGGTGCAGTGCTTGCGCGGCACCGAGTCGAGGATGGCGTAGCCGACCTTGTCGGAGCCGGTGAAGGAGATGACCGGCAGCCGCTCGTCCTGGACCAGCGCCGGCATGCGGTCGTTGGGGACCGGGAGGATGGACCAGGAGCCGGCGGGCAGGTCGGTGCCGGCGAGCAGCTCGCCGATGATCAGGCCGGACAGCGGGGTGGCCGGGGCCGGCTTGAGGATGATCGGGGCGCCGGCGGCGATGGCCGGGGCGATCTTGTGGGCGCAGAGGTTCAGCGGGAAGTTGAACGGCGCGATGCCCAGGACCGTGCCGCGCGGGAAGCGGCGGGTGAGCGCGAGCCGGCCGGCGCCGCCCGCGTCGGTGTCCAGGCGCTGCGCCTCGCCGCTGTTGAAGCGGCGGGCCTCCTCGGCGGCGAACCGGAAGACGGACACCGCGCGGCCGACCTCGCCGCGGGCCCACTTCATGGGCTTGCCGTTCTCCGCGGAGATCAGCCGGGCGATCTCCTCGGCCCGCTCCTGGAGCCCGCGCACCACGTGGTCCAGGGCGGCGGCCCGCACATGGGCGGGGGTCGCGGCCAGTTCCTCCTGGACGGCGACGGAGGCGGCGACGGCCTCCTCGACCTGGGCCTCGGTGGGAACGCTCACCGTGCCGACGAGACGTCCGTCCCAGGGGGAGGTGACATCGAAGGTGGCGTCGCCGGTGGCCTGACGGCCGGCGAGCCAGAAGGCGGTGGGGGCTGCAGCAGTGTTCGGCACAGTGGATCCCGGCCCTTCAGTGGTGGTGGGTGGTGCGCGCAGCTCGGGGAGCGGCTTGGCGGTTGACTCTGAGCCCACCGTAGGGGCGCGGGGCCGTCCTGACGCTTGTCCGAAGCGGCGAAATCCGGTGCCGTGTCCCTCCGCGGTGGAGTCAGCGCGGTGGCGGGCGCCGGTGCGCCGCTCCCCCGGGCTACTCCCCCGGCGGCACCGACGTCGCCTTCAGCGCCAGCCACAGCTCCATGCGGACGTCCGGATCGTCCAGCGAGCGGCCCAGGATCTCCTCCACCCGCCGCATCCGGTAGCGCAGGGTGTGGCGGTGCACGCCCAGGTCGGCGGCGGCGGCGTCCCACTGGCCGTGCCGGGCGAGCCAGGCGCGCAGCGACGCCACCAGGTCGCCGCGGCCGGTCGCGTCGTGCTCGCGCAGCGCGCGCAGCAGCCCGTCGGCGAAGGCGCGCACCGCGTCGTCGGCGAGCAGCGGGAGGACCGAGCCGGCCGCCACGTCCGCGTGCTCCACCAGGACCCGGCCCCGGCGGCGGGCGACGGCGAGCGCCTGCTCGGCCTGGCGGTAGGCGGTCGCGGCGGCCATCGGGCCGGTCGGCGCGGAGAGGCCGGCGGCCAGCCCCTCGGCGTCCCGGCCCGCCGCCTCGCGCGCCGACCGGCCGCGGGGCCGCGGCTGCCCCACGAGGCGGACCTCGGCCGCGGCGGCGAACTCGGCGCAGGCGTCCGCCGCCGCGCCGCCGTCCGCGACCAGCACGATCAGCCGGCCGACGTCCGGTACGGCGAGGACCGCCTCGCCGCTCCGCGCCGCGGCGGAGTCCAGCGCGTCGGCGAGCGCGTCCAGGACGGACGGGGCCCCGACGCCCCAGGGACCTGGGGGTCCGCCCTGCGCAGGGGGGTCCCCCCGCTCGAACGGAGTGGGGAGATCGGGGGACGGCTGCTGGTCGTCGGCGGGCACCGGCTCGGCCACCAGGACCCGGAACGGGGCGTCCAGCAGCCCGCCGTAGAGTCGGCCGGCCACCGCCCGCGCATGGTCCGGCTCGCCGGCCAGCAGCATCTTGAGCACCGCGGCGCCCAGCCGCTGCTCGGCGTCCTGGAGGGCCCGGGACCGCTCCGTGGTCAGGGTCAGCAGCGCGACGGCGGCGTGCACGGCGTAGCGCTCGGCGGTGCCCAGCGGTGCCGCCGTGCCGACCGCGAGGACGCCGCGCGCCCGCCGCCCGGTGCCCAGTGACTGCAGTTCCACCCGGTCGTCGCCGTCGGTGTCGCTGACGACGGCGCTGGCCGGCGCCGGACGCTCCCGCAGCCGCGCCACGTCCTGCGCGAGCCGGCCCGCCCGCCGCGCCGCCCAGTCGGGGGCCGCGGCCACCACCGCGCCCGACGCGTCGTACAGCGCCGCCCAGCCGTCCAGGTGCGCCGCCAGCCGGGCCAGGATTTCGGCCGGTCCCTCGGCGCCGAGCGCCGCCCGGGTCAGCTCCCGCTGCGCCTCGAACCCGGCGGTCACCGCGCGGTACTGGTCCGCCGCCACGGCCGCCGAGACCGCCTTGCTGATCGCGATGAACGGCGTGCGGCGGGGCACGGCCAGCAGCGGCAGATGCTGCTCGCGGGCCGCGTCGACCAGCGCCTGCGGCACCTCCTCGTAGTTCACCCCGACCGCGAACCCGAGCCCGACCACCCCCGCCTCGGCGACCCGCCGCACGTACCGGCGTGCGGTGTCCGGATCCGCCGCGTCCAGCTTGAGCGCGGTGATCAGCAGCAGCTCGCCGCCCTCCATGTACGGCACCGGGTCGATCAGCTCACTGGCATGCGCCCAGCGCACCGGGACGTCGAGCCGGTCCTCGGCCGCGCGCACGGTCAGCTTGAGCGCGGTGTGGTTGACCAGGGAGGCGAGGGTGTGCGGCATGGGACCTTCGGTGGCTGCGGTGGGCGGCGGGAGCGGTCGGCACCCCAGGACTGGCACAGGATCGTTTGCGCCGCCCCGTATGAACGGCTGGTGTCGATTCTGCCTCAACGGAGGGTTTGGGGGACACCTCCCGGAACCGGTCACCGCGCGCCGCCTCCGGCCCCTCGGGTCCCTCCCTCCCCGCCGCCCCCGTCGGCCCGGGTCCGGCCCGCGCCCTCAGGAGCGCAGGTCGACCAGGACGGGCGGGGTGCGCTCGCCCTCGACCGTGGTCACGGACAGCACCGCGTGCCCGGCGGGGAGGGAGTTGGCGAGGTCGGAGGCGGACCAGCGTTCGCGCTCGACGGTGCGGACGGTGACGGCCTTGGAGGTGGCCGCCTTCCCGGTGACCAGGTGGCGGAAGATGTGGAACGCCTTCATCCCGGCACCGTGCGCGATGATTTGACGGTCCGTCACATCACGGGTCTCCACCCATTCCTTGCCCCACACCTCGGCGAACGGCGCCCCGTCCCAGGGCGTCACACCGGCGAACGCCATCCGGCAGCCGACCGCGCCGAGCAGCGCGCTGCGCAGCCCCTCGGGGACGTCGTCCAGGGAGCGCAGGGTCAGCACCGCGCCGGCGTTGGCCGACCGCAGCCGCTGGAGGCCGCGCAGCGCCTCGGCGGTGACGGTGTGCGCGGCCTCGTCGAGCACCAGGCAGGCGAACAGCGAACGGTCGGCGCGGGCCACCGCGCACTCGGTGAACTGGGCGAGGACCAGCCGGGCGAGGATCCGGGACGCCTCGGCGTGGCCCCGCTCGGGGAGTTCGATACGGACCCGGAGCGGGTGGTCGAGGGAACGCAGCGAGACCTGGCGGGTGGCGCCCGTCGGGTCGAAGAAGGGGGCGAACGCCGGGCGGTCGAGGAGGGCGATGCGGTCCGCGAGCAGCAGGCCGACGTCGCCGGGACGCTCCGACTGGCGGGCGCGGGCGTCCAGTTCGCGCAGCAGGGTCTGGTCGCCGGCCTCCTCCAGGGCGGTGCGCAGCGCGGCCACCGCCTGCGGTGCGCCGTCCAGCAGTTCGCGCAGCTCGGGCACGGTCGGGAAGCGGTCGTGGGCGGCCCGGAAGGGGCCCAGCAGCTGCGCCAGGGCGGTCGCCGCGCGCCGGCTGTCGCCGCCGGGCAGCTGCGCGGCGAGATCGCCGACCAGCGCCTCGGCGAGGATCCCGGCCGCCTCGTCCGGATCGGTGGTGCCGCCGTAGAGGTCGAGGTCGCAGTCCGGGTCCGGGCGGCCGATCGCGACGACCACGTCGTACGCGTCGGCGGGCCCGAGGTCCGCCCCCGCCGGGCCGACGGCGACGACGGCGCACTGCCCGGCGAGCGCCTGGAGGCACATGGCCTCCACGACCGGCCGCACGACCCGGGTCGTCTTGCCGCTGCCCGCGGGCCCGACGGCCAGCAGGGAGGTGCCCAGCACCCGCGGCTCCAGGGCGGAGCCGGTGCCCCGGTGCTGGTACGGGTTGCGCGGGTGGTCGGCGGCGGTGCCGATGCGGACCTGGTGGGCGAGCAAATCGTGCCGGGCGGTGCGGTGCGCCAGGTCGCGCTGCCCGGAGGGGTGCGCACAGGCCGCGGCGCCGTGCCGCAGGACGGTGTCGGTGAAGGAGGAGAGGGAGTTCTTCCCGGAGCGCACCGAGCGCCAGGCGCGCTCGATCCGGGCCACGTCCACATCGTTCATCCGCCCGGCGCGCGCCTCCTCGGCGAGCCGGTCCGCGGCGTCGGGGGCGCCGTGGGACCGCAGCTCGGGCCACTGGGCGCGGTCGGCGGCGGGCTGCGGCACGGCGGCGGGGGCGCTCTCGCGCAGCCGGCGCAGGGCCGGGCCGAGGACGCGGCGGGCCAGTTCGGGCCAGCGGCCGAGGCGGCCGAAGACGACGGCCATGAGGGCGAGGAAGAGGCCGTAATAGATGTAGGTGGCCCAGACGTAGGCCATCGGCTCGGTCCCGTCGCGCCAGGAGTCGGGCGTCAGGAGCAACAGCGGCAGGAGCCAGTAGCTGCCGAGGTACTGGTTCCACAGCAGGGACCACAGCAGCCAGCCGCACAGGAACGAGATCACCGCACCGCTGATCAGCTGCCGCAGCGGGACCCGCTCGGGCGCCTCCTTGGCGCGGGGGCGGTGGCCGTACGTCCAGATGCCGGGCGCGGCGGCCGGGCGCGGGGTGCGCAGCCACCCGACGAGCGGCGGCTCGGCGCCGCCCGGCCGGCCGGCCGGCGGTGCGGCGGGGGCGACCGGCCGGGGCGGTGCGGCGGGCGGCGGCGGGGTGGGCGGTGCCGCCTGCCGCGGGATCCGGTCGGAGCGGGTGTCGCGCGCGTCCTGGGTGCCGTCGGTGTCCATCCGGTGCCCTTGTCCCCCTCGAACCGTGACCCTCTAACCCTGGTCTGCCGCCGCTCAATCTACTGGCCGCGCACCGTGGCTATGTCCGGTGCGGACAACGCAACACGCGCACTTCTCCCGATCGGAACATGCCGGACCCGGTTGACCGCCCCTAACCTGCGAGAACAAGACCTCTGTACGTCCGTGTTCCACCCCCAGGAGACTGCCATGACCGAACTGTCCGGAGGCCCCGCCCTCCCCCAGGAGCGTCGCGTCGTCACCGCGATCCCCGGCCCCAAGTCCCAGGAGCTGTGGGCCCGTAAGCAGGCCACCGTGGCGGCCGGCGTCGGCGCCGTGCTGCCCGTGTTCGTCAAGCGCGCGGGCGGCGGCGTCCTGGAGGATGTGGACGGCAACTCCCTGATCGACTTCGGCTCCGGCATCGCGGTCACCTCCGTCGGCAACAGCGCGGAGGCCGTGGTCCGCCGGGCCACCGCACAGCTCGCCGACTTCACCCACACCTGTGCGATGGTCACGCCGTACGAGCCGTACGTCGAGGTCTGCGAGGCGCTGGCCGAACTGACGCCGGGCGACCACGCAAAGAAGTCGGCGCTGTTCAACTCCGGTGCGGAGGCCGTCGAGAACGCCGTCAAGATCGCCCGCGCGTACACCAAGCGCCAGGCGGTCGTCGTCTTCGACCACGGCTACCACGGCCGGACGAACCTGACGATGGCGCTGACCGCGAAGAACATGCCGTACAAGCACGGCTTCGGCCCGTTCGCCCCCGAGGTCTACCGCGTTCCGCTGGCCTACCCCTACCGCTGGCTGACCGGCCCGGAGAACTGCGCGCGGGAGGCCGCCGACCAGGCCATCACGCAGATCACCAAGCAGATCGGCGCGGAGAACGTCGCGGCGATCATCATCGAGCCGGTGCTCGGCGAGGGCGGCTTCATTGAGCCGGCCAAGGGCTTCCTCCCGGCGATCGCGAACTTCGCGAAGGAGAACGGGATCGTCTTCGTCGCCGACGAGATCCAGTCCGGCTTCTGCCGTACCGGCCAGTGGTTCGCGTGCGAGGACGAGGGCGTCGTCCCGGACCTCATCACCACCGCCAAGGGCATCGCGGGCGGTCTGCCGCTGGCGGCCGTCACCGGCCGCGCGGAGATCATGGACGCCGCGCACGCGGGCGGCCTGGGCGGCACCTACGGCGGCAACCCGGTGGCCTGCGCCGCCGCGCTCGGCTCCATCGAGACCATGCGCGAGCTGGACCTGAACGCCAGGGCCAGGCGCATCGGGGAGGTCATGAAGGCCCGCCTCACCGCGATGCAGGAGAAGCACGACATCATCGGTGAGGTCCGCGGACGCGGCGCGATGATCGCGATCGAGCTGGTCAAGTCCGGCTCCAAGGACCCCGACCCGGAGGTCACCGGCGCGCTCGCCAAGGCGTGCCACCAGGAGGGCCTGCTGGTGCTGACGACCGGCACGTTCGGCAACGTACTGCGCTTCCTGCCGCCGCTGGTCATCGGCGAGGACCTGCTCAACGAGGGCCTGGACATCCTGGAGGCGGCGTTCGGCACGCTCTGAGCGGCGGCCGGGTCCGTACGGGCCGCCCCATAGAACGGCAGCAGCACGGCAACAGAACGGCAGCAGCACCCCATCCGGGCACGGCCGGGGGTACGGCGCGGGCCGTGTCCCGGGCCGCGCCCCGTTCTCGTCGGGCACCGGCGGAAAACGGAACGGGAGATACCGTCTGAAGTGCCGCGTGAAGAAGATGTGCGGGGGCAATGGCGGGCGGGTGATGCGGCTTACGGGTGCGGTCCCGGTGCCGTACGGTTTCTGCAGATGAGAGAAACACCCCACCCGCAGGGGACTGCGGGTGACGCCCGGTCGGCGCTTCCCCGGCTTCGACCTGGCCGTGCCCTCGCGCACAACACCGGAGCCGCTCGCTCCGGGAATCCTCACCGATCGGATGTCCGCCCGCCCCAGACCCCCCGGGGCGCGCGGGACACCGGTCGACGCGGCCGTTCCGGAACCACCCCCCCTGTTCCGGGACGGCCGCTTTTCCGTGGTTTCCGCGTGCCCTGCCCCGGCCGCCGCTACGGGATCATCGCGCTGGTCAGCGCGCTGCTCTTCGGGCTGATGAGCTGGCAGGTGGCGGCCCACGGCGCGGTGCGCGCCCTCGACGAACGGCTCGGCCGTGGCGTGGAGGCGAGTGCCGTCCCCGGGCCGCTCGCCCAGTTCCTCGCCGATCTCGGCAACACGGCCGTGGCACTGCCGGTGCTGCTGGTGGCGGCGGGGTGGGCGCTGTGGCGGCTGCGGCGCGCGGCGGGTACGGGACCGGCGCGGCCCTGGCTGCCGCCGCTCGCCGCGCTGGGCGGCCTGGCCGCGGTGCCCGCGCTGGTGGTCCCGTTCAAGGTGTGGCTCGACCGGCCGGGGCCGCCCCCGATGGCGGGGTCGCACGAGGGCTTCTATCCCTCGGGGCACGGGGCCACCGCGGCCGTCGCCTACGGCCTGGCGGCGCTGCTGCTGGCACGGGCGCACCGCCGCGGCACCGCGCACCGGGAGGACGGCCGGCCGGCGGAGCGCGGCCGCGGCCGGATCGCGGCGGTCCCCGCCGCGGTGCTGCTCGCGACGGGGATCGGGCTGCTCAATGTGGGCGTCGGCCTGGGGCTGGTGCGCCAGGGGTACCACTGGCCGCTCGACGTGCTCGGCAGCTGGTGCCTGGCCGGTGTGCTGCTGCCCCTGTGGTGCGCGGTGTGCGACCGGTGGGGCGGGCGGTCCGGACCGGACCGCCAGGGCCTGGTGGACCGCTAGGGCCTGTCCGACCCTAGCCACCGGCCCCCGGACGTGGCGCCAACTGCCCTTCCGTCAGCCGTTGACGGGGTTGACGAAGGTGCCGGGGTGGGTGGCGCCCGACTGGTCGAGGAGGGCGCCGCCGTAGGGCCACTTGAGCACGAAGGACTTCTTCTCGTTCGGCGGGGTGACGGTCACCAGGCCGGGCTCGACCTTCTTGTCGTCCTTGCCGGTGGTGGGCAGCAGCTCGATGGTGAACTGGGTGTGCGCGCCCGGCTTCAGCGTCACCGGGGCCGGCTTCTTGCCGGAGCGCTGCAGGTCCCAGGTGGTGCCGTCGGTGCCCTTGATCCGGACGCCCGGGAAGCCGTCCAGGGTGCAGCTCGCCGTGCCGGTGTTCTTCAGCCACACCGCGGCGGTCTGCTGGGAGTCGCTCTTCATGTCGGGGACGCCGCCGCCCTCGGAGCCCCAGCCGGCCCGGAGTCCGTCGGTGGTGCACCGGCCGCCCGCGGAGCCGGCGCCGGCCTGCGAACCGTTCCCGGCGTGCGAACGGTGCCCGTCCGACGTCGACTTGGCACCCGTCGAACCGCCCGCGGTGGCGCCCGAGGTGCCGCCGTCGCCGGAGCCGCCGGTACCGCCGGAGTCCGCGGCGGCGGCCGAGGCGGAGCCGGAAGGAGAGCCGGCGGCGTCGGACGCGGCGCCGTTGCAGGCGGTCAGGGCGAGCGCGGCGACCGCGATCAGGCCCGCGGCGGCGGCCCTGCGGCCGTGGCGGAGCGTGGTGAGTGACATGGTGTCCCCCTTGTGGTCGGCTGCGTCCGGTGGTCGTTCGCGGATACCACTCTGGTCGCCGCCGCTGATGATCGGCTAACAGGCCGCTAACATCCGGCCGCCGCGTCACCCACGGGAGAAGGCGGCAGGGGCAGGCGGCGACGGGCCGCCCGCCCCCTGAGGTGTACGAGGGAGAGGCGGGTCAGCTGTCGAAGCCCAGGCCCATCCTGTCCATGGCCTTCAGCCACAGGTTGCGGCGGCCGCCGTTCTCGTCGGCGCGGGTCATGGACCACTGGGTGAGGCCGATGCCCAGCGACCGCACCGGCTCCGGCGGGAAGGGCAGGGGCTTGCTCCGCACCATCTCCAGCCGCGTGCGTGCGGTGTGCTCCCCCGACAGCAGGTCGAGCATCACGTCCGCGCCGAAGCGGGTGGCGCCGACGCCCAGCCCGGTGTAGCCCAGCGCGTAGGCCACCCGCCCGCCGTGGGCGGTGCCGAAGAAGGCCGAGAAACGGGAGCAGGTGTCGATCGCGCCGCCCCAGGCGTGGCTGAAGCGGAGCCCTTCGAGCTGCGGGAAGCAGCGGAAGAAGTGGTGGGCGAGCTTGCGGTAGGTGGCCGGGTGGTGGTCGTACTCGGCCCGTACGCCGCCGCCGTAGCGGTAGACGATGTCGTAGCCGCCCCACAGGATGCGGTGGTCGGCGGTGATGCGGAAGTAGTGGAAGTGGTTGGCGCTGTCGCTGAGGCCCTGCCGGTTCTTCCAGCCGACGGCGGCGAGCTGTTCGGCGCTGAGCGGCTCGGTCATCAGGGCGTGGTCGTAGACCGGCGCGATGTACGGGCGCACCCGCTTGACCAGCGACGGGAAGGCGTTGGTGGCCAGCGCCGCGTGCCGGGCGAAGACCCTGCCGTACGGGGTACGGACGGCGATCCCCGCGCCGCGCGAGGAGAGCCGGGTGCCCGGTGTGTGCTCGTAGACGCGGACGCCCAGGGAGAGGCAGGCGCGCTTGAGGCCCCAGGCGAGCTTGGCCGGGTGGAGCATCGCGACGCCGGTGCGGTCCCACAGGCCGGCGAGGAAGGTGGGCGAGTCGACCTCGGCGCGGATCGCCTCCCGGTCGAGGAACTCCCGTCCCTCCAGGCCGAGTTCCCCGGCCTCCTCGGCCATCTCGCGGAGTTCGGCGACCTGGTGCGGGGCGGTGGCGACGTCGATCTCGCCGGTGCGCTCGAAGTCGCAGTCGATGCCGTGGCGGGCGAGGGCGTCCTCGATCCCGTCGAGGTTGCGGGCGCCCAGCTCCTCCAGCTCGGCGAGTTCGCCGGGCCAGCGGGCCAGGCCGTTGCCCAGGCCGTGGGTGAGCGAGGCGGCGCAGAAGCCGCCGTTGCGCCCGGAGGCGGCCCAGCCGACCTCCTGGCCCTCGATGAGGACGACATCGCGCCGCGGGTCGCGCTCCTTGGCGAGCAGCGCGGTCCACAGGCCGCTGTAGCCGCCGCCGACCACCAGCAGGTCGCAGCGCTCGTCGCCGACGAGGGCGGGCAGGGCGTCGGGGCGGGCCGGGTCCTCCAGCCAGAACGGCTTGGGGGAGGCGTCGGCCAGCGCATGGACGGGGGACGCTTCGGACGGATACGGCACGTCAGCTCGTGCCATGGTTCTCAGCTCCTCTGGCGGCGTTTCTTGCCGGCCGTCCGGCCGACGAAGACGCAGAGCACGGCGACCAGGAACATCGCCGTACCGATGACATTGATTTGAACGGGTGTGCCCCGTTGTGCCGATCCCCAGACGAACATGGGGAAGGTCACGGTGGAGCCGGCGTTGAAGTTCGTGATGATGAAGTCGTCGAAGGACAGCGCGAAGGAGAGCAGCGCGCCGGCGGCGATGCCGGGCGCCGCGATCGGCAGGGTGACCCGCAGGAACGTCTGCGCCGGTGTGGCGTAGAGGTCCTGGGCGGCCTGCTCCAGCCGGGGGTCCATGCTCATCACCCGGGCCTTGACGGCGGTGACGACGAAGCTCAGGCAGAACATGACGTGCGCGATGAGGATCGTCCAGAAGCCGAACTGGATGCCCATGTTGAGGAACAGGGTGGCCAGGGAGGCCGCCATGACGACCTCGGGCATGGCCATCGGCAGGAAGATCAGGGTGTTCACGCCGGAGCGGGCGCGGAAGCGGTAGCGGGCCAGCGCGAACGCGATCATGGTGCCGAGGACGGTCGCCCCGACCGTGGCCCAGACGGCGATCTCCAGGCTGAGCCCGAGCGAGCCGCACATGTCGGCGACGCCGCACGGATCGGTCCAGGCGTCCGTGGAGAACCGCGTCCACTGGTAGTTGAAGCGGCCGTTGGGCTTGTTGAAGGAGAAGACCATCACGACGAGGTTGGGCAGGATCAGATAGCCCAGCGTGCCCAGGCCCGCGATCGTGACGATGTTGCGGCGCAGCCAGCGGACGGCCCGGTTCGGGGGGCGGACCGCGGTGGCCGAGGTGGTCTCGTGGCCGGGCATCAGACCAGGTCCTCCGTCCCCGACTTGCGGATGTAGAGCGTGACCATGGCGAGGATGGCCGCCATGAGGATGAAGGAGAGGGCGGCGGCGGTCGGGTAGTCCAGGACGCGCAGGAACTGCGACTGGATGACGTTGCCGATCATTTTCTGGTCGGTGGAGCCCAGCAGTTCGGCGTTGATGTAGTCGCCGGCGGCCGGGATGAAGGTCAGCAGGGTGCCGGCGACGACGCCGGGCATGGACAGCGGGAGGGTGACCCGGCGGAACGTGGTCGCCGGGCGGGCGTAGAGGTCGCCGGCGGCCTCGTGCAGCCGCGGGTCGATGCGCTCCAGCGAGGTGTAGAGCGGCAGGACCATGAACGGCAGGAAGTTGTAGGTCAGTCCGCAGACCACCGCGAGCGGGGTGGCCAGCACCCGGTGCCCTTCGGTGATGCCCAGGGCGCTGGTGACGTCCAGGACGTGGAAGTGGTTGAGGGCCCCGACGACCGGTCCGCCGTCGGCCAGGATCGTCTTCCAGGCCAGGGTGCGGATCAGGAAGCTGGTGAAGAACGGGGCGATCACCAGGATCATCACCAGGTTCCGCCAGCGACCGGCCTTGAAGGCGATCAGATACGCCAGCGGGTAGCCGAGCGCCAGGCAGAGCACGGTGGCGACGGCGGCGTACGCCACCGAGCGGACGAACTGCGGCCAGTATGCGGCGAGCGCGTCCCAGTAGGTGGCGAGGTGCCAGGTGACCTTGAAGCCCTCTTCGAGGGATCCGGTCTGGAGGGAGGTCGACGCCTGGTAGACCAGCGGCGCGGCGAAGAAGACGAGCAGCCACAGGATGCCGGGCAGCAGCAGCCAGTACGGGACCAGCCGCTTGCGGACCGGGGTCCGGCGGACCTCCGGGGCGTCGGCAGCCGGGCGCTCCGGAGGCGCGGGGGCCTGGGTCGTCGTCACGCGGCCTCCTCGTCGAGGTCCGCGCCGGCATCGTCCGTCGTCCCGGCGAGCGGGGACTGCTCCGCGTCCAGCCCGAAGGTGTGCGCCGGGTTCCAGTGCAGCACGGTCTGCGCGCCCGGCACGAGCCGGCCGTCGCGCTCGATGTTCTGCTCGTAGACGGCGAGTTCGCCCAGGCCCGGCACGTCGACGACGTAGTGGGTGGAGACGCCGATGAAGCCGGCGTCCCTGATGCGGCCGGACAGCCGGTTGCGGCCCTCGGCGATCGTCCCGGCGTCGTCGGCGTGTGCCAGGGCCACCTTCTCGGGCCGGACCCCGGCCAGTACCCGCCCGCCGGTGCGGGCCGGGGCGCTACATCGCCGGGCGGACAGCCGGAGTTCGGCGTCACCGGCCCTGAGGAGCAGTTCCTCGCCGTCCGCCTCGACGACCTCGGCCTGGATGAGGTTGGAGGTGCCCAGGAAGTTGGCGACGAAGGTGGTGGCGGGGTTCTCGTACAACTCGGCGGGGGCGCCGAGCTGTTCGACCCGGCCGCCGTTCATCACGGCCACGGTGTCGGCCATCGTCATGGCCTCCTCCTGGTCGTGGGTGACATGGACGAAGGTGATGCCGACCTCGGTCTGGATGCGCTTGAGCTCCAGCTGCATCTGGCGGCGCAGCTTGAGGTCGAGGGCGCCCAGCGGCTCGTCCAGCAGCAGCACCTCGGGGTGGTTGATCAGCGCCCGCGCGAGCGCGACCCGCTGCTGCTGGCCGCCGGAGAGCTGCTGCGGCCGGCGGCGCGCCATCGGGCCGAGCTGGACCAGGTCGAGCATCTCCTCGACCTGCTTCTTGACGGACCTGATGCCGCGGCGGCGCAGTCCGAAGGCGACGTTCTCGTAGATGTCCAGGTGCGGGAAGAGCGCGTAGTTCTGGAAGACGGTGTTGACCTGGCGCTTGTAGGGGGGCAGGACGGTGACATCCCGGCCGGAGAGTTCGACGGTCCCGGTGGTGGGCTCCTCCAGCCCGGCGATCATGCGCAGGGTGGTGGTCTTGCCGCAGCCCGAGGCGCCCAGGAGGGCGAAGAAGGACCCGGCGGGGATGGTGAGGTCGAGCGGGTGGACGGCGGTGAAGGAGCCGTAGGTCTTGCTGATCCCGCGGAGGCGGACGTCGCCGCCGCTGCTCCGGGGGGTCTCGGTGTGGGTCATGTGGGTCGTCCCGTGGGTCGGAGGGCAGAACGGCTCGGGCCGGGCCTGGCGTGCGGCTCAGGCGCCGGTGAGGTCGGAGAACTTCTGGTTGAACACCCGGCTCTCCTGGGGGGTCAGCGGGCGGAAGGAGTGGGATCGGGCGACCGTCTCCGGGTCCGGCAGGATCAGCGGGTTCTCCGCCAGCTTCTTGTCGATCCTGGCAAGTTCGCCGCGTACGCCGTCGACCGGGCAGGCGTAGTTGACGAACGCCGCGAGCCGGGCCGCCACCGCCGGCTCGTAGAAGTAGTCGATGAGCCGTTCGGCGTTCTCCTTGTGGCGCGCCTTGCTGGGCACCATGACGTTGTCGGTCGACGTCATGTAGCCGGCCTTGGGGATGGCGTAGCCGATGGCCGGGTTGTCGCTCTGGAGCTGGACGACGTCGCCGGCCCAGGCCACGCACGCGGCGAGGTCGCCCTTGTCGAGGTCGGTGGTGTAGTCGTTGCCGGTGAAGCGGCGGATCTGCTTGCGGTCGACGCCCTTCTGGAGCCGGGCGAGGGCCGCGTCGAAGTCGTCGGCGGTGGCGTCCTCGGGCCGCCTGCCCATGTCCAGCAGGGTCAGCCCTATGGTGTCGCGCATCTCGGAGAGGAAGCCGACCCGGCCCGCGAGCCGCGGGTCCTCCAGCAGTTGGCTGACCGAGTCGACGGTGCGCCCGCCGGTGGCGTTCTTGTTGTACGCGATGATCGCGGGGATGCCCTGCCAGACGTAGGAGTGCCGGCGGCCCGGGTCCCAGGCCGGATTGCGGTACTGCGCCGCGAGGTTGGCCGAGGCGTGCGGCAGGTGCGAGCGGTCGAGCGGCTGGATCCAGCCCAGGGAGATCATCCGGGCGCACATCCAGTCGGTGAGCACGATCAGGTCGCGGCCGGTGTCCTGCCCGTTGGCGAGCTGCGCCTGGATCTTGCCGAAGAACTCGTCGTTGTCGTTGATGTCCTCGGTGTAGTCGACGGTGATCCCGGTCCGCCGCCGGAACGCGTCCAGCGTCGGATGGCGCTTCCCGTCGTCGCTGACGTCCATGTACTGCGTCCAGCTGGAGAAGTGGATCCGCTTCTCCGCCGCGGAGTGGTCCACGGTCAGCGCCGCGTCGGTACGGCCCGCGGGGGCGATCCCGCAGGCCGACAGGGCGGCGCCGCCGCCCGCCATGGCCGCCAGGGCGCCGCCGGCGCGCAGCAGCGAGCGGCGGGTCATGGCGAGCCGGCCGTCGGTGAGGCTGCGGCGCACGGCGGTCAGCTCGGCCGCGGACAGCGGGGCGGGCGGTGCCGGCGGCGCGGGCTGCTCGTGGTGGTCCATGCGCGGTGCCCTTTCAGGGGGTGTGCCCGGCGCTCGGCCGGTGGTGACGGTGCCGCGCGGCACCGGCCGCGGGCGGTGCGGACGCCCCGGGAGGGCGCCCGCGCGGGGCGGGCTACCCGCGGTCCCCGAAGATCGTCCGGTGCCAGTCCTTCCTGGCCACCGCGGTGTTGTCGTACATGACGTGCTTGACCTGCGTGTACTCCTCGAAGGAGTACGCCGACATGTCCTTGCCGAAGCCGGACGCCTTGGCGCCGCCGTGCGGCATCTCGCTGATGATCGGGATGTGGTCGTTGACCCAGACGCAGCCGGCGTTGATCTCGCGGGTGGCCCGGCCGGTGCGGTAGACGTCCCGGCTCCAGGCGGAGGCGGCCAGCCCGTAGGGGGTGTCGTTGGCGAGCGCGATGCCCTCGTCGTCGCTGTCGAAGGGCAGCACGACCAGCACCGGACCGAAGATCTCGGACTGCACGATCTCGCTGTCCTGGGCGGCTCCGGCGATCAACGTCGGCCGGTAGTACGCGCCCCGGGCCAGCTCCCCCCGGGGAGCCTCGCCACCCGTGACGACGGTGGCGTACCCCCGGGCGCGCTCGACGAAGCCGGCCACCCGGTCGCGCTGGGCGTGCGAGATCAGCGGCCCGAGGTCGGTGGACGGGTCGAACGGGTCGCCCAGCCGTACGGTCGCCATCAGATCCGCGACCCCGCTCACGAACGCGTCGTACAGCGGGCGTTGGACATAGGCCCGGGTGGCGGCGGTGCAGTCCTGGCCCGTGTTGATCAGCGCCCCGGCGACCGCGCCGTGGACCGCGGCTTCCAGGTCCGCGTCGTCGAAGACGACGAACGGGGCCTTGCCGCCCAGTTCCAGGTGGATCCGCTTGACCGTACCGGTGGCGATCTCGGCGACGCGCCTGCCCACCGCGGTCGAGCCGGTGAAGGAGGTCATGGCGACGCCGGCGTGCCCGACCAGGTGCTCACCGGCGTCCCGGCCCGCCCCGGAGACGATGTTGAGCACCCCGTCCGGGAGCCCCGCGCGCTGTGCGGCCCGGGCGAACAGCAGCGAGGTCAGCGGGGTGGTCTCGGCGGGCTTGAGGACGATGGTGTTGCCCGCCGCGATGGCCGGCAGCACCTTCCAGGCGGCCATCTGGAGCGGGTAGTTCCACGGCGCGATGGAGCCGACGACGCCGACCGGCTCCCGGCGGATCACCGAGGTGTGGTCGCCGCTGTATTCCCCGGCCGCCTTGCCTTCCAGGTGGCGGGCGGCGCCGGCGAAGAACGCGGCGTTGTCGATCGAACCCGGGACGTCGAACTCCCTGCTGAGCTTGATCGGCTTTCCGCAGTTCAGCGATTCGGCGAAGGCGAGGTCCTCGGCGTCCTCGGCGAGCGCCGCGGCGAAGCGGTGCAGGGTGTCGGACCGCTCACCGGGCGTGGCCCGCGACCATCCGGGAAACGCCCCCCGGGCAGCCGCCACGGCGGCGTCCACCTCGTCCGTGCCCGCGAGTTCGTAGCGCAGGACGGTCTCCCCGGTGGCCGGGTCCACGACGTCCTGCGTACGGCCGGACGTGCCGGCGCACAGACCGCCGGCGATGAATTGCGCGCCCTCGGCGAATCGTTCGGTCACATCGAATCGCTGGTCCATGGTGCTCTCCTCCGCCGGACGCCGGGGCCGCTCAGCGGCACTGTCAGGCGTAGCTATATCCGGATTCGATGGCCGATCTTGACAGAGCTGAAGGCGACCAACAAGTGATTCCGTTGTTGCCTTTTGGTTACGCGACGAATTCTGCGAATTCGGTGGTCCGGACCCCCGACACGTTGTCAGTGCCCGCTGACAGAATCCCGGCATGATGCACGACACCACGGGGATCATGGACGGGCGCGCCGCGGACGGACCGCGTTCGGTCGAGGATGTCAGCGCGCTGACCGCCACCGGCAGGCGCGTGAAGTTCGTCCACTTCTGGGGCCATCGCCCGCTGCGCGACGGCCGCATCGGGGCGAGCTGTTTCAGCCAGTGGTGGCCCTCCCCCTTCACCGTCGACGGGGTCCGCTACGCGACCGCCGAGCACTGGATGATGGCCGGCAAGGCCCGCCTGTTCGGTGACGCGGAGGCGGAGCGGCGCGCGATCGCCGCCCGTCATCCCAAGGAGGCCAAGGACGCCGGGCGGAGCGTCCGCGGCTTCGACGAGGAGCGCTGGCGCGGCCACCGCTTCGCCCTCGTCCTCGAAGGCAGCCTGCACAAATTCGGCCGGCATGCCGATCTGCGGGAGTTCCTGCTGGGCACCGGCTCCCGGGTCCTGGTGGAGGCCAGCCCCCTGGACCGCGTCTGGGGCATCGGCCTCGCCGCTGACGACGAGCGCGCCGACGACCCGGCCCGCTGGCGCGGGCTGAACCTCCTCGGCTTCGCCCTGATGGAGGCGCGCCAGAGGCTGGCGGAAGGCGAATGCGCCGCCCCCATACGATGAGCGGACCGACGTATCCGCACCGCCCCTCACCCAGGAGGAACCGTTGTCCGACCTCGACGCCTTCATCGCGGGCCTACCCAAAGCGGAGCTGCACGTCCACCACGTCGGTTCGGCCTCGCCGCGCATCGTCGCCGAGCTGGCCGCGCGGCACCCCGACTCCGCCGTGCCCAGCGACCCCGAGGCGCTCGCCGACTACTTCACCTTCCGCGACTTCGCGCACTTCATCGAGGTCTACCTCTCCGTCGTGGACCTGATCCGCGACGCCGAGGACGTGCGCCTGCTGACGTACGAGGTCGCCCGCGACATGGCCCGCCAGCAGATCCGCTACGCCGAGCTGACCATCACCCCGTTCAGCTCGGTCCGCCGCGGCATCCCGGACGCCGCCTTCGTCGAGGCCATCGAGGACGCCCGGAAGTCGGCCGAGGCCGAGCTGGGCGTGGTGCTGCGCTGGTGCTTCGACATCCCCGGCGAGGCCGGTCTGGAGGCCGCCGAGGAGACCGCCCGCATCGCGTGCGAGCTCCAGCCGGAGGGGCTGGTCTCGTTCGGCCTCGGCGGACCCGAAATCGGCGTGCCGCGGCCCCAGTTCAAGCCCTACTTCGACCGGGCCATCGCCGCCGGCCTGCACTCCGTCCCGCACGCCGGCGAAACCACCGGCCCCGGCACGGTCTGGGACGCCCTCCGCGACCTGCGTGCCGAGCGCATCGGCCACGGCACCAGCGCCACCCAGGACCCGGAGCTGCTCGCCCATCTCGCCGAGCACCGCATCGCGTTGGAGGTCTGCCCGACGTCCAACATCGCCACCCGCGCCGTCCGCACGCTCGACGAGCACCCCATCAGGGAGATGGTCGACGCCGGCGTCCTGGTCACCGTCAACAGCGACGACCCGCCCATGTTCGGCACCGACCTGAACACCGAATACGCCGTCGCCGCCCGCCTCCTGGGCCTGGACACCACGGGCCTGGCCGCCCTCGCCAAGAACGCCGTGACCGCCTCGTTCATGGACGACGCGGCCAAGTCCCGGCTGGCGGCCGAGATCGACGCCTACGCGAGCGGCTGGCGCGGCTAGGGCCTGTCCGACAGCTCACGGCCGGTGCCGCGCACGGAGGGGCAACCCCCCTATGCACGGCACCGGTTGGGCCGGGGGCCGCTGCGCCGGTCAGCGCCGGACCAGCCGCCGCGCCACCGCGTGCGAGACGACCGTGGCCGCCCCCGCGACGGCCACGCCCCGGACGGCGCTGCCGGCGGTCGCCGGGCGCAGCCGGCCGGCGCGCCGCAGCCGGCCGCGCGCCCAGAGCGTGAAGGGGATGACGATCACCGGCGAGGTGGCGGAGCCCGGGGTGTAGCCGCGGGTGGCCGCCGCCTGCGCGAGGTGCAGCAGACCGTGCAGCCCGAAGCCGTCCAGCGTGCTCTGGAAGAACGCGGACCGGCCGCCCGTGCGGTGCCCGCGGACGGCCGCGGCGGCGACGATGGCCCCCATCACGCCGACCGCCGCCGCGAACTCCCGCTCGGTGACGCCCTCCAGGGCCCGCCAGGCCCTCTCGGGCACCCGGGGGAAGCGCTTGCGCAGAGCCGGTACGTTCTCCCGGACCCAGCGCGGCCCGAACGCCACCTCCTCCGCGTCGTGCAGCGCCCACGCGGCGAACAGCCCCAGCGTGACGGCGGGCGCCACCCCGCCCACGGGCGCTCCGCCCACCGGTATCCCGCCCGCGGCCGTCCCGTCCACGGGCGGCACGGACGGTACGGGCACCTTCGACTTCACCACGGAGATCGACATAACCGCCAAGTGTGGCAGGCCCGTTGACCACCGCGGACACCGGCCCTGACCGACCGGTCAGGGCCTACAGCCCCACGATCGCGTTCCACTCCTTGGCGAACCCGGTCCGCTCCCCGGCCGTGATGTCCCGCGCGATGGCCAGCCGCCGGCGCATCCGCGCGTCGGGGAAGACCAGCGGGTCCTCGGCGAGCTTGGCCCGGTCCTTGTCCTTGGACGAGGCGAGCACCTCCCGTGCGGCCGGCACCGGGCACACGTAGTTGACCCAGGCTGCCAGCTCCGCCGCGACCTCGGGCTGGTAGTAGTAGTCGATCAGCCGCTCCGCGTTCCGCTTGTGGGCCGCGAGGTTGGGGATCATCAAGCTCTCCGCCCACAGTTCGGCCCCCTCCTCCGGCACCACGAACTCGATGTCCGGGTTGTCCGCCTGCAGCTGGATCACATCGCCGGAGTACGCCTGCGCGGCGAGCACATCGCCGGAGTCCAGGTCCTTGATGTAGTCGTTGCCGGTGAAACGGCGGATCTGGCCCCTGCGGACCAGGCCGCGCACCTGGTCGATCATCCGGTGGAAGTCGTCGGCGGTCCAGCGGGTGATGTCGACGCCGTTGCCCTGGAGCAGCATCGCGAACGCCTCGTCGAGCCCGGACAGCAGCGTGACCCGGCCGCGGAGGTCGTCCTTCCACAGGTCGGAGGTGTGCCTGATCTCCCGGCCGAGCCTCCTGCGGTTGTAGGCGATACCGGTGATGCCGGACTGCCAGGGCACCGAGTGCAGCCGGCCGGGGTCGAAGTGCGGGGTGCGCAACTGCGGATCGAGGTACTTCGCGACGTTCGGCTGGGCCTTGCGGTCCATCGTCTCGACCCATCCCAGCCGGACGAACCGGGCGCACATCCAGTCGCTGATGACGATGAGATCGCGGCCGGTGGGCTGGTGGTTCATCAGCGCCGGACTGATCTTCCCGAAGAACTCGTCGTTGTCGTTGATCTCCTCGGTGTACGTCACGGCGATCCCGGTGCGCTGCTGGAACCCGTCCAGGGTGGGCCGACGCTGCTTGTCGTGGTCGTCGACGTCGATGTAGAGCGGCCAGTTGGCGAAGACCAGCCGGTGCTCGCGCGCGGAGCGGTCCGGACTCTCGCGGTCGGCCGCGTCGACGTACGCCGGCGGCACCCCGCACCCCGTCACGGCGGCCAGCGCCCCGGTCACACCGATTCCGCCCACACCCCTGAGCAGCGAACGCCGCGAAAGATCAGCCATGGTGAGCACTCTCACGCGCCGCGGGCGGAGGCGGCAAGTGACAGAGCGTCCATTGCCGGGCCTCCGCCCGCGACGGTGTGTCGGGCGTTGTGTGCCGCACGACGGTGGGGATCCCCTGAGGGCCGGTCGGCTCAGCCGTCCAGCGAGGTCATCACGTGCTTGATCCGGGTGTAGTCGTCGAAGCCGTAGGCGGACAGGTCCTTGCCGTAGCCGGACTTCTTGAACCCGCCGTGCGGCATCTCGGCGACCAGCGGGATGTGCGTGTTGATCCACACGCAGCCGAAGTCGAGGCCCTTGGACATCCGCATCGCCCGGGCGTGGTCCTTGGTCCACACCGAGGACGCCAGCGCGTACTCGACGCCGTTGGCCCACTCCAGCGCCTGCGCCTCGTCGCGGAACGACTGGACGGTGATGACCGGCCCGAAGACCTCGTTCTGGACGATCTCGTCGTCCTGCCTGAGGCCCGAGACGACGGTGGGCGCGAAGAAGTAGCCCTTCTCACCGACCTGTTCGCCGCCGGCCTCGATCTTGGCGTGCGCGGGCAGCCGCTCGATGAAGCCCTTGACCTGAGCGAGCTGGTTGGCGTTGTTCAGCGGGCCGTAGAGCACGTCCTCGTCGTCGACCGCGCCGGTCCTGGTCTCCGAGGCGGCCTTGGCCAGCGCGGCGACGAACTCGTCGTGGATGGACTCCTGGACGAGCACCCGGGTGGCGGCCGTACAGTCCTGGCCGGCGTTGAAGTAGCCGGCGGTGGCGATGTCCTCGACGGCCTTGGCGATGTCGGTGTCCTCGAAGACCACGACCGGCGCCTTGCCGCCCAGCTCCAGGTGGACCCGCTTGAGGTCCTTGGAGGCGGACTCGGCGACCTGCATGCCGGCGCGCACCGAGCCGGTGATCGAGGCCATCGCCGGCACCTTGTGCTCGACCATCAGGCGACCGGTCTCCCGGTCGCCGCAGATCACGTTGAACACACCGCGGGAGTAGCCCAGTTCGTCCAGCACGCCGCCGATGATCTCGGCGATCAGCACCGTCGAGGCGGGAGTGGTGTCGGAGGGCTTGATGACCACGGTGTTGCCCGCGGCGAGCGCCGGGGCGAACTTCCACACGGCCATCATCATCGGGTAGTTCCACGGCGCGACCTGGGCGCAGACGCCGACCGGCTCCCGCCGGATGATGGAGGTGAAGCCGTCCATGTACTCGCCGGCCGAGCGGCCTTCGAGCATCCGGGCGGCCCCCGCGAAGAAGCGGATCTGGTCCACCATCGGCGGGATCTCCTCGGAGCGCACGAGGGCGATCGGCTTGCCGCAGTTCTCGGACTCGGCGGCGATCAGCTCCTCGGCGCGCTCCTCGAAACGGTCGGCGATCTTGAGGAGGACCTTCTGGCGCTCGGCCGGGATCAGGTCGCGCCACGCGGGGAAGGCTGCTTCGGCGGCCGCCATGGCCGCGTCCACGTCCGCGGCGCCCGACAGCGGGGCCGTGGCGTAGGGCTCGCCCGTCGCGGGGTTGACCACCTCCGTGGTCCGGCCGTCGGCGGCGTCCCGGAACTCCCCGTCGATGTAGTTGCGCAGACGACGCAGTGCGGTGGTCACTGTGCGCCCCCTTCAGTGTCAGATGTCCGGTGGTTGAGATCCCAGACTAGCCGCGACGACCACGTTTTCAACACACCCACACCGTTCGAACAACGAAATCAGTGAAATCAACCTCGATCAACAACTGATTTCATCGAATCGGGGTTGCCATACCGTCGGACCTCGTGCACAGTGAATGACGTGGCGCCTTCTCGTAACAGTCCTGACAGAACCGGCACTCCGTCGATCGACTCCGTCTCCCTGGCGATCATCGAGCAGCTCCAGGAGGACGGACGCCGTCCGTACGCCGCGATCGGCAAGGCCGTGGGCCTGTCCGAGGCGGCGGTACGCCAGCGCGTACAGAAACTGCTCGACCAGGGCGTGATGCAGATCGTCGCGGTCACCGACCCCCTCACGGTCGGTTTCCGCCGGCAGGCCATGGTCGGCATCAACGTCGAGGGCGACCTCGACCCCGTGGCCGACGCCCTGACGACCATGGAGGAAGTCGAGTACGTCGTCATGACGGCGGGCTCCTTCGACCTCATCATCGAGATCGTCTGCGAGGACGACGATCACCTTCTGGAAATGATCAACAAGAGGATCCGCACGCTTCCCGGCGTTCGATCCACCGAGAGCTTCGTCTACCTCAAGCTCCGGAAGCAGACCTACACCTGGGGAACGAGATAGCACATGAGCGAGCACAGCGAGCGAATCATGAAGGGGTGCGCGCTGCGCGAATGCCAGCCCGCCGAGCGAAGCGAGGCTTGCGCATGAGCACCGACCTCTCCAAGACGGCGTACGACCACCTGTGGATGCACTTCACCCGCATGTCGTCGTACGAGAACGCCCCCGTGCCCACGATCGTGCGCGGTGAGGGCACCAACATCTACGACGACAAGGGCAAGCGCTACATCGACGGCCTCGCCGGCCTCTTCGTGGTCAACGCCGGCCACGGCCGGGTCGAGCTCGCCGAGACCGCCTACAAGCAGGCCCAGGAGCTGGCCTTCTTCCCGGTGTGGTCGTACGCGCACCCCAAGGCCGTGGAGCTGGCCGAGCGCCTGGCCCACTACGCCCCCGGCGACCTGAACAAGGTCTTCTTCACCACCGGCGGCGGCGAGGCCGTCGAGACCGCCTGGAAGCTGGCCAAGCAGTACTTCAAGCTCGTCGGCAAGCCCACCAAGCACAAGGTCATATCCCGCGCGGTGGCCTACCACGGCACCCCGCAGGGTGCCCTGTCGATCACCGGTCTCCCGGCCCTGAAGGCCCCCTTCGAGCCGCTGGTCCCCGGCGCGCACAAGGTCCCGAACACCAACCTCTACCGCGCCCCGATCCACGGCGACGACCCCGAGGCGTTCGGCCGCTGGGCCGCCGACCAGATCGAGCAGCAGATCCTCTTCGAGGGCCCGGACACCGTCGCCGCCGTCTTCCTGGAGCCGGTCCAGAACGCCGGCGGCTGCTTCCCGCCGCCCCCCGGCTACTTCCAGCGGGTCCGCGAGATCTGCGACCAGTACGACGTGCTGCTCGTCTCCGACGAGGTCATCTGCGCCTTCGGCCGCCTCGGCACGATCTTCGCCTGCGACAAGTTCGGCTACGTCCCGGACATGATCACCTGCGCCAAGGGCATGACCTCGGGCTACTCCCCGATCGGCGCCTGCATCGTCTCCGACCGCCTGGCCGAGCCGTTCTACAAGGGCGACAACACCTTCCTGCACGGCTACACCTTCGGTGGCCACCCGGTCTCCGCGGCCGTCGGCGTCGCCAACCTCGACATCTTCGAGCGCGAGGGCCTCAACCAGCACGTGCTCGACAACGAGGGCAACTTCCTCAGCACGCTGCAGAAACTGCACGACCTGCCGATCGTCGGCGACGTCCGCGGCAACGGCTTCTTCTACGGCATCGAGCTCGTCAAGGACAAGGCCACCAAGGAGTCCTTCAACGACGAGGAGACCGAGCGCGTCCTCTACGGCTTCCTCTCGAAGGCCCTGTACGACAACGGCCTCTACTGCCGCGCCGACGACCGTGGCGACCCGGTCATCCAGCTGGCCCCGCCGCTGATCGCCGACCAGAGCGTCTTCGACGAGATCGAGCAGATCCTGCGCTCCGTCCTCACCGAGGCGTGGACCAAGCTCTGACCTACGCGTCACCTCCTGGTTCGCTAGTACACAACTGAACATCCAGCGGCTCAGATTCACTCACTTCCAGCCACACGAGTGAATCTGGGCCGTTGTGCCTGCCGAGCGCCGAATGCCGAGGGCCACGAGTCCTTACCGTGCTAGTGACCGATACCCTCCGTGGTCGTTCACCCGGTCGGGGGAAGGACCAGCGAACAAGCAAGAGGTGCGCAGATGGTGGCCCCGCCTGACAACGACGTGCTCTGGGCTCGCGACCTGCACCACATGCACGGTGGCACCGCCGCTCTCACCGGAGTCTCCCTCGGCGTCCGCGAGGGAGAGATCATCGCCGTCACCGGCCCCCGCGGCAGCGGCAAGACCACCCTCCTGCACTGCCTGTCCGGGCAGATCGTCCCCACCGAGGGCGAAGTCTGGTTCAACGACGCCTCCGTCCACACACTCTCCGGCCCCAGCCGCGAACGACTGCGTCTCGACCGGTTCGGCTGGATCGACACCGAACCCCACCTCGTCCCCGAACTCACCGCCTGGGAGAACGCCGCCCTCCCCCTCCTGCTGCGCGGCACCGGCCACCGCTCGGCCAAGAACACCGCCGTCGAATGGCTGGACCGCCTCGACGTCGGCATGTGCGCCCGCCGCCGCCCCGCACGGCTCGACCAGTCCCAGCGCCAACGGGTCGCCATCGCCCGTGCCCTCGCCACCACCCCCCGGGTGCTCTTCGCCGACGAGCCGACCGCCCCGCTGCACAGCGCCGACGGCACCCAGGTGCTGCGCACCCTGACCACCGCGGCCCGCTCGCACCAGATCACCGTGATCCTGGCGACCTACGATCCCCAGGTGGCCGCCCTCGCCGACCGCACCGTCTCGCTCCTCGACGGACGCCTCTCGGGCGCCGTGCCCGCCACCCCCGACTCCTCCGATGAGGAAAGCAGGGCAGCGTGCTCGCTCTCCGTCTAGCCCGCGGCTCTCACCCCCTCGTCCTGCTGCGCCGTCTCTTCGTCGCCGCCGCCTCCGCCGGCACCGGTTTCCTGCTGCTGTCCGCTCTCGGCCACGCCGCCGGCCACCCCGCCGCCGGTGATTCCCTGGCCCGCCTGCTGTGGTGCGCCGCCCCGCTCGCCGCCACCACCCAGCTCGCGGTCTCGGTCGCCCGCACGGATCCGGCTGCCCGCCTCCAGCGCGGCATGACCGCCGCCGGCCTGGGCCCGTTGCGTCTCACCCTGCTCGCGGCGGCTTCCACCGCGCTGTCCTGTGTCCTCGGTGTCCTCCTCTCCCTGCTCGTCTTCCTCCGTCTCCGCGGCGACCTCGGCGGCCCCACCGTCGTCGACTCCGACCCCGACCTGCTGGGCGCCGGCCACCCCTTGCCGCTCCCCGGTGCCCTCATGCTGCTGGCGGCCGTCCCGCTCGCCGGCGCAGCGGCGACCGCCCTCTCGCTGCGCCCCCGCACTGAGCCGGGCTACCGCGACTCCGAGCCGCACTCCATCACCGCCCCCACCGGCCTCCCATGGGGCGTCGCCCTCACGGCGGCGGGCCTGGCCGTCGAGGCGTACACCAGCCCCGTCACCGATGCCCACGGCGGGGTGCTGCCGCTCCCGGGCCGGCTGCTCGGCAGCGCCCCGGGCGTCCTGGCCGGCTGGGCCCTCGCCGCCTTGGGGCTCGTCCTGGCCGGCCCCGGCCTGGTGCATCTGTCCGGTCAGTTGCTGTGCGCGGGGCGCCCCGGCGCACAGCGGCTGCTGTCCGGACGCGTACTCCAGGAGGAGTCGCACCGCCTGGGCCGCCCGCTCGGCGTCCTGTGCGCGGTGGCCTCCGGGGCCTACGCCGCCGTCACGGTGTACGGAAACACTCCCTCCCGTTCCGTCGGACCGCTCACCGCCATCGGAACATCGGTCATCTTCGCCTGTGTCACCGCCAGTGCCCTGGCCGCCGCTCTGGAGTCCCGGTCGGCCCGCGCCCGCACCACCGCCGCCCTGCGCCGCCTCGGCGCCCCCGTTTCCGTCCTCCAGCGCGCCACGGCACTGCGCGCCGTCGCGCTGACTCTTGTACTGGGCCCGCTGACATGGACCGTCGCCGAGATGGCCACACTTCCGCTGGTGCGTTGAGGGCGCTGTGGAGGCACGGGGGCGGTCGGGCCCAGTTGGCGACGGATCGCCCAGGCCGGTGGGACGACGATTCGGCTGAGCTGGTGGTGTGGTGATCCGGTCCGGGTGGTGACGCGGCGGCCTGGTCGGGGTGGTGGACGCACATCGGCGCGGTGCGCGCCGCCGCATGGTGTGTCGTAGGACGGTGCGGTGCGGGATGGCCGCCGGTCGACGGTGACGCGGCGGGAAGCGCCGGTCTCAGCGGGCGAGAGCGGTGACCTCGACCTCTATTCGCCAGTCCGGCCGGGCCAACGACGGCACTTCCAGGAGCGTGTCCGCGGGATAGGGCTCGGACAGGAACTCCTCGCGCAGGGCGATGACTTGGTCGAGGCAGGCGGCCATGTCGGTCACGAAGATGCCCACTTTCACCACATCGGTGAACGAGGCGCCGGCCGCCGCGAGAACCCGCTCGACGTTCGCGAACGCCTGCCGCCCCTGCGTGAGGAAGTCATCCGAGATCGTCCGCCCCTGCTCGTCGATCCCCGCCTGTCCCGAGACATGTATCAGTCCGCCCGCTTTGACGGCCTGCGAGATCTTGTACGGCTCATACCAATCCGGCGTGGTGGCGATCCGCTCGATCTCCTGCGCGCTCCCGGTCGCCGCGACACCGGTCGTCGACATGACGCCCCCTTTCCCGAGTCCATGCGTAAGCATTCCTTGCATGCACATACATAATTTTCTGCTGCATGTACGCTGCTGTCAAGAGCTCGGCGGAAGAACGCACAGCTGCCCGAGGACGGAAGAAAGCGGAAGACGATGGACGCGGAGCACTGGGACCGGTTCGGCGCACTGCACACGCGTGTCGAGCAGGAGCTGGCGAAGGCCCTGCAGCAACACCACAGTCTCGGACTCTCCGAGTACCGCGCACTGGCCCGGCTCGCGGAAGCCGACGAGGGCGAGCTGCGCATGCAGGAGCTCGCCGACCTCATCGGCCTCAATCAGAGCTCGGTCAGCCGGCTGGCCTCGCGTCTGGAGTCGTCCGGCCTGACCCGCCGGGACCTGTGCCCCGACGACCGGCGCGGCGTCTACAGCGTGATCACCGACGAGGGCCGGGACGTACAGAACAGAGCACGCCCGACGTACGACAGCGCCTTGCGCTCCGCACTCAACGCCGCGGCCGAAGACGGACTGCTCGCACCCCTGGTGCAGTCACTGCGGACCTAACATGGCCGGTGTGCAGTCGAATTCAGAGCCCCCGGTGCCCCACAGCCCCCGCGAGCGAGGCCAGGAGATCGGCTCCATTACGGAGTTCGACCGGGTCGCCGCATCAGGCAGCCTCGCCGGATACCGCGTCCAGTCCCTCGATCTGACGGACCGTACCTTCGCGCTGCTCAGTACGGATACCGCGGAGTCCGTCTTCCTCGGCTGCGCCATGGAGCCGGACGCCGCCGCGAAGGTGCGCGCCGGCGGCGCGCTGGTCTTCCCGCCGGTACCGGGCCTTCCGGTCGATCCGTATCGCGGCGGCCTGTATGCCCCGGACGAACTCTTCGAGGGGCTGGTCGACGCCGGTTACGACGCGACCCCGGACGCCCGCACATACCGCTGGTACCAGGAGACCAAGGCGGGCGGTGATGTGTTCGCGTCCATGCTGCGGAGCATCCACGACGATGCCGTGTCGGACGCCCTGGACGAGCATCTCGCCGGTTCGCGCGTGGTCGGGATCATGGGCGGCCACTCCCTGGAGCGCGGCTCCGCCGCCTATGCCGGCGCGGCCCGGCTCGGCCGCCGGCTCACCCGTGAGGGCCTGACTGTCGCGACCGGCGGCGGACCGGGCGCGATGGAGGCGGCGAACCTCGGGGCCTACGCCGCGCCGTTCGAGGACGGCATGCTCGACTCGGCACTGGAGATCCTCTCCAAGGCACCGCATTTCAGGCCCTCCGTCACCGACTGGGCGAGGGCCGCCTTCGACGTGCGCCGCAGCCGGCCGGGGGGCGGCGCTTCCGTCGGCATCCCCACCTGGTTCTACGGCCACGAACCCCCGAACGCCTTCGCGTCCCATATCGCGAAGTACTTCGTCAATGCGCTGCGTGAGGACGGCTTGCTGGCCCGGTCCGACGCCGGGGTGGTGTTCCTTCCCGGTGCGGCGGGGACCGTTCAGGAGATCTTCGACAACGCGACCCCGAACTACTACCGGTCGCGCGGCGAACCGACGCCGATGGTGCTGGTGAACCGCGAGCACTGGACCGAGGAACTGCCGACCTGGCCGCTGCTCCAGGCGCTGGCAGCCGACCGCCCCATGGCGGCCCGGGTCGCCCTGGTCGACTCGGTGGACGACGTCCCGGAGGCGCTGGCACGCCTCGGCTCAGAGTCCGGCTCCTGACCGGGACCTGTTCCTGATCCTTTGACCACCGAGAGATCTGTTTGCACGCCGAGGCAACTCCCGTCCCGAAATGCGCGTCTGCCAGGCCAGGTAATGAACAGGTAATGCAGTGCGCGAACGGAGCTCTTGGTGATCATCGGCCTTCTGACGGCCGTGGCGGCATCTGCCTGCTACGGCACGGGTTCGGTCCTGCAGGCGGTGGGGTCGCGCAAGTCCGCCCGCCGGGAAGCGACAAAGGCGTCCATCACCGGCGTCACCCAGCGCGGCGGCCCCAGCCTGTCGTCCACCGCGAAGGCCGCCGTGACCTGGGAGTTCATGGTCGGCACGGTGCTGGACTTCATAGGCTTCGGGCTCGGCGCGCTCGCCGCCCGACTGCTGCCCCTGTTCCTCTCGCAGACCGTGATCAGCGCGAATCTCGTGATCACGGCCGTACTGAGCATCAAACTCCTCAACATCCGGCTCACCCGCCCCGAATGGGCCTCCATCGCCGTGGTCTGCTCGGCGCTGGTGCTGCTGGCCACCGCCGCAGGGCCGGAGGGCGGCAGCGACACCCCAATCACGACGCACTGGTGGCTGCTCGTCGCGTCCGTCGTGATCATCGGCGGCGGCACCCTGATCGTGCGACTGCTCGGCGGGCGGGCCGCGATCCTCGCAGGTCTGCTCTCCGGCCTGGGCTTCGGCGCCCTCGGCGTCGGCGTGCGGGTGCTGAACGGTATCGATCCGTTCCATCTGCCCTCCCTCCTCGGCGACCCCGCGCTGTACGCGATCCTCGTCGCGGGCATCGGCGGGATGTACCTGCACACCGTCGCACTGCAGATCGGTTCGGTGAACGGCGCCACGGCGGCTCTGGTGGTGGGCGAGACCGTGGTCCCCGGCATCCTCGGAGTGCTGTGGCTCGGTGACTCCTCCCGTCCGGGCTTCGCCTGGGTCGCCGTCCTCGGTTTTCTGGTCGCCGTGGCCGGAGCCGTCGCCGTCGCGTGGTTCGGCGAGCCGGAACCGGAGCCCGGTGCGACCGACGCTGACGGCTCGGCCCCGGAGGTCGCCGCCACTCCAGCGGACAGCGCGCATCGAGCGGCTGCCTGACGCCGCGATCGACGGCCAGGGTGAGGGCGAGCCGGTCGACCACCCTGGCCCATCACCCGGCAAGCAAGCACGCCCGTTGCCCGTTGCCCGTTGCCCGTTGCCCGTTGCCCGTTGCCCGTAGGAAGGGTCCCAGCCCAAATCCGCGGTGACCCAGGAGCGCTCCTTCTCCTCCATCGCCCAGGCGGCGCCCGGGTCCGTGAGCATCGCTGTCGACCGTTCCGCCACGGCCAACGGACTGCCTCCGTCCACCACATGACCTGTCGCGGCGCCACGCACCGCGTCGGGCGCACCACCCGAGTCACCGACCAACACGGGAAGGCCGGTCGCGGCCGCCTCCAGGAAGACGATCCTTAGCCCCCTCGATCTCCAGTCCGCCGCGGCACGTGCGGCAGGGCATGGCGCAGACATCGGCCGCGGCGTGGAACGACGGCAGGGACCCCGGGGATGAGGGCCGGCGAAGACCACGGCATCGTGGACGCCTTGGGCCGTGGCGAGCCCTCGCTGGCTGCGTGCGTAGGGACCGCCGCCCACGAGCAGCACCACGGCATCGGGCACCCGGCGGCGGATGAGCGGTAGCGCGCGGATCAGCGTGTCCCGGCACTTCCAGGGGTCTCGCCACTTCCAGGGCACGAGCCGGGCCACACGAAGGATCACCCGCCGTCCGGCCAGGCGGCGGCGCTCGCATACGGCGCGGACGTCGAGTCCCGGCCGGACGACGGAGACGTCGGCTCCGGGGCCGGCCTGGTCATACGCTCCGCAGCGGCGGGGCCGAGCGCGGCGACTATGGGAGAGCGCCGTGGCACGGGAGGAGGCTCGGGGTGTGGGCAGCAGCATCCGGGCCGGATCGCGGACCACCGGGAACAGCAGGGCGGAATCGTGCGCGGCCGCCCCCGGCTCGGCCGAGGTGTGGACGACCACCGCGTCGCGCGCGGGAAGCGGTTCGCCGTGGCCTGCACGAGGGTCTTGCTCTCTCCCTGACGGGGTAGGAAGTCGATGGTGGCGCTGAGGGTGCGGGGCATCAAGCTACCTTCTCTCGCGGTTCGGCGATGTGGTGCTCCGGCTCCGTCGCCCGGTCGGCGGGCAGCGCGTTCTCCAGCGAGGGCGGCTCTGGCGTCAGCGGGGGCGGCTCTGGCGTCCGGAGTCGGCTCGCAGTGCGTGGCTCCACCGCGGGACGGTAGAGGCGGGGCCATACCCACAGCACCAGCGGATAGACGAGGTATCCGAAGCGGGTGGCCGGCATCAATGCCATGGCCAGCGCGAGGCCGATCGCCAGGGGGTCGGCCGCCGCACGGACCGTGCATGGTGGCCGTATCAGCAGGGAGGCGGCGACAGTGAGGGCTGCGACCGCCAGGAGGGCCATGGCGGTCAGCCTGCCGCCGGGCACATACGCGGCCAGGAGGTGCCCGGGAAGGGGGCTCTCGGCGGGTGATGCCGTCGCGCCGAGTCCCAGAGGGAACGCCAGGACGTTCTCGGCGAAGGAGCGTGGAGTGGTGAGGGCGAAGGGCAGCACCGCCGCCGATACCGTCACCGCCGTGACCGCGCCGCATGTCAGCCCACGGCGCCACCCGTCACGCCTCGCCAACAGGACGACGGCCACCGGTATCGCCGGCCAGGCCGTCCACTTCAGCGCTGCCGCGGCGCCCAGCAACAGCCCCGTACGCCCTGGCATTCCGCGGCCGGCCGTCGCCAGTCCCCAGCACATGAGGCCGATCATCGGCAGGTCTATGCCTCCAACGGCCAGCGGCAGGGCCACCATGGGGCAGGCAGCGAGCCAGGCCAATGCGGGTGTGCTGTTCCTGCGTGCAGCGGCCCGGCTCCCCCGCGGCGCACGAAGGCCCGCGGGCACGCAGCGAACCAGCGTTGCCGCCGCGCCGGTCATGGAGAGGAGGAAGGCTCCTGCCATCCGCCATCGGGCGTCCGCCAACGGCCGGGCTCCGAAGAGCGCCATGCCCGGCAGATAGGGGTTGTAGTCCGGCACCGCGGACGGAGTGGGAACGTAAGGGCTGCCCGACGACAGCAGCAGGCCGGCCGCGCGCTCGACTACCGAGACCTCCAATTGCGCCCTGCCGCTCAGCGCGAGGACGGCAAGGGGCAGTACCACCGAGCCCGTCACAGCCACCGCCGCCGGCAGATGACCGGAGGCTGCCGGTGCACGCGGCTTGTTCCGTCCCCGCGCACGGAACGCCGCGGCCACCGCCGCACAGCCGTATCCGACCGTGGCGATGAGAGCCCATGTCCGGTGCGGGGCGAGCGTGGTGGCGATCCCCAGTCCGAGTGCGGTGACCGCGCACGCGCTCCACCCCAAGACCTCGTGGTTCCCACACCCGCGGAATGTGCGCCACCGCCGCCGTACTGCCCGTACCGTTCCACGCCATCGCTTCAACTCCCTTGCTTTATAGGTAAGTTGCCCGTTCATGAGAATCCCGTTCTCGCCTTGATCACGAGGCTATGGACGGCGGAACGGCGAAGCGTCAAACGAGCAACCGAACTTCGGAGTCAACCCGTGGCATGACATCCCTGCGGTGGATCAACCCGTGCGGCGACGCATGAGCTGCGGAGATCCCGAAAGATAAAGGCATGAACAAATCTCTCCGGCAGTGGCTACGCGCATGGGTCACGTCGTCCGCTTATCCCTGGGTCTCCGGCGGAGCACTCACGGCGTTCGCGGCCGTGGAGCTGGTGGTGGTACCGCGGCATTCTCCAGTGATCGCGTTCGGCGTGCTGGTGTCCGCAGCGGCGCTGCCGTGGCGTCGCGCGCATCCGGCCACCGCGGTCCTTTCCGTTGCGGCGACCCTCGTGAGCTTCGCTGCCGGAACAGACCTCTATATCGCGGCGACCGTGAGCGGTCTCATGGGCTGCTACACCCTCGGGCGCCACCGCGTGGCGCATCCGGCGATTCTCGTCGGCGGCGGCTCTGCGCTCGCTCTCGTGGTGAACCTGTGGCACATCGCGACGTGGCATCCGCAGGCGTACCGCATCGATCTCTTCGCCGAATGGTTCGTACTGACCGTGGCGATCCTGGCCGCGGTATCGATGGGTGACGCGGTACGCGCGCGCGAAGAGACACAGCGCGAGCGGGCGGACGCGCAGGCGCGGGTGATCGCGATGGAGCGCCGGCAGGCCGCCGAGTCCGAGCGGGCGGCGATAGCGCGCGAGCTGCACGATGTCGTCTCGCACTCGGTTTCGGTGATCGCCGTGCAGGCGGAGAGCGCCACCTACACCACCCCTGATCTCTCGCCGCAGGCCCGCGAAGGGTTCCAGCAGATCGCCGCTTCGGCCCGGTCGTCGATGGCGGAGCTGCGCAGGCTGCTGGGCGTGCTGCGCACGGGGCCCGATGACAAGGCCGGTACGGCTCCCCAGCCGACCCTCGATGCCCTGGACGAGCTCATGGCGCAGCACCGTTCGGTCGGCGGTGCGGTCGACCTGCGGATCAGTGGGGATCGGATCGAGTTGCCCACGTCCTGGGAGCTGTCCGCCTACCGCATCGTGCAGGAGGGGCTGACCAACGTACGGAGGCACGCCCCGGGTGCCCATGCGGTGGTGGAGATCGACTACGCGTCCGACCGGCTGGCGGTGCGGATCGCGGACGACGGGCCGGGTCCACCGGGTGTGACCCACTCCGGCCACGGCCTGGTCGGCATGCAGGAGCGGGCGGCACTGCTCGGCGGGAAGCTCACCGCCGGCCGCGGCCCGCAAGGCGGCTTTCTCGTGGAAGCGGAGCTCCCGTGGTGATCAGAGCAATCGTCGCCGACGACCAGGCGATCGTCCGCACCGGCTTCGTCAATCTGCTGGGCACGCAGGACGACATCGAGGTGGTGGGTGAGGCGGAGGACGGTGTGCAGGCGGTCCGTCTCGCCGCGGAGCAACGCCCCGACCTGGCGCTGCTGGACATCCGTATGCCGCACAAGAACGGCATCGAGGCCGCACGTGAGATCACCCGGGCGTCCGGTGGTACGACCAAGGCGCTGATGCTGACGACGTTCGGCCTCGACGAGTACGTCTATGACGCGCTCGCGGCAGGAGCCAGCGGTTTCCTCCTCAAGGACACCACGTTCCCCGAACTCCTGCATGCCGTCAGGGTCGTGGCGGAGGGCAATGCGCTGCTCGCACCCGAGCTGACCAAGCGGCTGATCGCGGAATTCGTCAAGCAACGGTCGGCACCGGTGCCGGTCCGCACAGTCGAGGAGCTGACCGCCCGCGAGGTGGAGGTGCTCGTGCACATCGCCCAAGGACTGTCCAACGGAGAGATCGCCACGCGACTGACGATCACCGATCACACCGTCAAGACCCATATCAACCGGCTCTTCACCAAGATGGGCCTGCGTGACCGTGCCCAGGCGGTGATTCTCGCCTATGAGCTGGGCCTGGTCGTCCCGCAGGGCCGGCGTCCCCACCCTCCCCCTCGGACCTAGCAGCGAGCCGTCCTTCAGGAGCAATCCATGGCACAGCAGCGGTACTTCACGCGGTTATTCCGTCGAGGCGTCCAGCACCACCACGTCCTCGGCGGCGAACGAAACCCCCACCCGCGCTCCCGTCTCCGGCGCATCGCGAAGTGGGCAGGCCGCCTCCAGTTGCGGTCCGCCCGCCGGCTCAAGCAGCAGCGCGACATGGGTGCCACGGAACGTCCGGGCGGCGACCGTGCAGGGCAATCCGTCCACCGGGGAGGTCAGCCGTACGCCGGCGGGGCGTACGAGCAGACGGCAGGGGCCGTCCGAAGTGCCCTCCGGCACCGGCACCTTGCCCCAGGGCGTGGCACCGGCTTCGCCCTGCACCGTCGCCTCGACCACGTTGTCGAAGCCGAGGAAGCGGGCGACGAATTCCGTGGCCGGCCGCTGCCAGACCTCCAGGGGGGTGCCGCTCTGCGCGATCCTGCCGTCCTGCATCACCACGACCCGGTCCGCGAGTGCAAAAGCCTCGCCCTGGTCGTGGGTGACGGCGAGCACGGTGGTACCCAACTCTCCGAACAGCCGCCGCAGTTCGACGACGAGGCGTTCGCGCAGCCCGCGGTCCAGCTGACCGAGCGGCTCGTCGAGCATCAGCAGCCGGGGACGCGGGGCAAGCGCACGGGCCAGTGCGACCCGCTGCTGTTCACCACCGGACAGCGAGGCAACGGCCCGCCGCTGGGCGCCGGGGAGCCCGACGAGGTCGAGCAGTTCGGCGACCGTACGCTCCTGCTCGGCGCGCGAGGAGCGCCGCATCCGCAGCCCGAAGGAGACGTTCCCCGCGACATCGCGCTGCGGGAAAAGCTGGTGGTCCTGGAACATCAGCCCGACCCCGCGCCGGTGCGTCGGCACGCCCGCCTGGTCCCGCCCCTCCAGCAACACCTCGCCCGCATCGGCCTGCTGCAGACCGGCCACCACCCGCAGCAGTGTCGACTTGCCGCTGCCGCTGGGCCCGAGGACGCACACGATTTCCTGCGCGGCGACATCCAGGTCCACCGCGTCGAGCGCCGGGCGCCCGCCGGGTGTGCCGAAGCGGACGGTCACCCCGCCCAGCCGCAGCAGTTCCCGTGTCGTGCTTCCCGTCTGCGCCGTCATCTAGAACTCCCCGGAGTGGTCGGTGCGGATGCGCTCCAGGGCCAGCAGGGCACCGGCGCACACCACCATCAGGATGGTCGACAGGGCCATCGCCTGCCCGTAGTTGAGCTCTCCGGCACGCCCCAGCAGCCGTGCCACGGCCACCGGCAGCGTGGGGTGGTCCGGCCGCGCGATGAAGACGGTCGCGCCGAACTCCCCCAGCGAAACGGCGAAGGCGAAGCCCGTCGCGATCAGCAGTGCCCGCCGCACCATCGGCAGGTCCACCTCGCGCCAGACCCGCCATGGCGACGCTCCGAGAACGGCCGCCGCCTCCCGCAGCCGCCCGTCGACCGCCCGCAGTACCGGCAGCATCGTCCGGACCACGAACGGCACCCCGACGAGGGCCTGTGCGAGCGGCACCAGCCACCAGGAACCGCGCAGATCCAGCGGAGGCTTGTCGAGGGTGATCAGAAAGCCGAAGCCGACGGTCACGGCGGAGACGCCCAGCGGCAGCATCAGCAGCGCGTCGAATCCGCGGACGAACCTGCCGGCCATCGACGTCCGCCGGGACGGGCCGGTGCGGGGCTGGGGGCGTGTCAGAGCCGCTGCCGCCAGCCCGCCCACCAGCACGGCGATCATGGTGGCCGCCGCGCCGTAGGCAAGGGAGTTCCACACGGCGTCGAGCGGGGCGACGGCGAAGGTGCTGTCGGCGGCCGCCGCGGAGCGAAGCGTCCTGTAGAAGACCAGCCCGTAGCCGTCAGGCCCCGCGAAGGACCGCTCGACGAGCACGGCCAGCGGCAGGACGAGCAGCACGGCGATAACTGCGAGCGTGCCCCACAGCAGTGCCCACTGGCCGCGGCCGCGCGGTCGGCGTGCGGTCTGCGATGCGTCCACCAGACGCAGCGTGGATTCCCGCCTGCGCACGGTCCAGGCATGCAGCGCCAGCAGCCCCAGCACCGCAGCGAACTGAATCAGCGTCAGGACTGCGGCCGTCGGCAGATCGAGGAATTCTGCGGTCTGCCGGTAGATCTCCACCTCCAGCGTCGAGAAGGTGGGCCCGCCCAGAATCTGCACCACGCCGAAGGAGGTGAAGGTGAAGAGGAACACCATCAGCGCAGCCGCCGCGACGGCCGGCCCCAGCGCGGGCAGTGTCACCCGCCGCCAGGCCGCGAACCGTCCGGCGCCGAGCACACGCGCCGCCTCTTCCTGTCGCGGATCGAGCTGGCTCCAGAGCCCGCCGACGGTGCGGACGACCACCGCGTAGTTGAAGAAGACGTGCGCCAGCAGGATCGCCCACACCGAGGTGTCCAGCCGAACGCCCCACAGGTCGTCCAGCAGTCCGCCCCTGCCGACCAGCGCGAGGAACGCCGAGCCGACGACCACGGTCGGCAGCACGAACGGCACTGCCACCACCGCCCGGAGCAGCTGTTTGCCGGGGAAGTCGAAGCGCGCGAAGACATAGGCGCCGGGCAGGGCGATCAGCAGGGTCAGACCGGTCGAGGCAGCTGCCTGCCAGAGCGTGAACCACAGCACGTGAAGGACGTCCGGGTCACTCAGTACGGCGCCGAGCCGGCCGAGCTGCCACTGTCCGCCGTCCTTCAGCCCCCGCCCGACGATCGCGACGACGGGGTAGGCGAAGAACAGCGCGAAGAAGGCGAGCGGCACAGCCATCAGGCCGAGCCGCACCGCCGTTCCCCGCGCAGGCCTCCCGAGGCGGGCGCGGGCTACTTCAGAACGAGCGAGGACCACTGCTTGATCCACTGTTCAAGGTTCTTGGAGATTGTCTCCGGTGCCAGCGTCGTCGGCTTGTCGATCGTCGCGCCGTACTTGGTGAACAGCTCCGGCACCTTGGCGTCCTTGCGCGCCGGGTTGACGAACATCTGGAGCGGCATGTCCTCCTGGAACTGCTTCGACAGCAGGAAGTCCAACAGTTCCTTGCCGCCCTTCTCGTTCTTCGCGCCCTTGAGCAGACCACCGAATTCGATCTGCCGGAAGCAGGTGCCGGTCGCGACACCGGTGGGTGCCTCCTTGGGTGCCGGGTTCTTGCCCATCACCTCGGCGGGCGGGCTGGACGCGTAGGAGACGACCAGTGGCTTGTCGCCCTTGCCCTTGCCGGCCGCGGAGCCCGAGAAGCGCTCGTTGTACGCCTGCTCCCAGCTGTCGACGACCTCGACCCCATTGGCCTTGAGCTTCTTCCAGTAGTCCTGCCAGCCGGCATCGCCGTACTTCGCGACCGTTCCGAGCTGGAAGGCGAGCCCCGGAGAGGAGGCCGCGGAATTCTCCGTGACGAGCAGCCCCTTGTACTGGGGCTTGAGCAGATCGTCGAAGGTCTGTGGCGGAGCGATCTTGTGCTGGGTGAAGTAGTCGCGGTCGTAGTTGACGCAGATGTCGCCGTAGTCGAGAGGTGTGACGCGGTGCGCGTCCTTGTCGAGCTGCAGGTCGGCCGGGACGCTGTCCAGCCCCTTGGCCTGGTACGGGCTGAAGATGCCCGCCTTCAGGCCGCGCGAGAGCAGGGTGTTGTCGATGCCGAAGAAGACATCGCCCTGCGGGTTGTCCTTGGACAGGATCGCCTGGTTGACGGCCTTGCCGGCATCCCCGCCCTTGAGCACCTTGACCTTGTAGCCGCTCTCCTTCTCGAAAGCGGCCAGTACGGACTTGGAGGCGTTGAACGAGTCATGGCTGACGAGCGTGACGGTCTTGGCATCCGCGCTCCCGCCGTTGCCCCCCGTGGTGCCGCATGCGGAGAGGGCGGTCATGCCGGCCGCGGCGGCGAGCGCTGCCGCGGTGATCCTGCTGGTGGTGCTCACTGATTTCCTCCTGGCTGGCCAGGAAGAGACGCGGCCCCGCCCGGTGCCGCCGCTCGCGACGTCGGGTGACGTACGGCAACGCACCGTGGGCAGGGCGCAACAGCATGAGTGACGACCGAACTTCCTACCCGGAATGACCCGGGCGAGGTTCAAGGGTCTGCGGGCGCCGTGTGGTTTCGGCGCTTCCGCACTCTCAGCGCTGTGGCGCTCCCCTGTCGGAATGTGCATTTGTTCGAGCACACCGTACCAGCGGGCGTTCAGCGCTCCGAGGCGGCGAGCTGCCCGCAGGCGCCGTCGATCTCCTGGCCGCGGGTGTCCCGAACGGTCACGGGCACACCATGCGCCTCGATGGCCCGTACGAACGCCAGCTCGTCCTCGGGCCGCGAGGCGGTCCACTTCGAGCCCGGCGTCGGATTGAGCGGAATGAGGTTCACATGGACACGCTTGCCCTTGAGCAGTCGTCCCAGCAGGTCACCGCGCCATGCCTGGTCGTTGATGTCGCGGATCAGCGCGTACTCGATCGAGATGCGGCGGCCGGACTTCTCGGCGTACTCCCACGCGGCGTCCAGCACCTCACGGACCTTCCAGCGGGTGTTGACGGGCACAAGGGTGTCGCGCAGCTCGTCGTCGGGCGCGTGCAGCGACACCGCGAGCCGGCACTTGAAGCCTTCGTCGGCGAACCGCAGCATCGCCGGGACCAGCCCGACCGTCGAGACCGTGATGCCGCGCTGGGACAGCCCCAGCCCGTCCGGCTCGGGGTCGGTCAGCCGCCGGATCGCGCCGACCACCCGCTTGTAGTTGGCGAGCGGCTCGCCCATCCCCATGAAGACGATGTTGGAGAGCCGCGCCGGGCCACCCGGCACCTCGCCGTCACGCAACGCCCGCATCCCGTCGACGATCTGGTGCACGATCTCGGCGGTGGAGAGGTTGCGGTCCAGCCCCGCCTGTCCGGTGGCGCAGAACGGGCAGTTCATTCCGCAGCCGGCCTGCGAGGAGATGCACATGGTGACCCGGTCCGGGTAGCGCATCAGCACCGACTCGACGAGCGTGCCGTCGTGCAGCCGCCACAGGGTCTTGCGGGTGGTGTCGTTGTCGCACGAGATGTGCCGCACCACGTTCATCAGATCTGGCAGCAGCTCCGCCGCCAGCTTCTCGCGCGCCGCCGCCGGGATGTCGGTCCACTCCGCCGGGTCGTGCGCGTAGCGGGCGAAGTAGTGCTGAGACAGCTGCTTCGCGCGAAACGGCTTCTCGCCGATCGCGGCCACCGCTTCGCGGCGCTCGACGGGGCTGAGGTCGGCGAGGTGCCGTGGAGGCTTCTTGGCCCCACGGGGGGCGACGAATGTCAGTTCTCCCGGGGCCGGGCGTGCCATGAGTGGAAACTCCTCTGTACGACGAGGCCGGGCGTCCTCCGCTGTCGCGGAGCCAGGGGCCGGACGGGGCCGGAGCCAGAAGACCTCACGGATCACCCCCCGCGGTTGCGGGGCGGAAAGGGCGCATCGCCCACGAGCGACGCGCCCTTCAAGGGTAACCGGCGCCGGTCAGCCCGATCCCACAAAGATCACGAACAGCAGCCAGACCACCGGCGCGGTCGGCAGCAGGGAGTCCAGGCGGTCCATGATGCCGCCGTGGCCGGGCAGCAGGGTGCCCATGTCCTTGATCCCGAGATCGCGCTTGATCATGGATTCGCCGAGGTCACCGAGGGTCGCGCTGGCAGCGACCGCGAGACCGAGCAGCAGCCCCTGCCACCAGGCGCCGCCCTTGATCAGGAACTCCATGCACAGCGCGCCCGCCACCATCGCGAACAGCACCGCGCCGACGAGCCCTTCACGGGTCTTGCCGGGGCTGATCCGCGGCGCGAGCTTCTTCCTGCCGAACCGCCAGCCGACCGCGTACGCCCCGGTGTCGCTGACGACCGTCAGCAGCAGGAACGTCAGCACCCGCTGCGGCCCGTCGTCCCCGGCCGCGAGCATCAGGGCCACGAACGTCGCCAGGAACGGCACGTAGAACGCCGCGAAGACGCCCGCCGTGACATCCCGCAGATAGTTCTCGGGCGCCTCGGTCATCCGCCACACCAGGACGGCCAGCGCGGTGAGCGCCATCGCCACCCACGCCCCCTCGGCCCCGCGGACGTATCCGGCGACCACCATGGAGGTGCCGCCGACCGCGAGCGGCACCAACGGCACCCGGATGTCCTTGCGCTCCGCCAGCCGCGAGGTCAGCTCCCACAGCCCCACGACGACAGCGATCGCTATCACACCGATGAACACCGGCTTGTAGACGAAGAGCGAGGCGAGGATGACCGCGCCGAGGCCGACACCGACCCCTATGGCGGCGCGCAGATTGCGCCCCGCGCTCTTCTTCTTCGGTTTCTCTGGGTCCGACGCGCTGCCGGACCCGGGGAGAGAGGTGGGCATGGGCTCCTGCGGCCTGTCGTCGCGGAACAGGGGGCCGCTCAGTCGAGCAGCCCCCCGGTCGTCCCGGATGTCCCGATGGTCGTCCTGGTGTCCGCCCGGCTCGGGCACGATGGGCATGGGCCGAGTCTGCGCCGCGTCGCCCCGGTCGTGCACGGGACCCGCCGGGACGGGGGGCGCCACCCCGCGCAGCGAGGCAGCCGGTCCGTGGTCGGGCGGTCCCCATTGACCGGCGCCGGGCGGGGTCCCCCAGGATGACTCGTTCATCAGACCTCTAGGAGCTCGGATTCCTTGTGCTTGAGGAGCTCGTCCACCTGCGCGACGTACTTCGCGGTGACGTCGTCGAGCTCCTTCTCCGCGCGGCGGACCTCGTCCTCGCCGGACTCCTTGTCCTTGACGAGCTTGTCGAGCGCTTCCTTGGCCTTGCGGCGCACGCTGCGGATCGAGATCTTCGAGTCCTCGGCCTTGTTCTTGGCGACCTTGATGAACTCGCGGCGGCGCTCCTCGGTGAGCTCCGGGAACGTCACACGGATGATGTTGCCGTCGTTGCTCGGGTTGACGCCGAGGTCGGAGTCGCGGATCGCCTGCTCGATGTTGCGCAGCGCGCTCTTGTCGAACGGGGTCACCACGGCCATCCGCGGTTCCGGCACGGAGAACGACGCCAGCTGGTTGATCGGCGTCATGGCACCGTAGTAGTCCGCCACGATCTTGTTGAACATCGCCGGGTGCGCACGCCCGGTGCGGATCGCGGCGAAGTCCTCCTTGGCGACCACGACGGCCTTCTCCATCTTCTCCTCGGCTTCGAGGAGGATCTCTTCGATCACCACTTGCTCCTGGTCTTTTCGGTAAGAAGCAGAGCCTCGCCCCTGCCGCGCGTCTTCTCCTGCACGGTGTCCGACCGGCAGGCGGTTGTCCATCCCCGTACCGAGGTCTTCCCACGGCCGGGAGTTGCCGCCCGTACGGGCCGATGCCCGTACGGAATCACGGCAGTTGGGGCCGTCAGGCCCGGGTGTTCTGATCGCTGACGAGCGTGCCGATCTTCTCACCCTTCACCGCACGCGCGATGTTGCCCTCGGCGAGCAGCTCGAACACGAGAATCGGGAGCTTGTTGTCCCGGCACAGCGTGATGGCGGTGGCATCGGCGACCTTCAGATCGCGGGTGATCACCTCGCCGTATTCGAGGGCGTCGAACTTGACCGCGTCCGGGTTCTGCTTCGGATCGGAGTCGTAGACACCGTCCACGCCGTTCTTGCCCATCAGCATGGCCTCGGCGTCGATCTCCAGGGCGCGCTGGGCGGCGGTGGTGTCGGTGGAGAAGTACGGCATGCCCATACCGGCGCCGAAGATGACGACCCGGCCCTTCTCCAGGTGGCGCACCGCGCGCAGCGGAATGTACGGCTCCGCGACCTGGCCCATCGTGATCGCGGTCTGGACGCGGGAGTCGATGCCCTCCTTCTCCAGGAAGTCCTGGAGGGCCAGGCAGTTCATGACCGTACCGAGCATGCCCATGTAGTCGGAGCGGGCCCGGTCCATACCGCGCTGCTGGAGTTCGGCGCCGCGGAAGAAGTTGCCGCCGCCGATCACGATGGCGATCTCATAGCCGTCGCGGACCACCGCGGCGATCTCCCGGGCGATGGCGTGCACGACATCGGGGTCGACACCCAGTCCTCCGCCACCGGCGAACGCCTCGCCCGACAGCTTCAGAAGGAAGCGCCGCCTACCGCCGTTGCCGGCTTTGTGTGTGTCCGCGCCGTCGGCACCGTGATTCATTGAGCTCTCCTCGTGCACATACGAAGAAGGCCACTGCCGTGGGTCTGGTCCAGATCCCTGTGCGGCAATGGCCTCCTCGTCACATCTGCGGCCGGCCGTTGAGCGGCCGACTGCGTACGACCCTAGCGGGGTCGTAAGTCATTCGCTGCCTTCGCGGCAGCCTCAGATGCCGACCTTGATGCGCGAGAAGCGCTTCAGGGTGACACCGGCCTCCTGGAGGACCTTCTCGACGGTCTTCTTGTTGTCGAGGGCGTACGGCTGGCCGAGCAGCGTCGCCTCCTTGAAGAAGCCGTTGAGGCGACCCTCGACGATCTTCGGCAGTGCGGCCTCGGGCTTGCCCTCGGCGCGGGTGGTCTCCTCGGCGACGCGACGCTCGGCCTCGACGACCTCGGCCGGGACGTCCTCCTTGGCAAGGTACCGCGGGGCGAAGGCGGCGATGTGCTGCGCAATGCCCTTGGCGACCTCGGCGTTCTCCGTGTCGAGCTCGATGAGGACACCGATCTGCGGCGGCAGGTCAGGCATGGTGCGGTGCATGTACGCCGTCACGTAGCCGTCGGAGAACTGCGCGAAGCGCTCCAAGACGATCTTCTCGCCGAGGTTCGCGTTGGCCTCGTCGACGAACGCCTGGACGGTCTTGCCGGCCTCGATCTCGGAGGCGAGCAGGGCCTCGATGTCGGCCGGGTTGGTCTTGGCGGCGTGCGCGGCCAGAGCGTTGGCGACGGTCTGGAACTTCTCGCTCTTGGCGACGAAGTCCGTCTCGCACTTCAGCTCAAGGATGAGGCCGGAGGCGTTGTCGTCGGCGATCACGGAGACCACAGCGCCGTTCTCGGCGGAGCGGCCCTCGCGCTTGGCGACGCCCTTCTGACCCTTGACGCGGAGCACCTCGACGGCCTTGTCGACATTGCCCTCGGCCTCTTCCAGGGCCTTCTTGCAGTCCAACATGCCGGCGCCGGTGAGCTCGCGGAGCGTCTTGACGTCAGCGGCGGTGTAGTTCGCCATGGTCTGTGAATCTCTTCTCGGAATCGCGGAAGTCGAAAGATCTACGGGTGGACGGCGGGGGCGGCGCTTGTGACGCCCTCCCCCGCCGTCATCAACCGGTCTTGAGGTCAGCCCTGCTCGGCCGGCTTCTCGGCCTCGGCGGCCGGGGTCTCGACCTCGGCGGCCGGGGTCTCGACCTCGGCGGCCGGCTTCTCGGCCTCGGCCTTGGCAGCCTCGTCGTCGGACTTCTTGTCGCCTTCGAGCAGGTCGCGCTCCCACTCGGCCAGCGGCTCGGCGGCAGCCTTGTCGCCGGGCTTCTGGTCGCCGGTGGCGGCACCGGAACGTGCGATGAGGCCCTCGGCGACGGCGTCGGCGATCACGCGGGTGAGCAGGGTGACGGAGCGGATCGCGTCGTCGTTACCCGGGATCTTGTAGTCGACCTCGTCGGGGTCGCAGTTGGTGTCGAGGATCGCGACAACCGGGATGTTGAGCTTGCGCGCCTCACCGACGGCGATGTGCTCCTTCTTGGTGTCCACGATCCAGACGGCGCTGGGCACCTTCTGCATCTCGCGGATACCACCGAGGGTCTTCTCCAGCTTGGCCTTCTCGCGGGAGAGGACGAGGAGCTCCTTCTTGGTGAGGCCGGAGGCGGCCACATCCTCGAAGTCGATCTGCTCGAGCTCCTTCAGACGCTGCAGGCGCTTGTAGACCGTGGAGAAGTTGGTCAGCATGCCACCGAGCCAGCGCTGGTTCACGTAGGGCATGCCCACGCGGGTCGCCTGCTCGGCAATGGCCTCCTGGGCCTGCTTCTTGGTGCCGACGAACATGACCGAGCCGCCGTGGGCAACGGTCTCCTTGACGAACTCGTAGGCGCGGTCGATGTACGACAGCGACTGGAGCAGGTCGATGATGTAGATGCCGTTGCGCTCGGTGAAGATGAAGCGCTTCATCTTCGGGTTCCAGCGGCGGGTCTGGTGCCCGAAGTGGACGCCGCTCTCCAGCAGCTCCCGCATCGTGACGACGGCCATGGCCGTACTCCTTGTTGTTTCTCGGTTCCACCACGGCCGGTCGGCCGCGATGCCTGACGCCCCGACGCGCCTGCCAGGGGAGGAACCGGGCGGAACCTTCCGAGGACCGAGGAGCGCGGCTGTCGTGCTGCCCGAAAGGGACTGGTGCACTGACGGCGGGGCGTGCGAAGTCGACCCGGTGACCCGGATCGCCACCAGAAGTGTACGGGACGGGCGATGCACCGGGCGACACGCACCATTTCGTGCCCCGGGCGAGTGACCCCGTTATCCACAATCGGCTCGCCGTCCACAGCTTTCGACCAAGATCCCCACGCCCGTCCGGACTCCGTCATGGTCGGGGCATGAGACGACACCCCAGGTCAACCACGCGGCAGCCCCTCTCGCTCCCGAGGGCGGTGGCGATGGCGATGGCGGTGGCGATGGCGGTGGCGGTGGCGGTGGCGGTGGCGGCTGCAGTGTGCGTGCCGATGGCAGCAGGTGCGTGGGATGCGTTCAACGCTGATCCCCTGGGCCTCGAAGCGGCAAGCGCCACCGCCCGCGCCACGCGAACCAGCCCGGAAGGCCGGGCAGCGTCGGCGGCAGCCGACCGATCCTGGCCGGTGGACGGCCCGGCAGGACTGCGGCCCACCGTGCTACGCGGCTGGGAACCGCCCCCTTCACCCTGGGCGGCGGGCCACCGCGGCGTCGACCTCGCAGCGTCCCCCGGCGCGGTCGTACGGGCAGCCGCGCCCGGCCAGGTCGCGTTCGCCGGCACCGTCGCCGGCCGCGGGGTGCTGACCATCGAGCTGGCCGGCTCGGGGCACCCGCCCTTACGCACCACCTACGAACCAGTCCTCGCCACCGCCCGCCCAGGGCAGCACGTCACGGCAGGCCAGCCGGTCGGCGAGCTGCAACGCGGCCCGTTCCACTGCCGCGCCCCGTGCCTCCACTGGGGCCTGCTCCGCGGGAAGTCCTACCTGGACCCACTCTCGCTGCTGCCACCGGCCATGCTCCATGGCGGCCCGTCCCGGCTGCTCCCCGTCTTCGGCATCCCCGAACCCACGATCCCTGCCGCCCCTGAGCGAACGGAATCGAAGCGGCCGGTTCCGGGGCGGCCTGCCCCCACGGCGCACGAGACGACGGACGCGCCGACAAGCGCGGCCTTCGTAGGAGCGATCGCGCTCGCGACAGCCGCACTGTGGGCGCTGGGCCGCCATGCGTCGGGCGGCCGCGGCGGGGCCGGCGGGGCGGGAGGAGTCCGGGAGCCGTACTGCAGGTGGGGTATGTCCGCGGCGCGACGAAACGACGGCGCGGAGGGAGAGATGGAGGGGAGTACGGAGAGGCGAAGGATGAGGTGACGGGCGGGCGGTGAGGCTGACGCGGAGCGAGCCGCGAGAGGAGCAGCGAGGATCACGCCTGCGACACGGCGCAGCCGGCCTCGGTGACAAGGTGAGCGCACGCGGGCTGCGGGCTGCGGGCTGCGGGCTGCGGGCTGCGGGCTGCGGGCTGCGGGCTGCGGGCTGCGGGCTGCGGGCTGCGGGCTGCGGGCTGCGGGCTGCGGGCTGCGGGCTGCGGGCTGCGGGCTGCGGGCTGCGGGCTGCGGGCTGCGGGCTGCGGGCTGCGGGCTGCGGGCTGCGGGCTGCGGGCTGCGGGCTGCGGGCTGCGGGCTGCGGGCTGCGGGCTGCGGGCTGCGGGCTGCGGGCTGCGGGCTGCGGGCTGCGGGCTGCGGGCTGCGGGCTGCGGGCTGCGGGCTGCGGGCTGCGGGCTGCGGGCTGCGGGCTGCGGGCTGCGGGCTGCGGGCTGCGGGCTGCGGGCTGCGGGCTGCGGGCTGCGGGCTGCGGGCTGCGGGCTGCGGGCTGCGGGCTGCGGGCTGCGGGCTGCGGGCTGCGGGCTGCGGGCTGCGGGCTGCGGGCTGCGGGCTGCGGGCTGCGGGCTGCGGGCTGCGGGCTGCGGGCTGCGGGCTGCGGGCTGCGGGCTGCGGGCTGCGGGCTGCGGGCTGCGGGCTGCGGGCTGCGGGCTGCGGGCTGCGGGCTGCGGGCTGCGGGCTGCGGGCTGCGGGCTGCGGGCTGCGGGCTGCGGGCTGCGGGCTGCGGGCTGCGGGCTGCGGGCTGCGGGCTGCGGGCTGCGGGCTGCGGGCTGCGGGCTGCGGGCTGCGGGCTGCGGGCTGCGGGCTGCGGCGAGCGGTGGTGGAGGAGGGGCGGGGTGGGGTGGGGGGAGCCCCCCAGAAGGCCCCGGTGGCCTCAGCCGCCGACCCCTCGCAAGACCATGCCCACTGCCGCCTCCGTGATCTCTTCCGGGTTTTCCGCGGCGCCGAGTTCGATGCGGCGGACGGCGGCGTCGACGACGCCCTGGAGGAGCATGGCGGCGAGGCGGGGTTGTTCATGGCCGAGGGCGGCGAGCGCCTCGACGATCATGGCGATCAGGCCGCCGTGCGCCGCGCGGATCTTCTCTCTCGCCCCGGCGTCCAGTTCGCCGGCCGAGATGGCAACGACGGCGCGGTGGCGGCGGTCGCCGACCAGGGCCAGCTGCCGGCGCACATACGCCTCGACCTTCCTCTTGGGCGTTTCGGCGCCTTCCATCGCTGCCTCGACCTCCGCCGCCCATACGGGGAAGTCGACGGCGCACAGTTCCTCGACGACGGCCGCCCGGGAGCGGAAGTACTCGTATACGGAGGAGCGCGCGAGGCCCGTGCGCTCGGCGAGGGCGGGGAAGGTCAGCGCCTCCGTTCCGCCTTCGGACAGCAGGGTGCGGGCGGCGTCCAAGAGGGCGCCGCGCTGCATCGTCCGGTGCTCGGCCACCGAGGCCGCTCGAATCCTGGGCACGCCACCACTGTACGGATGGCCCCCGCGTTGTGGCACTCCGCGTTACGACACGAGGTGGCAGCCGGCGACATCGAACGGAGCGTCGCGGCCCGCTCAGCGTCCGACATCCGCCAGTTTCGCCCGGAGCTGGAGTACGGATTTGGTGTGGATCTGGCTGACCCGGCTTTCCGTTACGCCGAGGACGTTGCCGATCTCGGCGAGGGTGAGGCCCTCGTAGTAGTAGAGGGTGACCACGGTCTTCTCGCGTTCGGGGAGTGTGTTGATGGCCCGGGCGAGCAGCCGCCGCAGTTCGCGGTCCTCGGCGATTTCGACGGGGTTCTCGGCGGCGGTGTCCTCCAGTGTGTCCATCAGGCTCAGGCGTTCACCGCCCTCGCCACCGACGTGGAGGAGCTCTTCCAGCGCCACGACGTTCGCCAGCGACAGCTGGCTGAACACACCGTGGAGTTCCTCCAGCGCGATGCCCATCTCGCCGGCGACCTCCGCCTCGGTGGGGGTGCGGCGGAGTTGCGCTTCGAGCGTGGCGTACGCCCGTTCCACGGCTCGGGCCTTCTGCCGTACGGATCGTGGGATCCAGTCCAGGGCGCGCAGTTCGTCGATCATGGCGCCGCGGATGCGGGTGATGGCGTACGTCTCGAACTTGATGGAGCGTTCGGGTTCGAACTTCTCGATGGCGTCGATCAGTCCGAAGACTCCCGAGGAGACGAAGTCGGCCTGCTCGACGTTGGGCGGCAGTCCGACGCTGACGCGGCCGGCGACGTACTTGACGAGCGGTGAGTAGTGCAGGATCAGCTGTTCCCGCAAGCGTCCGTCGCCCGACGCCTTGTAGGAGCGCCACAGCTCGTCGAGCGAGGTGGGCGGATTGGGGCGCACGCTGCCGCGCGCGGCGGGTGGTACTGCCGCACGGTCAGACCCGGAGGTGTGCTGGGGCATTCGTCGCCTTGAGCCGTTCTGCCGAGACACGGGTAGGTGGATGGATGAGGGTTGAATTGTTGTGAGCGTAGCGTGACCGCAGCATCGCGGTGTGCGAGGAAAGCGGGTTGGGTGTGCGCAGATACGTTCCGCTGCCCGCACCTCAGGGTTACCTCGTCCGGCGTGGCGACACCCGGACGGGGTGCCGGGGGCGCGTTCCCGGAGGGCCGTGCGGACGGACGCGGTGAAGCGGCAGGCAGGACCCCGTGCGTCCGTTGCGCCACATCGCCGTCTCCCAACGGGTCGGCCTCGCGCGCCGAAGCGAGGCAAACCTGGATTCTGCGGTCATTCCCCTCACCCTTTCACCCGTTCGCGCAAGGTCAAGTACCGCCTCGCCGGGAACCGTCGGCGGAGTCGGCGCGTCGCGCCAACTCCCAGCGCTCACCGCACCTTTGAACGAATCCAAGGGACTGCAACTCGAAGAGCTTTCCCTGGGTGGTGTCGCGGGGTGTACCCGACTCCCGCGCCAGTTGAGCGGTGTCTGCGGGGCCGCGGGCCGGCAGTGCTTCCAGTACGCGGACGGCGACCGGGTCCAGAAGGTCGCGGGCGAGGATCGGACCGCGCCGCTCGGGTGCGAGGTCGCCGATGCTGCCGACAAGTTCGATGACCTCGTCGGCATCGGTGACCACCGTGGCTTCGCCGCGCAGGAGTTGATGCACGCCGGCGGACAGGCCGCTGGTGACCGGCCCCGGCACGCCCATCGTGAACCTCCCGAGGGACAGCGCGCGCCGGGCGGTGACCAGTGAGCCGCTGCGGAGTTCGGCTTCCACGACAACGGTGCCCCGAGTGAGCGCGGCGATCACGCGGTTGCGCAACACGAAGCGGCTGCGGGTGGGGTGGTCGCCCGGCGGCAACTCGGCCACGATCAGGCCCTGTTCGGCGATCCGGCCGAGCAACTCGGTGTGGCCGCGCGGATAGGCGTAGTCGACACCGGAGGCGAGGACGGCGACGGTCGGGCCGTCCGCGGCCAGTGCGCCGCGGTGCGCGGCGCCGTCGACGCCGTACGCCGCCCCGGAGACGACCGTCCAGCCGCGCTCGGCGAGTCCGGCGCCGAGGGTGGTGGCGAGGTGGGCGCCGTATTCGGTGCAGGACCGTGCGCCGACCACTGCGACCGAGCGCAGCGCCCACAGTCGGAGGCCGCCCGCACCACGTACCCAGAGGCCGATGGGGCGGCCGTCGCCGAGGTCGTCGAGCTGGCGTGGCCATTCTTCGTCGCCGGGGCAGATGAAGCAGCCGCCGAGCGCGGCGACGGCCGCGAGGTCCGCGGCGGGGCGGGCGCGCGCGGCACGCAGTCTGAGGCCCGCGACCTTGGTGGGGCTCGCGCCCGGGGGAAGGCTCGCGTCGTCCTCGGACAGTGCGTGCCAGAGGGCCACCGGGCCCATCTCGCGCAGCCATCGGCCGGCTGTTTCGTCGCCTGGTTCGAGGATGCGGGTGAGGGCCGCGCGGGCGGTCCGCTGCGGTTCGCAGGTTGCGCGCCGGGCCGTGCCGCTGGCGGCTGCCGTCCTTGCTCCGTTCGCCTCGTGGGCCGGTCTGGTGGGCGCGCTGGTGGCGCGGTCCGGTGCGGAGAGCATGCCGGGAGCGGGGGCGCTCGGGGCGTGTGCCGTGGGCCCACTGGTGGCGAAGCCCCATTCATCCGTTGCGGGCATCGCTCACCTCCGCTCGTCCGCCGGTCCGCCCCTTCGTGCGTGCGGTCGGCGTCTGCGCGCCCGCTGCGGTCGCCACGGTGCCGCGGCGTACGCCGGTACGGAGTTCGAGGGCCCAGTTGACGTCCTCCCGGGTGGGGCGGTCGCGGCCTGCGAGGTCGGCGGCGGTCCAGGCGACGCGGAGGACGCGGTCGAGGCCGCGGGCGGTCAGGAGGCCGCATTCCAGGTCGCGTTCGGCGTGGGCCAGCGCGCCGGGGCGTACCTGCCAGCGGGTTCGCAGTTCGTGGCCCGGTACCTCGCTGTTGGTGTGCCAGGGGGTGCCCGCGTAGCGGGCCGCGGCGCGTTCGCGGGCGGCGCGGACGCGTTCGGCGACGTCGGCGGTGGATTCGGCGCCGCGGCCGAGTGCGAGGAGTTCGGAGCGGGCGACCGGTTCCACGGCGATCCGCAGGTCCACGCGGTCCATCAGCGGCCCGGAGAGCCGGGCTCGGTAGCGGCGGATCGAGGAGGGTCGGCATTCGCAGCCGCCGCCGGTGGTGCCGTGCCTGCCGCAGGGGCAGGGGTTTGCCGCGAGGGCGAGGAGGAAGCGGGCGGGCATTCGCATCATGCCCGCGGCTCGGGCGACGACGACGTGTCCGGATTCCAGTGGCTGGCGTAAGGCGTCCAGGACGCGTGGGCTGCATTCGGCGGCCTCGTCCACGAAGAGCACGCCGTGGTGGGCGAGCGATACGGCTCCTGGCCTGGGCAGACCGGTGCCGCCCCCGACGAGGGATGCCATGGTCGCGGAGTGGTGCGGGGCGCAGTAGGGCGGACGGTGGACGAGTGGCTGTCCTGGTGGGAGGGTACCGGCGACGGAGTGGACGGCGGTGACCTCGAGGGACTCCTTGGGCCTCAGGGCCGGTAGCAGCCCCGGGAGTCGTTCGGCAAGCATGGTTTTGCCGGCTCCCGGCGGGCCTTTGAAGAAGATGTGGTGGCGGCCGGCGGCGGCTACCTCCAGGGCGCGGCGGGCGCCGTGCTGGCCTGCGACGTCCGCGAGGTCGGGGGTGTGGTCGCCGGGTGGCAGGCCCGCGCCGACGCCGGTGCCGGGCGTGGTGAGCCCGGCGAGAAGGGGGTCGGGGCGGCCTTCTTCGAGGGGGTTCTCCTCGTCCGGCACGGGTTCGTCGGCGAGGACGGCGATGAGCTGCCGCAGGCTGCGGATGCCGAGGACGGAGACGCCGGGGACGAGGGAAGCCTCGGCGACGGTCTGTTCGGGTACGACGACCTGGCGGTATCCGGCGTCGGCGGCGGCGAGGACGGCGGGCAGCACGCCGCGTACGGGCCGGACGCGGCCGTCGAGGCCCAGTTCGCCGATCATCATCAGGTCGGTGAGTTCACGGGGGTCCAGGCGCTCGGCGGCACCGAGGACCGCGCAGGCCACGGCGAGGTCGAATCCGCTGCCGCTTTTGGGCACGGAGGCGGGGCTGAGGCCGACGGTGAGCTTCTTCTGCGGCCACTCGGCGCCGGAGTTCACGACGGCGGCGCGCACCCGGTCGCGGGATTCGACCAGGCTCTTGTCGGGGAGTCCGACGAGGGTGAAGGCGGCCACGCCGGGCTCCAGGTCGGCCTGGACCTCGACGACGACTCCTTCGACGCCGACCAGGGCGACGGAGCAGGTGCGGGCGAACCCCATCACGTCACCCCCCGTGCGTGTTCGACCACGGGGGCGCCGCGGGCGGGCAGTAGGACGCCGATGACGTCGATCCGTACGCCGCCGGGCGGTGGGCCGCCGTGCCGCTCCAGCCAGCGTTCGGCGAGCAGCCGGAGCCGGGCGGTCTTCGCGGGCCGTACCGCGGCCATGGGGTGTTCGTAGGAGCCCGCCCTGCGGGTCTTGACCTCGCAGATCACCAGGGTGTCGCCGTCGGCGGCGACGATGTCGATCTCGCCGTCGCGGCAGCGCCAGTTCCGGTCGAGGATCCGCATCCCGGCCTCGGTGAGGCGCCGGGCCGCCAGGTCCTCGCCGTAGCGCCCCAGTGCGCGGCGGCGGGTGCGGGGCCGGGCGGCCGTCGTGGGCCGGTCCGGGGCGCGCGCTGCTCTGCGGCGGGCGCCTGGCCCGGTGGGGGCGTTCTTCCTGGCGCGTGCGGTGGTGCCGGGCGCCGGGTGTTCTCGGCTCCGTGCGGCTGCTGGAGGCCCGTGGCCGTCCCTGGTCTCCGTGTCTTTGGCGGCTCCGGCACCGTCCCCGGTGTCCGTGCCGTCCGCGGTCCGTCCGCCGTCCCGGGTCCGTGCGCTGTCTCCGGCCTGCCTGCCGGTGTGTGTGGCGTTCATGCGGTACCACCTCCGGCACCGACTGTGACGCCTCCGCGCGTAGCTATTGGATCTTGGTGGACAGCGGATCTGTTGTGGACAACTCCGTCACCCGCCGGGGTGACCGGGGCCGCTCCGCGAGGGGCGATTCCCCGGTCCGCCCCTCCACCGGTCAGCTTCCCGGAAGGTCCAGATCGCTCTTGTTGAGCTCTTCGATGTTCACGTCCTTGAACGTGAGTACCCGCACCTGCTTGACGAAACGGGCCGGTCGGTACATATCCCAGACCCATGCGTCGGCCATCGAGACCTCGAAGAACACTTCACCCTGCACCGAGTGCACCTGCATCTCGTAGTCGTTGGTGAGGTAGAAGCGACGTTCGGTCTCGATCACGTATTTGAACAGCCCGACGACGTCGCGGTACTCCCGGTAGAGCTTCAGCTCCATCTCGGTCTCGTACTTTTCGAGGTCCTCGGCGCTCATGGCAGATCCCCTTCAGCCGTGCGTCCCCCTATTGTGCGTCAGACCCTCTCGGTCTCCAGGAGCACTGGCGCACTCGGGGGGCCTTCGTCGAGCAGTGTGCGCAGCAGCCCGGCGAGTCTGGTCGGATACACCGTCTCATGCGTCGCCGACAGTTCCTCCGAAGTCCACCACCTCAGTCCCGAGACGCTGCGTCGTTCCAGGTCGGTGTGGCCGCCGGTGTCGGTGGCGGTCCGGTGGGTCCGCCCCAGGTAGTACCACTCGTCCTGCTCCCAGCGTCGCCCGTCGAACGGAAAGGCGCAGCGGCGCTTCCACAGGACGGGGCCCAGGACGGCATCGGTGATGCCGGTCTCCTCGGCGAGCTCTCGGCGCGCCGCCTCCTCGCGGGTCTCGGCGCCTTCCACACCGCCACCGGGGGTGAACCACCAGGTGTCGTCGGGGTTGTCCGGTTCGAAGCCGTGCAGCAGCAGGATCCGGCCGTCGGGGTCGAGCAGGACGACACGGGAGACCTGCCGCACCTCGGCAGGCTGACCGCCGGTCACCGTCCGTTCCGGCTTCCGCGCCGGCGCGGCGTTCGGCTCCCGCTCCCGCTCAGCCACGCCGGCGCCCCTTCCTCCGCGCGATCGGCCCGTATGCCGCACCTCCCAGGATGAGCACCGTGCCCGCGACGACGGCCAGGGTGATGGGCTGGATGGGCCCCGGCTGGGACGTGCCCCCGGGGAGGGCGGAGAAGGCCGCGGGGCGCTGCATCACGCCGACGCTGCCGAGCGGCCAGGCGAGGGCGTCGACCCGGGCCTCGACGGCGCTGCGCGGTACGGAGCCCTGGTCGCCGTCGGTGAGGTGGACGCGGGAGTCGAGGGAGTCGCTGCGGTGGTCGCCCAGGAGGAAGAGCTGACCATTGGGGACCGTGGCCTTGAAGCCGACGGGTGAGGCGGGGCCACCACCCTGCCGATACGGTTCTTCAACGGGGATTCCGTTGATCGTCAGCAGCCCCTGCTTGGTGCAGCAGGCGACCTTGTCGCCGCCGATGCCGACGACCCGCTTGACCATCGGCAGCGCGCCCCAGGTCGAGTCCTTGAAGACGACGATGTCGCCGCGGCGTATCTCGGAGCCGTTGACCTTCTCGGCCAGCACCCGGGCCCCTACGGAGATCGTCGGGGTCATCGAATCGGTCGGCACCGTGTAGGGGCGGTAGGTCAGCGCCCCCCAGACGAAGCCGCCCAGGAACAGCACACAGCCGACGGCCACGGCCAGACCGGAGAGCACACCGCCCGTGGTCCGGCCGCGGCCGTCCGTCCTGCGTTCCGTACTGCTGCTCATCCCAGCGCTCCCACCCCGCGGTACCGGCCCGCGTCGAAAGATCCGGGACGGCACCTTACCTGGGGTTACGCCCTCCGGTAAGCCTCCGGCGGCGCCACAGCACGATCGGCACCGCGCCGGTCAGGCCCAGCGCGGCCGGAGCCGCGGCCATTGCCTTGTTGATCCCGGCCTGGTCGAAGGTGTCCGGTACGGGGAGGGTTGCCCAGCGGTTGATGGGCCAGGCGATGGTGAAGGCCCGTCCGACAACCTCGTCCTCGGAGACCGTGCCCTTGCCCTCCAGGTTCTGGTGGTAGCGGGAGTCGAGGGAGTCGTCGCGATGGTCGCCCATCACCCAGATCCGGCCCTTGGGGACGTGGATCGGGCCGAAGGGGCGGTCGCCGCACGGGGTGGCACCGGGGAAGACGTAGAAGTCCTCCTTGAGGGCCTTGCCGTTGACCTTGACCGGGCCGGTGCCCTGGCACTCGACGGTGTCGCCGCCGACTGCGATGACCCGCTTGATCAGGTCCTTCTCCTCGGCCGAGGGCATCAGCCCGATGAAGCTGAGGACCTTCTGGACCGGGTTGGGCTGCGGGGTGGGCGTCTCGTTGAGCCAGCCGCCCGGGTCGTGGAAGACGACGACCTCGCCGCGCTGCGGCTTGGACCCGAACCACGGTGTGAGCTTGTCCACCAGGACCCGGTCCCCACGCTGGAGGGTGTCCTGCATGGAGTCGGACGGGATGGAGAACGCCTGCACCAGAAACGTTTTGATCAGCAGCGCGAGGAGCAGGGCGATGCCGATGAGGATCGGCAGCTCCTTCCAGAAGGCACGCGGCTTCTTGCCCTTGGTCACGCTGCCGCTCGCCTCCTCGCCGGCCGCTGTGTCCGACTGCTTCGAGAGGTCCGCCGGCGCGGACCGTCCTGACTGTGACTGTGGCTGATGCACGGAACTCGCCGCCGACCGCGCGGTCTCACCGCGCCCCGCCGGCTCTTCGGGCTCTTCGGTTCCGGACCGCGCGCCGACCGCCAAGTCCCCCACATCTGCTCCTTACTCCGCGCTCTCGCCTGCCCGTCAACCGGTGCAGGCCCACCACTCCCATAACGAGCGGGAGTTCCGCAGGGGTCGGGAGTACGGTCAAACTCTCGGGTGACAGCCTATGCGGCACGTTCGCTGCCGCCGCCTTCGCGCCCGGCGCGTCGTGCACCGTTGCGAAGGTGTCGGGTTCTTCGAGCATCCGCCAGTGGCTGAACGGCCAGGCGATGACCACGGCCCGGCCCACGACGTTGTCCTCCGAGACCGTGCCACGGTACGGCTCGTCCAGGTGGTAGCGCGAATCCGCGGAGTTGGAGCGGTGGTCGCCCATCACGAAGATCCGCCCGGTGGGGACGTTGACGGTGAACGTCAGCTGGGAGGGCGGGTTTCCGGGGTGGACGTACGGCTCGGTCAGCGGCGTCCCGTTGACCGTCACCCGGCCCTGTTTGTCGCAGCAGCGGACGGTGTCGCCGCCGACCGCCACCACCCGCTTGATCAGGTCCTGCTCGTTGGCCGACGGCAGCAGCCCGATGAAGGTCATGAAGTCCTTGAACGGGCCGGGGTCGCCGGACGTCTGGTTCTGCTCGCCCTTGAGCCAGCCCCCCGGGTCCTTGAAGACGACGACGTCGCCGCGCTGTGGCTTGGCGCCGAACCAGGGGGTGAGCTTGTCGACCAGGACGCGGTCCCCGATCCGGATCGTCTGCTCCATGGAGCCCGACGGGATCACGAACGCCTGGACGAGGAAGGTCTTCAGGACCAGCGCGATGGCCAGCGCCACGCCGACCAGGATGGGGATTTCCTTGAGGTAGGAGCGGCGTCTGCGGCGCTTGATACGGCGGGCCTGGCGCCGCCGCTCGGCCCGGCCACCGGTCGCCCGGCGGGTCCCCTGCGGGCTCTCGTGGTCCTCGCCCTCCCCCTGGCCGCCGTACGCGCCGCCGGCGACATGGCCGGGCTCCTGAGTGTCCTGGCGCCCGTGACGCGGGCGTCCCCGGTTACCCATGCGGGCCCGCCGGAGCCGGTATGCCGTCGAAGGATCGCGGTGTGCCGATGGTGCGCCAGCGGCTGAACGGCCAGGTGATCAGGTCCGCCCGGCCGATGACCTTGTCCACGGGGACGGTGCCGCCGCCGGCCTCGCCCAGGTGGTCGCGGGAGTCACTGGATCTGGCGCGGTGGTCGCCCATGACCCACAGCTTGCCCTCCGGCACCACGGTGTCGAAGGGCACGGCGGACGGCGCGTCCCCCGGGTAGAGATAGCTCTCGCTCACCGGCTCACCGTTCACTTCGATCCGCCCCCGTTTGTCGCAGCAGGTCACATGGTCCCCGCCGATACCGATCACGCGCTTGACGTAGTCGGTGTCGGCGGCCGGGGCCAGGCCCAGGGCCGAACCGGCCCCGCGCAGCAGTCCCGTGACGGGATTCTCCTCCTGCTCCCTGTGAACAAAAGTGCCCATGCCGTCGAAGACGATGACATCGCCGCGCCGCGGTTGGTTGCCGAAACGGTACGCCAGCTTGTTGACCAGCACCCGGTCCCCGACCTGGAGGGTGTTCTCCATGGAGGTGCTGGGGATCAGAAAGGGCTGCGCGACGAAGGTGCTGAGCAGGAACAGGAAGGCCAGGCAGAGGGCGAAGAGGGTGACCGGCCGGTACCGCAGGCGCCCCACCGAGCTGAGAAAACGCGCGGAGCGCGACCGCTGCTCCGGCCCCCGGTCGGGGGCGGGAGAGGGGTCGCGCTCCGTGAGCTGTGCATCGGTGTCCATCGGGCCCAGAGCCTATCCGGCCGGGTCCGGACACCGGACGCGAGCGTGGCCTCGCGGTGCACCGGGGCGGAAATCCGCGGCCCGGTGCGGCGCGGCTCAGTTGTCGCGCTTCTCCTTGATCTTCGCGGCCTTGCCGCGAAGCTCACGGAGGAAGTACAGCTTGGCGCGACGGACGTCACCGCGGGTCACGACCTCGATCTTCTCGACGATCGGGGTGTGCACCGGGAAGGTGCGCTCGACGCCGACCGAGAAGCTGACCTTGCGGACCGTGAAGGTCTCGCGCACGCCGGAGCCCTGACGGCGGATGACGACGCCCTTGAACTGCTGCACACGGGAGCGGTTGCCCTCGATGACGCGGACGTGGACGTTGACGGTGTCACCCGGGCGGAAGGCCGGGACGTCGCTGCGCAGGGAAGCGGCGTCGACGTTGTCGAGAAGGTGCATGACCTACTGCTTTCTTCGCTGATGCCACAGGTCATCAACGGGATATGGGGAAAGGTTCTTTCGGATGCCGTTCCGTCGGGCGGGCGTCGTTCCCCCTGTGGCAGGGGCGCGCGCCGGACGCACACAGCAGCGGCCTATTCTTCCACGGCCCCGCTCGCCCGCCCAAATCGGCCCCCCTCGTTCTCCGACCAGCCCAGTACGGACAGGATCTCCCGGTCCTTCTTGTCGAAGGCGGCGGGGTCGGCGCGCTCGATGAGGTCGGGGCGGTTGCGGTCGGTGCGGCGGAACGCCTCGTCCCGGCGCCAGCGGGCGATCTTGCCGTGGTGGCCGCTGAGCAGCACCTCCGGGATGGTCCGACCGCGCCACTCCGGGGGCTTGGTGTAGACGGGCCCCTCCAGGAGGTCGGCCATCGCCCCGGGGGCGAAGGAGTCGTCCTGGTGGGAGGCGGCGTTGCCCAGGACGCCGGGCAGCAGCCGGGCCACCGCCTCGACCATGACCAGTACGGGGGCCTCGCCGCCGGCGAGCACGTAGTCGCCGATGGAGACCTCGCGGACGTCCAGCCGGTCGCCGTACTCCTCGATGACGCGGCGGTCGATGCCTTCGTAGCGGGCCGGGGTGAACACCAGCCAGGGTTTGACGGAGAGTTCGACGGCCAGCTGCTGGGTGAAGGGGGCGCCGCTGGGGGTGGGGACGACGATCACGGGTTCGCCGTCGCCGGAGGCGATGATCTCGTCGAGCGCCTCGCCCCAGGGCTCGGGCTTCATGACCATGCCGGGGCCGCCGCCGTAGGGGCTGTCGTCGACGGTGTGGTGCCTGTCGTGGGTCCACTGCCGCAGGTCGTGGATGCGGACGTCGAGCTGCCCGCGGGCGCGGGCCTTGCCGACGAGCGAGACATTCAGCGGTTCGAGGTATTCGGGGAAGATCGTGACGACGTCGAGCCGCATCAGCTGTCCTCGCGGCCGGAGGCGATCTCGGCCTGGTTCTCGTCGAGGAGGCCGGGCGGCGGATCGATGACCGCGCGCTGCTCCTCCAGGTCGATCTCGGGCACGATCTCGCTGACGAACGGGATCATGACCTCGCCGCCGCCGGGCCGTTGGACGATCAGCAGGTCCTGGTAGGGCAGGTGGGAGACCTCGGTGATCCGGCCGACGGCGGTGCCGTCGCGGGTGACGACGTCGAGGTCGATCAGCTGGTGGTCGTAGAACTCCTCGGGGTCCTCGGGGACCTCCTCGGGGTCGACCTCCGCGATGAGCAGGGTGTTGCGCAGCGCCTCGGCGGCCGTGCGGTCCGCGACGCCCTCGAAGCGCAGCAGCAGCCGGCCGCTGTGGACGCGGCCGGTGGCGATGGTGAGCGGTCCGGCGGAGGACGGTTCGGTGGCCAGGACGGCGCCGGGGCCGAGCCGCAGTTCCGGCTCGTCGGTGCGCACCTCTACGGTGACCTCGCCCTTGATTCCGTGGGCGCGGCCGATCCGGGCGACTACCAACTGCACTGTGCTGCTCCCCTTTGCGGCTGAGCTGCCGCTCTCGCGGACGTGGCCGAGGAACGTGGGGGTTCCTCTATTGATGGTGGCGGTGGTGGGTCCGACGGGGGTGGTGACCGTCGATCCAACGGGTGGCCGTGGTCCCACGGTGGCATACGAGCGCGGGGGGGGGG
>NZ_JBNHIN010000013.1:140047-203778 GCF_050054615.1 Streptomyces sp. YGL11-2
GGGCCGGGGACGACCCGAAGGCCCTCCCCGGCCCGAGCCGGTGTTCAACTTGTCAGCGAACTTGGTCGACGTCGACGAGGTCGACGCGGATGCCCCGGCCGCCGATGGCGCCCACGACGGTCCGCAGCGCACGGGCGGTACGGCCGTTGCGGCCGATCACCTTGCCGAGGTCGTCGGGGTGGACCCGGACCTCCAGCACGCGCCCGCGGCGCAGGGTGCGCGAGGCTACCTGCACGTCATCGGGGTTGTCGACGATGCCCTTGACGAGGTGCTCAAGGGCCTCCTCAAGCACGCTCAGTCCTCGGAGGGCTCAGAGGCGGGCTTGTCGGCCTCGGCCGCGGCCTCGTCCGCCTTCTTGTCGGACTTCTTCGCCTTGGGGGTGATGGCCTCACCCTTCGGCTCGTCGCCGGATGCCTTGGCGGCGGCCTCGAAGAGGGCGCTCTTGTCGGGCTTCGGCTCGGCGACCTTCATCGGCGCCGGGGCGGGCAGGCCCTTGAACTTCTGCCAGTCGCCGGTGACCTTGAGGATGGCCATGACGGGCTCGGTCGGCTGCGCGCCGACGCCCAGCCAGTACTGCGCGCGCTCCGAGTCGACCTCGATGCGCGAGGGGTTCTGCACCGGGTGGTACAGGCCGATCTCCTCGATGGCCCGGCCGTCACGGCGGGTGCGGGAGTCGGCTACGACGATGCGGTAGTGAGGCGCACGGATCTTGCCCAGACGCTTCAGCTTGATCTTGACTGCCACTGGAGTGGTGTCTCCTGGTCTTGACGTGGTTGGGCACAACGAGATGCCACGTGGGGTTGCGGTACTCGGGTGCCCGATGGACGCGTCAGCCGGAGGAGAGAGGGGTCCTGTGCGACTGTCGAGTACAGCCATTCATTGTGCCACACGCCCCGGGGTCAGCCGACCGCGGCCACCTCGGGGATACGGAAGGGCTTGCCGCAGCCGCCGCAGACGATCGGCGCCTGGGCCAGCACGGACGGTACGACCCGGACATTGCGTCCGCAGTCGCAGACGGCCTTGACGCGCACGCCGCCCCCGGAGGAACCGTGCCGGGCGGCCGGGCCGCGGAAGCTGCGGGCGGTGTCGGTGGCGGTCGCGGCACTGTGGGCCTTGAGAGCTCTGGTGAGCCGCTCGATGGTGGGGCGGTAGCGCCTTCTGGCCTCGGGGTTGAGCGTGACCAGCGAGAAGCCGCTGCTGGGATGCGGCTCGTCGGCGTGGTCCAGGCCCAGCTCCTCGGCGATCGCCAGGAACCGGCGGTTGTGGTAGCGGCCTGCCCTGGAGGTGTCGCGGATGCCGCGGGCGGCGGCGATGCCGTGGACTGCCTCATGGAGCAGCCGTTCGAAGGAGAGTTCGGCGCCGCAGGCGGACGAGGACTCTCCGATCAGGGACTCGGGCGCGGCCAGGTCCGGCAGCTCGGGGTGGTGCCGTTGAATGTCGGCCCACGCGAGCGCCAGCTCGGCGGCGAGAACAGGCGGTGTCGTGCTCACGTCGTGACAACGAGCCGGGGTCGCCCAGTGTTCCGATTCCGGGGCATCCCAAATAATTTGCACGTACCGGTCAGTTTCTGGTCATCGGCCGTGCCGCGGGCCTGGTGCGCCGATCTGCGGAGAAGGCGCCCGCCGGGCAGCAAGCCGGTACGTACCACCGCGTACCCCCGCGTACGCCGCATGGCGTAAGCCGGTCGTACGCCGGGGCAACCATCACGCGGCGATGTTACGGGTGGCAGGGATCGCCCCGGGCACCGCCCCGCCCCTCCACCGTAGGGCAGCGCGACCCGCCCGGGCGCGGGGCCCGGCCGGCGCGCGGGTGCCGGGTGGTGCGCGTTGCCGTGGCGGGACCGCGCTCGCCGGGGCACCCTGGAACGGCGCTCCGGGGTGGGGGCCCGGCGCACATGGGGGCGCGCGGGAGACAACCCCGGCGCACCCTCTGGACGGCCGGACGGATGCGCAGTTGTCTGGAATTGCGGGGGCGCACAACGCTCGGAAACGGGGGCGGACGGTACGGATCAGCTTCGGGTTCTCGGCGAATAGGGGCGCTTTCGATGTCACCCACGCTCGTGCGGCACCAGCTTCCGAACACCGGGTCCATGCGCTGCGACGACCCGCCCGCCGCGGCCGGCGCCCGAGCGCGTGCCCGTGACTGGGCGGAAATCCAGGAGCGCATGCTGGTCCCCCTCTACGAAGCCGCGTACGAGCGTCTCGGCGTCGGGCCCGGCACCCGGCTGCTCGGGCTGGGCTGCGGCTCCGGGCTGGCGCTTTTGCTGGCGGCGGCGCGCGGCGCCCAGGTCAGCGGCGTGGACGCGGACGAGTGCCGGCTGGAGCTGGCCCGCGAGCGGCTCACGCCGGACGGGATGCCGGAGGTGACCCGGCTGGTCAGCGGCGGGCTGGCGGACGCGGCGCCGGAGGACGCGGCGTTCACCGTGGTGACGGCGTTCCACCCGGTGGGCTGCGGGAGCAGCGCCGGGGGGCTGACCGCGTCGCTGACCGCGGCGGCGGCGCTGGCGGAGCGCGGCAGCGCGGTGGTGCTGGGCGGCTGGGGTCCGGTGGAGCGGTGTGCCACGTCCGGGGTGCTGCGGGTGGCGCAGCGGCTGGCCGACTCCCCCGCCGGCTTCGCCGCCGGCTCCGCCGGCTGGCGGCTGGCCGGGCGGGACGATCTGGAGGAACTGGCGGACCGGGCGGGGCTGCGGCCCGACGGGTCGGGGCGGGTGTCCTGCCCGTTCGGCTACGCGGACATGGCGAGCGCGGTGCGCGGGCTGCTGTCGACGGGGCTGTTCGACGCGGCGCTGGAGGCCACCGAGCCGCGGCAGGTGGAGAAGGAGCTGACGGAGGCGCTGCATCCGCATCAGCGTGCGGACGGCACGGTGTGGATGCCGAACGTGTTCCGCTACCTGATCGCGCGCACCCGTTAGGCCCGGCCGCCCTGGCAGGGCGCGAACCGCCTTCCCTGGAGGCCCGGTTGACGCTGCGGCTCCGGCTGGGGCGAGTTCCCGGGGGTGAACCTTGCGTGGGGGTGGGCCCGTGAGGGCGTCACCGTGGGGGCCCGTGGGGTGCGGAACTCCGTGGGGTGCGCTCCTCTTACCCGCCGCCCACCCCGCGCCTGATTTTTTCCCCGCCGCCCACCCCCCTTCGGGGGGTGGGCGGGTGAGGAGGTGCGGAGGGGGCGGGTGGGCGGGCGAGGAGGCGAACAGAGCCGGACAGCCAGGCGAGGAAGCTAAGAAGGACCGACTGACCGGGCGACGAGGCCGGTGGGCACGCAAGGAAAGCACGCAAGGAAAGACAGAGGGGCGGCCCGGGAGCCGGGCCAAGAGGGAAAAGCACCCCCCGCCCCGGCGTGCTCACCCCATGAACTTCTTGAACTCCTCGGGCAGTTCGAAGTTCTGCGGGTCCTGGCCGGCGTCCTGCGGAAGGCCCAGCGGGTTGCCCGCCGCCGCGGCCTCGCGGCGCGCCGCCGCGGCCTCTTCATCGGCCTTGCGCTTCATCGGGTTGCCGCTCTTGCGCTTGCCCTTGGCCTGCTTGAGCTGCTTCTTCTTCCGCGCGGCACCGCCACCCATGCCCGGCATCCCAGGCATGCCGGGCATCCCGCCGCCCTGGGCCATCCGCGACATCATCTTGCGGGCGTCGAAGAACCGCTCGACGAGGTTCTTGACGGTGCTGACGTCCACACCGGAGCCCCGGGCGATACGGGCGCGGCGCGAGCCGTTGATGATCGTCGGGTCCTGGCGCTCGGCCGGGGTCATCGACTTGATGATCGCGGCCGTACGGTCGACCTCGCGCTCGTCGAGGTTGTTGATCTGGTCCTTCATCTGCGCCATACCGGGCAGCATGCCGAGAAGCTTGGAGATGGAGCCCATCTTGCGGACCTGCTCCATCTGGGCCAGGAAGTCGTCCAGCGTGAATTCCTTGGGGCCCTTCGCCAGCTTGGCCGCCATCTTCTCGGCCTCTTGCTGGCTGAAGGTCTGCTCGGCCTTCTCGATGAGCGACAGCATGTCGCCCATGCCGAGGATGCGGGACGCCATGCGGTCCGGGTGGAACGCGTCGAAGTCGTCCAGCTTCTCGCCGTTGGACGCGAACATGATCTGCTTGCCGGTGACGTGCGCGATGGAGAGCGCGGCACCACCGCGGGCGTCGCCGTCCAGCTTGGACAGCACCACGCCGTCGAAGCCGACGCCGTCGCGGAACGCCTCGGCGGTGTTGACCGCGTCCTGGCCGATCATCGCGTCGACGACGAACAGGACCTCGTCGGGGCTGACCGCGTCGCGGATGTCGGCGGCCTGCTGCATCATCTCGGCGTCGATACCGAGGCGTCCGGCGGTGTCGACGATGACGACGTCGTGCTGCTTGGTGCGCGCGTGCTCGATGGAGTCCTTGGCGACCTGGACGGGGTCGCCGACGCCGTTGCCCGGCTGGGGGCCGTAGAAGGCGACGCCGGCGCGCTCGGCGACGACCTGGAGCTGGTTGACGGCGTTGGGGCGCTGGAGGTCGCAGGCGACCAGCAGCGGGGCGTGGCCCTGCGACTTGAGCCAACGGCCGAGCTTTCCGGCCAGGGTCGTCTTACCGGCACCCTGCAGACCCGCCAGCATGATGACCGTCGGCGCTGTCTTGGCGAACCGCAGCCGGCGGGTCTCGCCGCCGAGGATGCCGATGAGCTCCTCGTTGACGATCTTGATGACCTGCTGGGCCGGGTTCAGCGCCTGGGAGACCTCGGTACCGGAGGCGCGTTCCTTGACGTGCTTGATGAAGGAGCGGACGGCCGGGAGGGCGACGTCGGCCTCAAGGAGGGCGATACGGATCTCGCGCGCCGTGGCATCGATGTCCGCCTCGCTCAGGCGGCCCTTGCCCCGGAGGTTTTTGAAAGTACTCGCCAAGCGGTCGGAAAGCGTATCGAACACGGCGGTCGTCGATCCTCGGGGTCGGGGGCGGGGTGCAGTCGGCTTCTAGGGTATCCGGCCACGCAAGCGGACCGTCCCGGACCCGCTCCCGGCCGTTCACCGGGCGCCGCCGGGCGGGCACCGGACGGGCACCGGACGGGCTCGCTACAGGGCGCTACCGCAGCGCCTCTTCCAGCGCCTTCGCCAGATCCGCCGCCTCCCCTTCCGGCAGCAGCGTCCCGTCGTCCCGCGTGACGTACACCGTGTCCACCGCGTTCGCCCCCAGGGTGCTGACATGGGCGCTGCGCACCCACACCCCGGCCGCCTCCAGCGCCCGGCCGATCCGGTGCAGCAGCCCGTGCGCGTCCTGGGCGCGGACTTCGATGACGGTGGCCGTACGGGAGCTGCCGGTGGCGACGGTGACGCGCGGCGGCGGGGCCAGTACGGCGCGGGAGCGGCGGGCGTAGGCGCGTTCGCGTTCGGCGAGGCGGGCGGGGATGTCGAGGGAGCCGTCCAGGGCGCGGACCAGGTCGGCGCGCAGCCGGTCGGCCTCGGGGAGTGAACCGTACTCGGCGGCGACCCGCCAGCTGAGCAGCAGGACCGGGCCCTGGCCGATGGGGTCGAGGGCGCGCAGGTCCGCGGCGCGGACGGTGAGCCGGTGCAGGGCCAGCACGCCGGCCGCGGCGGGCAGCACGCCGGCCTGGTCGGGGACGGCGATCAGGAGCTCCACGCCGATCGGTTCCCGGGCGGTGGCCGTGCCGTCGTCCGCGGCCTGCGGTGTGCTCTCGTGCCTGGTGTGCAGCGCGAGCACCGGGCCGCCGGTGCGCCCGGCCTCGATGGCCAGCCGCTCCTCTTCGGCGGTCGGGCCCTCCGTCTCGCGGGGGTCGGCCGCGGGCTCCCCGGCGAGCCGGTCGGCGACGCGGGCGACCAGGTCGGTGACCAGGCCGTCGCGCCAGGAGCTCCAGGCGGCGGGCCCGGTGGCCAGCGCGTCGGCCTCGGTGAGGGCGTGCAGGAGTTCCAGGGTGCCGGGGCCGGCGACGGCCTCGGCGACCGCGGCGACGGTCTCCGGGTCGTCCAGGTCGCGCCGGGTGGCGGTCTCGATGAGCAGCAGGTGGTGCCGGACGAGGGTGGCGATCACGGCGGTGTCGCGGCTGTCGAAGCCGAGCCGGGCCGCCATGTCGCGGGCGATGGTCTCGCCGGCCACGGAGTGGTCGCCGGGCCAGCCCTTGCCGATGTCGTGCAGCAGCGCGGCGACCAGCAGCAGGTCGGGGCGGTGCACCCGGCGGGTCAGCGCGGCGGCGCGTACCGCGGTCTCGACCAGGTGGCGGTCGACGGTCCAGGTGTGCACGGCGTTGCGCTGCGGGCGGCAGCGGACGCGTTCCCAGTCGGGCAGCAGCCGGCCGATGACGCCCTCGGCCTCCAGGGCCTCCCATACGGGCACGGTGTGCGCGCCCGCGCCGAGCAGCGTCACCAGCTGTTCCCGGGCTTCGGCGGGCCAGGGCACGGGCAGCGGCGCGGTGGCGGCGGCCGCGGCGCAGCGGCGGATGGCGTGGGTGGCGAGCGGGAGTCCGGCCTGGGCGGCGGCGGCCGCGGCACGCAGGACCAGGACGGGGTCCCGTTCGGGGCGCGCGGTGCGGGCCAGTACCGCCTCGCCGTCGAGTTCCACGACGCCCTCGGCGAGCGGTGTGCGCTCCCCCTTGGCCGCGGTGCGTCCGGGCAGCAGCCCGCGCAGCGTCGGTTTGACGGACCGGGCGCGCAGGACCCGGCCGACCTCGCGCCAGGTGACGTCGGCGGCGTAGGAGATGGTGCGGGCGGATTCGTAGGTCTGCCGCAGCAGCGCGTCGGCGTCGAGCAGGCCGAGGGCGCCGGCGACCTGGTCCTGTTCCTGGAGGGCGAGCCGGTCGGTGGCGCGGCCGGTGGTGAGGTGGAGCGCGTCGCGGGTGTCCAGGAGCCGGGTGCGGGCGGCTTCGAGGCCGCCGCGTGGGGCGTCGGCGAGCCAGGAGGCGGCGATGGCGCGCAGGGCGGTGGCGTCCCGGAGTCCGCCCCGGGCCTCCTTGAGGTCGGGTTCGAGGAGGTACTGGAGTTCGCCCTGGCGTGCGGCGCGTTCCTGGCACAGCGCGTGGAGTTCGGGGAGCCGCTTGGGGGCGCTCTCCCGCCAGCCCGCGTAGGCGGCGGTGCGTACCGCGGCGGTCAGTTCGGGGTCGCCGGCCAGGTGGCGGGCGTCCAGCAGGCCCAGCTGCACCTTGAGGTCCTCGCGGGCCGCCCTGCGGGCCTCGGAGGGCGTGCGTACGGAGTGGTCGAGGTCCAGGCCGAGGTCCCAGACGGGGTACCAGAGGCGGTCGGCGAGGGCGGCGAGGTCCGCGGCGGCGGCCCGGCCGTCGTGCAGCAGGAGCAGGTCGAGGTCGCTGCGCGGGGAGAGTTCGCCGCGGCCGTAGCCGCCGACGGCGACCAGCGCGGTGCCGGTGACGCCGGTGGCACCGGCCGCCGCGGTCAGCAGGCCACCGAGCCAGTCGTCGGTGAGCCGGGCGAGGCCGGCGCGGCGGTCGGGGCCGGTGGGGGTGTCGTCCTGGAGGAGCCGGATCCGGGCGGCGGGGTAGCCGCCTTCGGGGGCGCTGGGCGGCGGGGCCGCGGGCCGGCCTGCGGTGTCCTCGGCGCTCTCGGTCAACTCGGCTTCTCCTTGGTCGTGTTGTGCCCCCACCGGGCTTCCCCGCCGCCGGGCCGCGGTTTACAGCGCGTCGGGTCCGCGCTCGCCGGTCCGCACCCGGACCGCCTCGTCGACGGGGACGCTCCACACCTTCCCGTCGCCGATCTTGCCGGTTCTGGCCGCCTTGACCACGGCGTCCACCAGTGCCTCGGCGTCCGCGTCCTCCACGAGCACCTCGATCCGGATCTTCGGCACCAGGTCGACGGTGTACTCGGCGCCGCGGTACACCTCGGTGTGCCCGCGCTGCCGGCCGTAGCCGCTGGCCTCGGTGACGGTCAGGCCGTGCACGCCGAGCGTCTGGAGGGCTTCCTTCACTTCGTCCAGCCGGTGCGGCTTGATTACTGCGGTGATGAGCTTCACGCGTCCACCTTCTTGGTCGGGGTCTCGCCGAGGGCCGTGGTCGTGCGGGCGGCCGTGCCGCCGCCCGCGCCGGCGAAGTCGTACGCGGTCTCGGCGTGCGCGGCCTGGTCGACGCCGGCGATCTCCTCGTCCTCGCCGACCCGGAAGCCCATCACCAGGTCGATCGCCTTGGCAAGGACGTACGAGACGACCAGGGAGTACAGGAGCACGCAGACCACGCCGACGGTCTGCTTGCCGAGCTGTGCGAAGCCGCCGCCGTAGAGGAGGCCCTTGGCGTCGCTCTGCACGCCGCCGGTGGCGAAGACGCCGATCAGCAGCGAGCCGATGACGCCGCCCACGAGGTGGACGCCGACGACGTCGAGCGAGTCGTCGTAGCCGAACTTGTACTTGAGGCCGACCGCCATCGCGCACACCACGCCGGCGATCAGGCCGAGGGCGATGGCGCCGAGCGGGCTGACGGCACCGCACGCCGGGGTGATCGCGACGAGTCCGGCGACCGCGCCGGAGGCCGCGCCGAGGGTGGTGAACGAGCCGTGCCGGATCTTTTCGTAGGCGAGCCAGCCGAGCATCGCGGCGGCGGTGGCGACCTGGGTGTTGACGAAGGCGACCGCGGCGACGCCGTCGTCGTTGTTGAGCCAGGAGCCGGCGTTGAAGCCGAACCAGCCGAACCACAGCAGGCCGGCGCCGAGCATCACCAGGGGCAGGCTGTGCGGGCGCATCGGGTCCTTCTTGAAGCCGATCCGCTTGCCGACGACGAGGATGACACCGAGCGCCGCGGCACCGGCGTTGATGTGGACGGCGGTGCCGCCGGCGAAGTCGATCACGCCCAGCTTGAAGAGCCACCCGCCGTCGGCCCACACCCAGTGCGCGACGGGGAAGTAGACGAGGGTCACCCACAGGGCGATGAACAGCGCCCAGGCGGTGAACTTCACCCGGTCCGCGAGCGCCCCGCTGATCAGCGCGGGCGTGATCACCGCGAACATCAGCTGGAAGACCGCGAAGACGTAGACCGGGATGGAAGTGGTGCCCCACAGCTGGGTCAGGCCGATGTGGCCCATTCCGGCGAAGGTGCTGTCCCAGCCGATGACGCCGCCGTTGTCCTTGCCGAACGCGAGCCCGAAGCCGTAGAGCACCCACAGGATCGTCACGATGCCCAGGCTGATGAAGCTCATCATCAGCATGTTCAGGACGCTTTTGACCCGGACCATGCCGCCGTAGAAGAAGGCGAGTCCGGGGGTCATGATCATCACCAGTGCGGAGCAGATCAGCATGAACCCGGTGTTGGCCGGGCTGAGCGTCGCTTTGTCTGCCGCGATCGTCAGGATGCCTGGGGGCATCGGCGTCTCCTCGTCGTCGATGCGGCCCGTGCTGGCGTGGTGCTGGTGGGCCGACTTCGCGATGAGGTTGTCGCAGCACCGTTTCGGCCAAACCTTGCCGGTGTTTCACCGGGGTGACGAAGGCACCCTCCGTGTTACGCCCCGGTGAACTCCGGGATCAGCCCGGCACCGCCTGTTCAGTCCGCGGAAACCGTCGCTCAGCCGACCTCCGCCGTCTCCGGGAGCTGCCGGGACAGCTCGTCGCCCAGCTGGATCACCTCGGCGACGCCCCCGTACTCCCGCGCCGCGGTGTCCACGGTCTTGCGGAGCCGGGTGTTGACGCGCTCGGAGCGGACCTGCCGGGCGAACGGGATCGCGCGCTGCGCCATCTCCGCGCAGGCTTCCGGTTCCTTCTGGAGCAGATGCACGGTCGCCATCCCGATCAGGTTGAGCGCGTAGGAGCGCTGGTGCTCGGGGTCCTGGCCGAACAGCTCCACGGCGCGCCGCATCACCGGCTCGGCGAGCGAGGCGTACGTGGGGCTGCGGCCCGCCACGTAGGCGAGGTCGCGGTAGGAGTGGGCGTTCTCGGCGTTCAGCTCGGCCTCGGAGAAGAAGCGGATCCAGTCCGGCTCCGGCTCGCCGGGGGTGACGTCGGAGAAGGTGTCCTCGGCCATCCGCACCGCCCGCTTGACCTTGCTGGGCTGGCCCATGCCGGCGTACGCGCGCGCCTCCATCGCATACAACATCGCCTGCGTACGGGGGGTGGCGGTCTCCCGGCTGCCGTACTGGGCGAGGTGGATGAGCTCCAACGCGTCGTCGGGCCGGCCGAGATGGATCATCTGCCGGCTCATGCTGGAGAGGATGTACGAGCCCAGGGGGCGGTCGCCGGCCTCTTTGGAGGCGTGCAGCGCCAGCACGAAGTACTTCTGCGCGGTCGGCTGGAGCCCGATGTCGTAGCTCATCCAGCCGGCCAGCTCGGCGAGTTCGGCGGCGACCTTGAACAGCCGCTTGGAGACCTGCGGCAACTGCGGCTCCTGGAGGAGGTCGGTGACCTCGTGAAGCTGGCCGACCACCGCCTTGCGCCGCAGCCCGCCGCCGCACTGCGCGTCCCACTGCCGGAACATCGCGGTCGTCGACTCCAGCAACTCCAGCTCGGGCTTGGACAGCCGGGCCGGCCGCGGGGCCCGTTCCTGCTGCGCCGGTACGTCGCCCGGTGCCGCGGGCACCGGCACCAGCCAGCGCTGCATCGGCTCGATGAGGGTCGGTCCGGCGGCCAGCGCCAGGGAGGTGCCCAGGAAGCCGCGGCGCGCCAGCATCAGGTCGCTGCGCGAGAACTCGCTGATGAGGCTGACGGTTTGGGGCCCGGCCCAGGGCAGGTCGACCCCGGAGACGGACGGGGACTGGTGCGCCGAGCGCAGTCCCAGCTCCTCGATGCCGACCACGCAGCCGAAGCGCTCCGAGAAGAGCTCGGACAGGATCCGCGGGATGGGCTCGCGCGGCTGCTCGCCGTCCAGCCAGCGGCGCACGCGGGAGGTGTCGGTGCTGATGTGGTGGGCGCCCATCTGGCGCGCCCGCCGGTTGACCTGTCGCGCCAGCTCGCCCTTGGACCAGCCGCTGCGCATGAACCACGAACCCAACTGCGCGTTGGGACGTTTGACGGCGTCGGTGCCGCCCGTGCCGTTGGAGCCGGCGGTGCCGCCAGTGCCGCCCACAGGAATGCCCCCATTCCGATAGCGCTTTGCTGCGAACTGCGAACCACCCACAGGATGCCGCCTGTTGCGGCGCCCGTTCCGGGGGTACATCTACCCGAGCGCGGATTCCGGCCACACCTCCGGCCGCGGTCCGTCCTCCTGGCGCATTGCCACCGGCATACCCGTGCGAACGATGCCTCTCCGGGGTTCGTGCACCGAAAGTAATCCTACGATCACGCCCGTCGCGAGGGCGACCGCGGAAACGCCACCATTCGCCACCCCTTTGAATGAACTCCCCGGGCTGCACTCGCGATTGACTTGACGCAGGCCGAAGAGGGCCGGGCGGAGCGAAGCACGCGAAGGCGTGCGCGGCGCATCGCACCACCCGGCGCGCTACGGCTCACCACCGGCACCGCGGACCGTCGACGGAGCGTGAAGCCCCGCGTGGACACCGCCTCCTCGTCAATGCGCCGCCTCGTAACCACTCGCACGCACCACCCGTTGGAGGGGGCATGGACTTCACGATCGGTGGCATTCGGGACATCCGTTCCGGCTCGCGCCGCCGCGCCCGCTCGACCGATAGCACGGCGGTGGCGGAGTACACCGGGTTGTGGGGCTGGGACGTGGCGCCGGGCGCCCGCGCGGTCCGCACCGGCAGCCGCACGGACTGCTCGTGCGGCGCCGCCGACTGCCCGTCGCCGGGCGCCCATCCGCTGTCCTTCGGCCAGGAGCTGGCGGCCGGCGCACCCTTGGAGAAGGCGGCGGCCGCCTGGGCGGACACCCCGGGGGCCGCGGTGCTGCTTCCCGTGGGGCGGTCCTTCGACATCCTCGACGTGCCCGAGGACGCCGGCCGCGGCGCGCTGGTGCGGCTGGAGCGGATGGGACTGCCGCTGGGGCCGGTGGCCGCCACCCCAACCGGCCGGGCGCTGTTCTTCGTCGCCCCCGGGGCGGCCGGCGCGCTCCCCGACCTCCTCTACCGCATGGGCTGGGACGACGCCGGTCTGGACCTGCGCTCCCTGGGCCGCGGCGACTACGTCACCGCGCCGCCCTCGGACTTCGGCGGCCACGGCCCGATGCGCTGGCTGCGCCCGCCCACGCTGGACTCGGCCGGCTGCCCGCCGCAGGCCCGGCTGCTGCTCGGGACGCTGGCGTATGTGTGCAACCGCTCGGCGGGCAGCCGCCCGGCCGCCCACGGGGCAGGCTGCCCCCGGCCGCTGGTCTGAACCGGGTAAATCGTTTCGTCGTCGCCGTGGTCCGGGCGCCGCTCCTGAGGGGCGGCGCCCGGTGCCGTACTGCCCTCCGCGCCGCACCCGCCCATGAGGAGAAGCGACGGCCCCCGGTACCCGACGGGTGCGGGTACCGGGGGCCGATGGGGCCGCGGGCGGCGCGGCGGTGCCTGTGCCTCAGCTGATGAGCGCGTCGACGAACGCCTCCGGCTCGAACGGCGCCAGGTCGTCCGCGCCCTCGCCCAGGCCGACGAGCTTGACCGGCACGCCGAGCTCGCGCTGGACGGCGACGATGATGCCGCCCTTGGCCGTGCCGTCGAGCTTGGTCAGCACCACCCCGGTGATGTCGACGACCTCGGCGAACACCCGCGCCTGGACCAGGCCGTTCTGGCCGGTGGTGGCGTCCAGAACGAGCAGCACCTCGCCGACCGGGCCGTGCTTCTCGACGACCCGCTTGACCTTGCCGAGTTCGTCCATCAGGCCGGTCTTGGTGTGCAGCCGGCCGGCGGTGTCGATCAGGACGACGTCGGCGGACTCGGCGATGCCCTCCTTCACCGCGTCGAAGGCGATCGAGGCGGGGTCGCCGCCCTCGGGCCCGCGGACCGTGCGGGCGCCGACCCGCTCGCCCCAGGTCTGGAGCTGGTCGGCGGCGGCGGCGCGGAAGGTGTCGGCCGCACCGAGGACCACGGACTTGCCGTCGGCGACCAGCACCCGGGCGAGCTTGCCGGTGGTGGTGGTCTTGCCGGTGCCGTTGACGCCGACGACCAGCACGACGCCGGGGATCTCGTCGCCGCCGTTGCCGATGCCGTTGGCGGTGTGCACGGTGCGGTCGGCGTCGGTGCCGATGAGGGTCAGCAGCTCCTCGCGCAGCAGCTGGCGCAGGCCCTCGGGGGTGCGCGTGCCCAGGACCTTGACGCGTTCGCGCAGCCGGTCGACGAGCTCCTGGGTGGGGGCGACACCGACGTCGGCGGTGAGCAGGGTGTCCTCGATCTCCTCCCAGGTCTCCTCGTCGAGGTGCTCGCGCGACAGCAGGGTCAGCAGGCCCTTGCCGAGGCTGTTCTGGGAGCGGGAGAGCCGGGCGCGCAGCCGGACCAGCCGGCCGGCGGTCGGCTCGGGGACCTCGATCTCGGGCGCCGCGGGCGCCTCGGGTTCGGCGGCCGGCGCCTCCGCCTCGGCCTCGGGGGCCTCGGCGGTGGGCAGCGCGACTTCTTCGATGGTGCGACGTTCTTCGTCGCGTGGGGTCTCGGCCTCCTCGCCGACCTGCGGTTCGGCGGGGGGCGCGGTGACGGAGGGCTTGGGGGCAGCCGGCGGGGGCGGCGGCAGCTGCTTCTTCTTGCGGCTGCTGACGACAAGCCCGCTGATCGCGCCGAGCGCGACCACGGCGATCACTACAGCAAGGATGACGAATTCCATAACCCCTCCAGTATCAGCCACGCCCCGCGCCGGGAGGAGGCACGCGCGCTGGGTCCTGTGCGGCGGGTCGGTCCCCGCGTCCTGCTCGGCCGTGACCCGTCGGTCAGGACCGGGGTCTGTCCGGTGGGTCAGGTCGCGGGCCCGGCCGTGACCCGTCGGGCAGGCCCTGGCTCTCTCTGGGCTCCTGGGTGCGCCAGCGCTCCAGGGTGGGGTCGCGGTGCGAGTCGTACGTGCCCGACCCCCGGCAGTGCCGGCATTCGCCGGCGCGGTGAACGGTCTCGTACGGCCCCCGGAAGGGTTCGACGCCGGGGGCGTAGGCGAGGGCCTGCGACATATAGCCGGTGCCCTGGCACCACTGACACGTCGTGCCGGGCACATCGGCCTCCTGCGAGTACTCGCTCTCGTTCATCGGGATCACCTTGCACCACATCCGGCCCCGGATGACCCGGAGCCGGAATATCGCCGTCCGCGGCGACGCCGGGACCCGCCCGAAACGAGACATGCGTCTCTCCGGAGGCACCGTGTTGGGCGAAACCACGAGGTTGCCGACCGGCGGACCGGATTCCGTTTCCGCCGCGGGGATCCGGTGCCGTCACACCATGCCTGTTCAGGAGGGTGTGACTGGACTCATCGACAGAAACCGGAAATCTCTGGCATCGTCGAGGAGTCCAAGGGGGCGGACCGGTAGAAGTTGGATCAAAGTACGATGGTGGACGGCTGCGCAACGCGCGTAGAGTCCTGGCAACCATTTCTGGCCAGGCACCACGGCCGCTGCCTGCACCTCCTCCCCGGGGGTGCCCCCCAGACCCCGCACGGAGACAGCTGCACCCATGGGCACCAGCACTACGTCCGCACCCACGTCCACCCCCGAAGCCGACGGCGCCGTCGAGACCCGTGGCATCGAGCCGGTTCCCGACCACGAACGCCGGGGCCGGGTCCGCGAACTGTTCCCCACCTGGGTCGCCGCCAACATCAGCGTGCTGCTGCTCACCATGGGCGCCTCCCTGGTGATCAACAACGGTCTGAACTTCTGGCAGGTGCTGGTGGTCGCCGCGATCGCCTCCGCGGTCTCCTTCGGGATGGTCGGCCTACTGTCCGTCTCCGGTAAGTGGGGCGGCGCTCCCGGCGCGATGCTCTCCCGGGCCGCCTTCGGCGTCCGCGGCAACTACTTCCCGGGCGCGATCCTCTGGGTCGCGCGCTTCGGCTGGGAGACGATCAACGCGGTCACCGGCGCGTACGCGATCCTGACCGTGCTGCACCTGGTGTTCGGCATCAAGGCCAACAACGCCCTGATCGTCGTCACCCTGCTCGCCTTCGTCGCCTGCACCTTCCTGGTCAGCGGGATGGGCCGCAAGGCGCTGAACCTCTGCAACAAGTACTCCACGTACCTCTTCAGCCTGATCAGCGTCGTCGTGCTGATCTACCTGATCGTCAAGATGCCCTGGGGCGCCATCTTCGCCAAGTCGCCGGGCAGCGGCGCCATGATGATCGCGGGCATCGGCACGATCGCGGCCGGCGGTATCAGCTGGGTGCCCACCGGCCCGGACTTCGCGCGCTACCTGCCGCACTCCGCCTCCGGCAGGAAGATCGTCGGCACCACCGTCTCCGGTGCGGCCCTGGTGCTGGTCCCGATGGTGGTCATGGGCGGCGTGATGGCCGTGTCCAACCCGGAGCTGGCCAACCAGAACACCGACCCGATGTCGTTCCTCGGCCAGGTCCTGCCGTCGGCCATCGCGATTCCGTACCTGATCACCGCGCTGATCGGGATGATGCTGATCAACAGCCTGTCGATGTACTCCGCGGGCTTCACCGCACAGACCATGGGCGTCAAGCTGCCGCGCGCCATGGCGGTCAGCATCAACGCCGCCATCAGCCTGATCGGCGGGCTGTTCATGATGCTGGTGGCCAAGGACTTCATCGGCCAGTTCATCGCCTTCCTGACGCTGCTCGCGGTCTCCTTCTCCGCCTGGATCGGCGTCTACGGCGTCGACATGGCCCGCCGGCACAAGAAGGCGGTGCGCTACGACGCGGACAGCCTGATGAACATCAGCCGCACCAGCCGCTACTGGTACAAGGGCGGCTTCTCCTGGCAGGCCATGACCGCCTGGGCGATCGCCCTGGTCGCGGGCCTGTGCTTCACGAAGGTGGAGTGGTTCACCGGCCCGCTGGCCGGCACCTGGATCGGTCAGAACGGCCTGGGCTGGGCGGCCACGATCCTGATCGCCGCGGTGGTCTTCGCCGTGCTGCCGGCCGCCCGGGAGAACGCCCCCGAGCAGGCGCCCGAGCGGGCCGCCGACGAGGACCGGCCGACCGTCGAGGTCGGCTGAACGACCGGGCGGCCGGCGGCGCAGCCGGTGGCCGCCCCGGCCGGATCCGCGCCACCGTCCTGGCCGGTTCCGGCCACCGGCCTGGATAACTGACGAGTCGTCAGCTAGCGTCCCCTTCGCCATCCGCCCGGCGAAGGGGACGCCGTCATGTCAGCCCGCCCGTCACCCCACCACCCCGCGACGAGGCTCCCCCGGACTCCGTCCGGGGGGACCCCCACCGCGCCGCCCCGCTGCACCACGGTCCTGCGCTTCAACCTCGTCGACCCGTCGCCCACCCCCGAAGGGCTCGCCGCGCGCTACCGGGCCGCCCTGGAGATGGCCGCGTTCGCCGACGACCGCGGCCTGACCATGGTCCAGACCGAGGAGCACCACGCCACCACCAACGGCTGGATGCCCGCTCCGCTCGCCTTCGCGGGCGCCGTCTTCGGCGCCACCCGGCGCATCGGCGTCACCGTCTCCGCGCTGATCACCCCGCTGCACGACCCGCTGCGGCTGGCCGAGGACATCGCCGCGCTCGACCTGCTCAGCGGCGGCCGGCTGGTGACCGTCGCCGGCCTCGGCTACCGGCCCGAGGAGTACGCGGCGCACGGCAAGGACTGGCGGGGCCGCGGCGCCCTCCAGGACGAGGTGCTGCGGACGCTGCTCTCCGCCTGGACCGGTGAGCCGTTCACCTATCAGGGGCGTACGGTCCGGGTCACCCCGCGCCCGTACACCCGGCCGCATCCGCTGCTGCTGGTCGGCGGCGGTTCGCGGCCGGCGGCCCGGCGCGCCGCCCGGTTCGGGCTGCCCCTCTTCCCCAGCGACCGCCTGCCGGAGCTGGAGCGCTACTACCACGAGCAGCGCGCCGGGTTCGGCACCGAGGGCTGGGTGATGCAGCCGCCGGAGCGCACCTGCCTGCTGCACATCTCCGAGGATCCGGACCGGAGTTGGGCCGAGTACGGCGGGCATCTGCTGCACGAGGCGCGGATGTACGCCTCGTGGCAGTCCGCCGGGATCCGCTCCGCGGTGCGCTCCACCGCCGGGGACGCCGCGGCGCTGCGCGCGGAGGGCGTGTACCGGATCGTCACGCCGGAGGCGTGTGTGAAGCTGGCCCAAGAGGCGGGCGCCCAGGGCACGTTGATCCTGCATCCGCTGTGCGGCGGGATGCCGGTCGACGAGGGCTGGCGGTCGCTGCACCTGTTCGCGGAGCGGGTGCTGCCCGGGCTCGGGGGCTGACGCGGGGCGGCCGGAGCGGCGGCGCGCACGTCACGGCGGATTGTCAGTGGCGGGTGTCACGATCGGTGCATGAGCTTCTTCGACGGTCTGATCGCTCCCGACCCACCACCCGAACCCCCCGCCGACACCATGGTGTTGAGCGCCTACGATCCCGGCGGCACCGAGGATTTCGCGCCCGCCCACTGGTTCGTGCCGGCTCAGCTGCCGCAGGTGGCGGAGGTCGGCGCCGGCCCCGACGTGCGGATCATGCTGACCGGCTGGGAGGTGTGGCCGGCGTCGGTGACGATGCGGTTGGCGGTCTTCCTGCGGCGGATCGAGCCGGGCGGCCGGACCACGCCGTACGGCCGCCCCGGCAGCGGGGCGCTGCGCTGCGGGCTGCTGCTGGCCGACGGGCGGAAGGTCACCACCCTCGACGGCGAGCCCTGGCCGATGGCCGACGGGAGCCGCCCCACGCTCCGGCTGAGCGGCGGCACGGGCGGCGCCTTCCACTACGAACTGGAGCTGCACCTCTCGCAGTTGCCGCCCGCCGGGCCGGCCCAGCTGGTGGTCGAGTGGCCGGACGAGGGCGTGCCGGAGACGGTCACGGTCGTCGACGCGGCGATCCTGCGGGCGTCGGCCGGCGGCGCGCTGGAGATCTGGCCGGACGCCGCGCCGCCCGCCCACTCCGGGGCCGGTGAGGAGCCGCGGGGGTTCCTCAGCGTCAGCCTGGGGCCGTCCGAGATCCTGGCGCAGCCGCCGGCGGCGGGGCTGCCCGCGTGGTCCCCGCCGGCCCCCGACCCGGCGCGCGGCGACTGGGAGGAGCTGGCCCCCTTCCACTGGCAGGACACCGAGCTGATCAGGGCGCGCCTGGCGCGGGGAGCCGATCCGGCCGTGCTGCGGTCGGGTTCCCTGGACGCCCCGCTGCATCTGGCCGCCGCTCACAGCTCCCCGGAGATCGTCGCCGAACTCCTCGCGCGGGGGCCGGAGGTGGACGTGGTGGACGACCAGGGCGGCACTCCCCTGTGGCACGCGGTCGTGCACGGCGCCGAGGCGAACGCCGCGCTGCTGCTCGGGGCCGGCGCCGATGCCTGGCGCCCGCGGATCGGCGGCCGTTCGCCCGGCCGGCTGGCCCTGACGACGTCCCTGGCCCCGCTGTTCGCCGGGCTGCCGGACGCGGTGCCGCTGACGCCCCGGGAGCGCGCCGCCCAGCAGGACGCCGACGACCGGGCCGCGGTCTTCGAGGGGGTGGAGACGGAGGGCCTCTCGGTCGCCTTCGTCCCCGGCGTCGGCGAGGAGGAGGCCGTGCGGCGCCTGGGCCGCGACCCCGGCGAGTGCCCGGTCCTCGACCTGGACGCGGAGCCCGGCCCGCACGGCACCGGCCCGCACGGCTTCGATCCGTACGCGCTGGAGGAGGCCGAGCGGCAGGTGGGGGTGACGGGTGTGCCGGGCGGATGCGTCCTGGTCCAGCCCGTGTCGTATCGGCTGAGCACCGCCCCGGTGCTGGACGCGCTCTCCGCCGGCACCACCGCCTACGGCGTCTACTTCAACCCCAGCGGGGGCACCTTCGGCGCGCTCTCCCGGGACGGCCGAACCGAGCTCACCGAGGAGATCGGCCTCCCGCCGTACGGGGACGAGCCGGACGGCCACTGGCTGTACCGCTTCTGGAGCTGGGACCGGCCGGACGGCATGTACGGCGCCGCCGAGCTGGCGTACGCCTCCGCGAGGGCGGGCCTGCGCCTGGCGGACCCGCACGCGGTCGCCGGTGCGCCGCGCCGCTGGGTGGAGATACCGGACGGCAGCCCGCTGCTGGGCTGAGGCTCCCGGGCTCCCGGGCCGCGTCCGGAGACGACCGCTGCCCCCGGCTCGGGTGAGCCGGGGGCAGCAGCCACAACTGAGGAGACGGACTGGCGGGGGGTTAGCCCATCTCCTCCAACGCCTTGCCCTTGGTCTCCTTCACGTACTTGAGCACGAAGGGGATCGAGAGCAGGGCGAAGACCATGTAGATCACGTAGGTGCCCGAGAGGTTCCAGTCGGACAGGCTCGGGAAGCTGGCCGTGATGACCCAGTTGGCGATCCACTGCGCGGAGGCGGCGACGCCCAGCGCGGCGGCGCGGATCTTGTTCGGGAACATCTCGCCGAGGAAGACCCAGACCACGACGCCCCAGGAGAGCGCGAAGAAGAGGACGAAGCCGTGGGCGGCGATCAGGGCGATGGTGCCCTCGGCGGTCGGCAGGGTGCCGGCGGCGGACTTGGCGGAGAAGGCCCACGCCTCCAGGCCGAGCGCGACGGCCATACCGGCCGAGCCGATCAGTGCCAGCGGGCGGCGGCCGATCCGGTCGACGAAGATCATCGCGATCACGGTGCCGATGATGTTGATGATCGAGGTGGTGAAGCTGTAGAAGAACGAGCTCTCGGGGTTGATCCCGACGGACTGCCACAGCGTCGAGGAGTAGTAGAAGGCGACGTTGATGCCGACCAGCTGCTGGAAGACGGAGAGCCCGATGCCGACCCAGACGATCGGCAGGAAGCCCCCCTTGCCGCCGAGCAGGTCCTTGAAGGTCGACTTGTGCTCGCTGCGCATCGCCTCCTCGATCTCGACGACCCGGGCGTCGAGGTCGACGGCGTGGCCCTCGACCTCGGCCAGCACCTCCTTGGCGCGGTCGGTCTTGCCGATGGAGATCAGGAAGCGCGGCGACTCGGGGATCGCGAAGGACAGCAGACCGTAGAGGACGGCCGGGATCACCATCACGCCGAGCATCCACTGCCAGGCTTCCAGGCCGGCGATCTTGCCGCGCTGGTCGCCGTGGGCGAGGTTGAGGATGCCCCAGTTGACGAGCTGGGAGATGGCGATACCGACGACGATCGCGGCCTGCTGGAAGGAGCCGAGCCGGCCGCGGTAGGCGGACGGCGAGACCTCGGCGATGTAGGCCGGACCGATGACCGAGGCCATACCGATCGCGATACCGCCCAGCACGCGCCACATCGCCAGGTCCCAGAGGGCGAACGGCAGGGCGGAGCCGATGGCGCTGATGGTGAAGAGCGTCGCGGCGATCTGCATCACGCGGATCCGGCCGATCCGGTCGGCGATCCGGCCGGCGGTGGCGGCGCCGATGGCGCAGCCGATCAGCGCGATGGCGATCACCTGCGCCAGGCCGGCGGACCCGACGTCGTAACGGCCGCGGATCGCCTCCACGGCGCCGTTGATGACGGAGCTGTCATAACCGAAGAGGAAGCCGCCCATCGCGGCAGCCGCGGTGATGAAGATGACATGGCCGAGGTGGTCGGGGTGGGCCTTGCGGCCTTCCGGGACCGTCGGCTGCGCGGTGCTGGTCAACGTGAACTCCAGTGGCCCGGCTGCGCTGCCGGGCGTAGGGGGCTGGCACTACAAGTGGTGCATAGCTTGGGGACACCCACCACTTGAAGGTAAAAGCAACGTTGCAGAGACTATGCCTTCAAGTTTCGAAGTCAATAGTGCGTAACTGATTTGTTTCCCACAAGACAGCGGCGCGCCTCGTTCAAGTCCTGAATTGATCTTCGAAAGATGTGGCGGACGGTGACGCGGTGCGGTCTCCCCCTGGCGCTCAGTGCAGCCGCTGGCTGATCACCTTCGAGACGCCGTCGCCCTGCATCGAGACGCCGTAGAGCGCGTCGGCGACCTCCATCGTGCGCTTCTGGTGCGTGATCACGATCAGCTGGGAGCTCTCCTGGAGCTCCTCCATGATCCGGATCAGCCGCTGGAGGTTGGTGTCGTCGAGCGCCGCCTCGACCTCGTCCATCACGTAGAACGGGCTGGGCCGCGCCTTGAAGATCGACACCAGCAGCGCCACCGCCGTCAGCGATCGCTCACCGCCCGACAGCAGCGAGAGCCGCTTGACCTTCTTCCCCGGGGGCCGCGCCTCCACATCCACCCCGGTCGCCAGCATGTCGTCCGGGTTCGTCAGCACCAGCCGGCCCTCGCCGCCCGGGAAGAGCCGCGAGAAGACGCCCTCGAACTCCCGCGCGGTGTCGTGGTACGCCTCCGTGAAGACCTGCTCCACCCGCTCGTCGACCTCCTTGACCACCTGCAGCAGGTCGGCCCGGGTCTTCTTCAAGTCGTCAAGCTGCTCGCTGAGGAACTGGTGGCGCTCCTCCAGCGCCGCGAACTCCTCCAGCGCCAGCGGGTTCACCTTCCCGAGCTGCTGGTACGCCCGCTCGGCGGCCCGCAGCCGCTTCTCCTGCTCCGCGCGTACGTAGGGCACGGGCTGGTTGCGCGGGTGCTCGGGGTCCTCCGGCAGCTCCTCGCCCTCGGCCGGCGGCGACGGCGGAACGGGCTGGTCCGGGCCGTACTCCGCCATCAAGACCGCCGGCTCCACCCCCAGCTCCTCCAGCGCCCGGGTCTCCAACTGCTCGATCCGCATCCGCTTCTCGGCCCCCAGCACCTCGCCCCGGTGGACCGAGTCCGTCAGCTTGTCCAGCTCGGCCTTCAGCTCCCGGCCCTGGCCGCGCTCGGCCACCAGCGCCTGCTCCCGCTCGGCCTTGGCCCGTTCCGCGGCGGCCCGCTCCTCCTCGGCCCGTACGAGCGACACCTCGACATGCGCCAGCAGCTGCCGCGCCCCGGAAGCCACCGCCCCGGCCACTGCCGCCTCATGGCGCAGCCGGGCCCGCCGCCGCTCGGCCCGCGCCCGCGCCTCGCGCTCCGCCCGCGCCCCCCAGTCCAGTGCGTCCGCCCGCCCGGTGAGCCCCTTGACCCGCTCCTCGTGCGTCCGCGCCTGGAGCCGGGCCTCCATCTCCGTCTGCCGGGCATTGGCGCCGTCCGCGGCCAGCCGGTCGCGTACGGAGGTGTCGGGCTCCTCGTCGCCCGGCTCCTCCTCGGCCACCGCGAGCCGCTCGGCCAGCTCCTCGGCCTCCTCGGTGGCCCGCACCAGCGCCTCCTCGGCCTGGGCGACCGCCGCGGCGGAACGTTCGGCCTCGCCGGCGGCGGCCCGCGCCTGCCCGCCGAGCCGCCCCAGGTCCCCGGCGACCTTCGACTTCTCCCGGTCCGCCGCCCGCCGCCGCCCGTCCCACTCCTCGACCAGCGCGGCGCACTCGGTACGCCGCTGCGCCGCCGCCCGCTGCGCCACGGCCAGCTCCGTGCAGCGGGATCCCAGCTCCGCAAGCTCGGCCGCCGCCTCGTCGACGGACGCCCGCACCTCCAGCAGACTCGGCGCCCCGGCCGAACCGCCGTGCGCGAAGTGCGCCCCGAGCAGATCGCCCTCCGCGGTCACCGCCGTCAGCTCGGGCCGGCCGGCCACCAGCTCCTCGGCCTCCTCCAGCGTCCCGACCACCACCACGTCCCGCAGCAGCCGGGCCACCGCCGCCGTCAACTCCCGCGGCCCGTTGACCAGTTCCTGAGCGGGCACCGGCCCCGCACCGGCGACCGCCGCCCCGGCCCCGGGCGCGCCCGCGTCCACACCGGCCGCCTCGGCGCCACCGGCGCCGTCGCCGCCGACCCGCCCGGCGACCTCCACCGCCGCCACGGCCTCCACCGCACGCGCCGGCGCCGGTACCCGCACCGCCCGGCTCCCGCCGAGCACCATCGCCGCCCGTCCGGCGTCCTCCTTGCGCAGCAGCCGGATGGCCTCGGCGGCGGTGGCCGTGTCGGTGACCGCGACCGCGTCAGCCGCCGCACCGAGCGCCGCCGCCACCGGGATCTCGAACCCGGGGGTGACCGTCAGCAGTTCCGCCGCCGGGCCGAGCAGCCCGCTCAGCCGGTCGGTGGCCGCCAGCAGCGCACCGGTGCCGTCCTTGCGGCGCAGTCCGAGCGCCAGCGCGTCGTGCCGCGCCGCCGTCGCGGCGCGCTCGCGCTCGGCCGCGGTCAGCGCCTCCCGCGCGGCGGTCAGCGCGGCCTCCGCCGCGGCCAGCTCCCGGCGGGCCGCCTCGTACCGCTCCCCGGTCTCCGCGTCGTCCGCGTCCAGTCCCGCGACCTCGCCCTTGAGCTGCTCGTACTCCTCCTGGGCGGCCACCGCCCGACCCCGGGCCGCGTCCCGGGCCTCGGTGAGCCGGCCGATCTCCGCCTGCGCCGAGGCGGCCCGGCCGCGCGCCGCGGTGACCTGGCCGCTCAGCCGCGCCAGCCCCTCGCGCCGGTCGGCGATGGCCCGGGCGGCATCCCGCAGCCGCCGCTCCTCGTCGGCCAACTGCCGCTCCAGCCCGGCCCGGTGCTCGACGGTGTCCTCCAGCGCCCGGCTCGCCGCCTCCAGCGCGGCCGTCAACTCCGCCTCCTGCTCGCGGATCCGGGCCGCCTCCCGCTCCATGTCCTCCGGGTCGCGGCCCTGCCGCTCGTCCGGCGGAGCCGCCGAGGCGCTCCTGACCCGCGCCTCGGCCAGCGAGGTCGTGCCGCGCACCCGCTCGGCGAGCTGCGACAGCTCGTACCAGGTCTGCTGGGCCCGCTGCACCCGCGGCGTGAGGGTACGCACCTCCTCTTCCAGCGCCGCCTCACGCTGCTGGGCGGTCCGCAGCCGGGCCTCCGCCGCCTCCTTGCGCTCCTTGAGCGCCGCCTCGTCGGCGATCTCCGCGGCCAGCGCCCGGCGCAGGGTGACGAGATCATCGGCGAGCAGCCGCAGCCGGGCGTCGCGGAGATCGGCCTGGATGACGGCGGCCCGCCGGGCGACCGCGGCCTGCCGCCCCAGCGGTTTGAGCTGCCGCCGCAGCTCGTCGGTCAGATCCTGTACGCGGGCGAGATTGGCCTTCATCGCGTCCAGCTTCCGCAGCGCCTTCTCTTTGCGCTTGCGGTGCTTGAGGACGCCGGCCGCCTCCTCGATAAACGCCCGGCGGCCCATCGGATCGGCGTGCAGAACGGAGTCGAGCTGGCCCTGGCCGACGATGACATGCATCTCGCGGCCGATACCGGAGTCGGAAAGGAGTTCCTGGATATCCAGCAGCCGGCAGGTGTCGCCGTTGATCTGGTACTCGCTGCCGCCATTCCGGAACATGATCCGGGTGATGGTGACTTCGGCGTATTCGATGGGCAGCGCGCCGTCGGAATTGTCGATCGTGAGCGAGACCTCGGCCCGGCCCAGCGGTGGCCGGCCGGTCGTCCCGGCGAAGATGACGTCCTCCATCTTCCCGCCGCGCAGCGACTTTGCACCCTGCTCGCCCATGACCCAGGACAGCGCGTCCACGACGTTGGACTTGCCGGAACCGTTCGGGCCCACGACGCAGGTGATGCCCGGTTCGAACCGCAGCGTCGTGGCGGAGGCGAAGGACTTGAAGCCTCGCAGGGTCAGACTCTTGAGGTGCACGCCTTTGGACTCTACCGGCCGCTCCTCGGCGGACGTCCCCAACATTCCGGCACCGGCTCACCGCCCGGTACGGCCCCCGGGTATCCGGCGGGCGCCGCTTTTCGGTTTCACCGGTGAAAGTGCAGGGCACATGATGCGGTGAGGGAGGCACCGGAGGACTGAAGTGACCGGACGGCGAGGCGCCGGCCGGCGGAATTCAGGCCGCCGGACGGAATTCCACCATCGGGGAAAGTGCCACGAGAACGACGAAGGGACGCCGAAGCGTCCCTTGCAGATCTTGAAGAGCGGTGCCTCAAGCGGCTGGCGAGCAGCCCGACCGACCCTGGGGTTGGGGTCAGGTGAGCGCGGGCTCCGCCTGGGGTACGTCGATGTCGAGCACCGAATCGTCGCGACGTGCGGCAGCCGACAGCATGTCGTTCTCGGCCTGCATCCGAATAAGTTCGGATTCAAGGTCCTGGACGCGCTGCTGAAGCCGTCGCATCTCGGAGAGGACTCGGGGGTCGGAGCCGCCGACGTAACCGAGAAGCGCCTTTGCCATGATGGATGGTCCTCCACAATGAGTGACCGACCGAAGCGGTGTGGGTCGTGAGGGATTCGCACCCGCGGTGCTTGTCATTCTCCAGGTGCCTTCAATGCCAAACAGCTAAGGTGCGCGGGGATTCCAGAGTCTCACCAAACGGATGGAGGGTCAACACGATCACACCCCGTATCCTCGGGCACCTGAGAGTGCGCGGCCTCGGGGCACTGCGCCGACTCCCCAGAAACGTCCCGCGGGGGCGTGGAGATCATCCGTACAGCGGCAGCCTTGCACGGGTCGGCCGAGTTGGCAACCACCAGGGCTTATCTCCTGTAAGCAGCTGACAAAGGCATACCACCAAGATCAGCCACGGCCCCCGGACCGACGGCCTTTCCGGGCCATGTCAGCGGATCGCGAACCCGTCGTAGCCGCCCCGGGGCGTGTCCCATATCTCAGTGACGCCGTCGACGGCCCCGGGCGTGTCCCCGGTGCGGAGCCAGTCCAGCAACTCCTCGCAGCGGTCCCGCGGGCCCTCGGCGACGACCTGGACCCGGCCGTCGCCGAGATTGACCGCGAAGCCGACGAGTTCGCCGATGCGCAGAGCGTTCGCACGGGTGAACCAGCGGAACCCAACTCCCTGGACCCGGCCGCGTACCCAGGCGGTCATCCGCACGTCTTCCTCCATGTGTGCACGTTAACCGGCCAATTGCTCAGGAGGAACTTCGGCCCCTCCCGTCATGGCGTACAGTCCCCCGACAGCGAAGGCTCACTCTTTCGGGTGAGTCGATGTGACGCTGACGGAAGGAACCACCGCGGATGGGCCGCCACCGACGCTCTGCTCCCCACGCGCCCGAATCCCCTGGTACGGGGCCAGTTGACGGACCGACAGACGCGCCGCAGGCCGCCCGCCACCGCGCCCATCACGCCGCCCGGCCCCGCCGGTCGGCCCCGGTGCGCACCGGACTGCTCGGCGCCTCCGCCGCGATGGCGATGGGGGCGGTGGCGGTCGCGTCCGGACTCGTCCCCGGCGGCGGCCAGTTCGTGGTGGGCGGCGACGGCCACCGTGCCGACCGGGTCCGCGCCGGTGCACTGCCGGACCTGCAGCCCCAGGAGAGCCGCTCCGCGGCACCGACCGGTGCCACGGACCCGGCGACCGGCAGCAGCGGTGGCGGCGGGCAGCCCGCGACCCCCGGCACCGGACAGCCCGCCGCCACCGACACCCCCTCCTCCCCCGCCCCCAGCGCCTCCCCGTCGGCGGGCCGGGCCTCCGCCCCACCCGCCGCAACGCCCGGTGCACCGCAGTCCGCGCAGCCCACCGGCCGGCCCACGAGCCCGGCGCCCACGAGCTCGGCGACGGCGTCGAAGGCCCCCGAAACCGGGACGTCCGCCGCGGCGCAGGTGCTCTCGCTGGTCAATCAGCAGCGCGCGACGGCCGGCTGCTCGCCGGTGGCCGACAGCAGCCAACTGGACGGTCTGGCCCAGCATTTCAGCGAGGACATGGCGCAGCGGGGGTTCTTCGGCCACACCGATCCGGACGGCCACACCCCGTGGGACCGGGCCCGCGTTCTCGGGATAACCGACCTCGGCGGCGAGAACATAGCCCGCGGCCAGGCCGACGCCCGGGCCGTGATGGACACCTGGATGAACAGCCCGGGGCACCGCGCCAACATCCTGAACTGCGAGTACAGGACCCTCGGCGTCGGCGCGCACTTCGGGCCGGGCGGCCCGTGGTGGACCCAGGAGTTCGGCTTCTGAGCCCGCCGCCCGGTGCGGGTCGCCGGGCCGGTCCGGCTCAGCGCGGCCGGGGCGGGCGCTGGCAGCGCGGGCAGAAGTAGCTGGAGCGGTTCATCCAGGGGCGTCGGCGGATCGGCGTACCGCAGCGGCGGCACGGTTCGTCCTCGCGGCCGTACGCGTCCAGGGAGCGCTCGAAGTAGCCGGACTCGCCGTTGACGTTGACGTAGAGGCTGTCGAAGCTGGTGCCGCCGACGGCCAGCGCCGCGTTCATCACGTCCCGTACGTGCCCCAGCAGCTCGGCGGTGCGCGGGCGGGTGAAGGTGGCGGTCGGCCGCTCGTAGTGGAGCCGGGAGCGCCACAGCGCCTCGTCGGCGTAGATGTTGCCGACGCCGCTGATCAGCGACTGGTCCAGCAGGGCCCGCTTGACGGTGGTGCGGCGGCGGCGCAGCGCGTCGTGGAAGGCGGCGTCGTCGAAGGCCGGGTCGAGCGGGTCGCGGGCGATGTGCGCGATGACGTCGGGGAGCAGGTCGGCGTCGCCGGGGACGGTGTCGTGCAGCGAGAGGCCGCCGAAGGTCCGCTGGTCGACGAAGCGCAGCTCGGTGCCGAGGTCGTCGGCGAAGCGGATCCGGATCCGCAGGTGCTTCTCGTCGGGGGCGTCCTGCGGCTGGACCAGCAGCTGGCCGCTCATGCCGAGGTGCGCCAGGACCGCCAGGCCGTGGGTGACGGACGGGGTGATGATCGGCGCGATGCCCTCGGCGGCGCTCTGCGCGGCCGGACCGCCGCCGGTCACCGGGAGCCAGAGGTACTTGCCGCGCCGGCGGGCGGTGCCGATCCGCAGCCCCGTGAGCCGGTCCGCGAAGTCGGCCGCGCCCGCGGTGTGCCGGCGGATCGCGCGCGGGTGGCGGACCTCGACGGCGTCGACGGTCCGGCCGCTGACCCAGCGCGCAAGGCCACGGCGTACGACCTCGACCTCGGGCAGCTCGGGCACGGGGCGCTCCTCAGCATCGTCGGGAAAGACTTCTGACCCCGTCCGCGGCGGTCGGGCCGCCACGGACGGGGTCAGAGGGAGTGGTTCAGTGTGCCGGCGACGAGCCGTCGCCGGAAGCCTGAGCCGAGTCGCCGGAAGCCGGTGACTCCTTGGCCTTGGCCGCCTCGTCCGCCGCGGCGCGGATCGCACGCCACGCGGACTCGGCCGCCTGCTGCTCGGCTTCCTTCTTGCTGCGGCCGGTGCCGGTGCCGTACGAGACACCACCGACGCGGGCGGCAGCAGTAAAGGTCTTCTCGTGGTCCGGACCGGTCTCGGTGACCAGGTACTCCGGAACACCGAGGCCCTCGGTCGCGGTGAGCTCCTGGAGGCTGGTCTTCCAGTCGAGGCCGGCGCCCAGGCTGGAGGACTTCTCGATCAGCGGGTCGAAGAGCCGGTGCACCAGCTCGCCGGCCGCGTCGAGGCCCTGGTCGAGATAGACCGCGCCGATCACCGCTTCCAGGGTGTCGGCGAGGATGGACGCCTTGTCCCGGCCGCCCGTGCCCTCTTCGCCCCGGCCGAGGCGGATGAAGGCGCCGAGGTCGAGGCCGCGGCCCACCTCGGCGAGCGCCCGCGAGTTGACCACCGCGGCCCGCAGTTTGGCCAGCTGGCCTTCCGGCAGGTCGGGGTGGATGCGGTACAGCGTGTCCGTGACCACCAGGCCGAGCACCGAATCCCCGAGGAATTCGAGCCGCTCGTTGGTGGGCAGACCGCCGTTCTCGTAGGCGTACGAGCGGTGCGTCAGCGCACGCACCAGAAGGGCGGACTCAAGTGTGTACCCGAGCCGCCCTTCCAGAAGCGTGTGGGACGAGGCCGTGTCCGCGGGAGCCGTTTCCTCCCCGCGTGCGCGGGGTGACGAATGAGCGTCTTCCGCCTTCTTGGGGCTAGACACAGTGCCTGTCACCAGCCGCTCAGACCGCGATGACCTGGCGCTTGTTGTAGGTGCCGCAGCTGGGGCACGCGATGTGCTGCTGCTTCGGCTCGTGGCAGCGCTCGCACGCCACCAGGGTGGGGACCGCAGCCTTCCACTGCGACCGGCGGTGGCGCGTGTTGCTGCGCGACATCTTCCGCTTCGGAACAGCCACGGCTACTTCTCCTGAGGTTCATCCCCGCCGTCGCGGGGTACGTTGTCCTTCTCGCGGTCCTGGTTGGTCCCGGCGAGTCCCTGCAGTGCCGCCCAGCGCATGTCGACGGCATCGTGGTGGTGGTCCAGATCGTCCGCCAGCCGCGCTCCGCAGTCGGAGCACAGGCCGGGGCAGTCGTCCTGGCACACCGGCTGCAGCGGCAGTGACAGCACCACCGCGTCCCGCAGCACGGGTTCGAGGTCGAACAGGTCGTCCTCGATGTGGAGGGTGTCCTCCTCGTCCTCGGCGTCGTCGCCGGACTCCGCGGTGCGGGTCCGGGCATCGGCGTCGGGGTAGGAGAACAGCTCCTGGAAGTCCGCTTCGAGCACCTGCTCCAGCGGCTCCAGACACCTTACGCACTCCCCCTTGACGGTTGCACGGGCGGTGCCTGTGACAAGCACCCCGTCCATGACCGCTTCCAGGCGGAGGGCGAGCTCGATCGGTTCGCCCTCGGGCACTCCGATGACCTCGTTGCCGAGGTCCGCGGGGGCCTCGGCGGAGCGGGAGAGCCGCTTGAGCGTGCCGGGACGACGACCCAGCTCGCGTGTATCGAACACGAGCGGGGAACGGTGGTCGAGGCGGGCGTTGATGGCTTCCTGCTTTCTGTACTGCGGTATCCGCCGTCCGTCGCCGACGAGCGGCAAGCGGGCAGCAGTGATCGCGGACATACACGCGACCGAAGAGCCAGGATACTGGACCGGCCCCGATAGGCCCAATCCGCATCCGGCCGTTCCCGGCGCGCGGGTCGGGCACCCCGGGGCCGGGACGCCTACTGGCGGCCCTCTTCGTACTGCCGCAGCTGGTCCAGGTTGATCAGGCTGGTGTCGAAGAGGCTGGTCTCGTCCAGTGCGCCGGGGTGCTGCGCGGTGTGCTGGGGCTGCGCGGGCACCTGCGGCGGGAGGTAGCCGGTGTTCGGGTCGTAGCCCTGCTGGGTCTGCTGCTGGGCCTGCTGCCAGTCGTAGGCGTACGGGTCCTGGTGCTGGGCGTACGAGACCTGCTCGGGCTGCTGCTGGTAGGCGTAGACGTCCGGCTGCTGGTAGGCGGCGGCCTGGTCGGTGTAGTAGACGGGCTGCGGCTGCTCGTGGAGCTGCTGCTGGGGTGCGGAGTCGTGACCGGTGCCGATGCCCGCCAGGCCGGCCAGGTACTCGGCGTCGGCCTGCGGCGCGGAGGCGGACTGCGGGTCGCCCTGGGCCGCCAGGTGGGCGCCGAGCTCGTCGACGGCGCGGGCGCCCTGGAGCTTGTCGCGGCCCCGGCCGACCGCTTCGAGGGTCTTGGTCAGCACGGCCTGGAAGGCGCCGAACTTGGTGTCCACGTACTCGTCCGCGCGCCGCTTGAGGGTCTCCGGGTCGGAGCTGCGCTCGGGGGCCTCGGCGTCCGCCTGCGCGTCGTAGTCCGGCCCGTAGGGCCCCGGGTCGAGGCCGAGCAGCTTCTCGCGGCCGCGGTCGACGGATCCGATGGTCTTGGTGAGCACGACCTCGAAGTTCGCGAGCTTGCTGTCCACGTAGTCGTCGGCCTGGGCGCGGACCTCCTCGGCCTCCCGGCGGGCCTCCGCCAGGATCCGGTCCGCCTCGTCCTGGGACTGCCGGGCGACCTCGGTGTCGGAGATCAGCGAACCGCGGTGGGCGTGCGCGGACTCGATGATCCGCTCCGCCTCGGCGCGCGCCTCCTCGACCATCTGCTCACGCCCGCCGAGCAGTTCCTGGGCCTGTGCGAGGGAGCCGGGCAGGGCCGTACGCACTTCCTCCAGCATGGCGAGCAGCTCGGCGCGGTTGACCACGCACGAGGCCGACATGGGCACGGACCGGGCACCGCCGACGGCTGCGACGATGTCGTCGAGCTTCTTCTGGACGTCCACCTTGGACTCGCCACTCTCTGCAGGGTTGGAACGAGGGAACGGGACGACTGTACGGCCAGGGACCCCCGGCCCGACACCTACTGACGCCCCATCAGAAAGCCTCCGGAGGCAGTCGGCCCGCACCGCGTCGCGGACCGGGTCACGACTGCCGGCGGAGCCGCTCGGTCAGCGCGTCCAGGACGAACGGCGGGACCAGGTGGGAGACGTCTCCGCCCCAGGCCGCGACCTCCTTGACGAGGCTGGAGGACAGGAAGCTGTAGGTGGGGTTGGTGGGGACGAACAGCGTCTCCACCCCGGAGAGGCCGTTGTTCATCTGGGCCATCTGGAGTTCGTAGTCGAAGTCGCTGACCGCGCGCAGCCCCTTGACGATGGCGGGGATGTCGCGCTGCTTGCAGAAGTCGACCAGCAGGCCGTGGAAGGACTCGACCTCGACGTTGCCGTACTCGGCAGTGGCCCGGCGGATCAGGTCGATCCGCTCCTCGACCGTGAACAGCCCCTTCTTGGACTGGTTGATCATCACGGCGACATGGACGACGTCGTACAGCTTGGAGGCACGGGCGATGATGTCCAGGTGCCCGTTGGTGATGGGGTCGAAGGACCCCGGACAGACGGCGCGGCGCAACTTCGTCTCCTCGCTCTCCGGTCCGTTCATGACACGCTTGTTGACGTCGATTCGGCGGACGCCGAAGCGGCGCGACCGTACCAAAGCGTCCCCTCGCCGTAGCGACGGGCCTTGATCGCTTCGAAACCGTCCGGCCAGGGGAACGTGCCGCCTCGGGTACTCCGTTCCACGGTGACGAGTGCCTCCTCGGCAAGCCACCCCTGACCACGGAGTGTGAGCAGAATCTCGCGGAGTTCGTCGTCGCCGACCGCGTACGGCGGGTCCAGGAAGGCGATGTCGTACGGCTCGGCCGGGGCCGGGGCGGCGGCGGTCTGCTCGGCCCTGCCGACGCGGACCTCGGCACCGGGCAGGCCGACCGCCCGGACGTTCTCGCGGATGGTGCGGACGGCACGGGCGTCGGCCTCGACCAGCAGGACGTGCGCGGCGCCGCGGGAGAGCGCCTCCAGACCGACCGCGCCGGAACCGCCGTACAGATCGAGCACCCGGGCACCGGTCAGCGGCCCGTCGAGCGACTCCCACGTGGAGAACAGGCCCTCGCGCGCCCGGTCGGAGGTCGGGCGGGTGCCGTTCCCCGGGGGTACGGCGAGGCGCCGGCCGCCGGCCGTACCGGCGATCACGCGGGTCATGGGCCCGTCCTTACGTTGAGCATGGTCGGTGGTGCAGGGACGGGCGCCCCGGTGGGCTCCCGCTCTCCCACGATATTCCGTCACCTGCGCGGCGGTGCCCGGCCGCGTCGCCCTCCCGCCGTGATCGATCTCACCCGGCGGGCACTCCCCCGCCCTGCCGTCAGCCCTTGTCCAGATACTGCTCCCGTTCGTCGTCCAGCAGCGCCGACAGCGCGGTGCGCAGCTCCGGATAGCCGGTCAGCTCGGGGTCGGCGGCGACCACCGCGGTGGCCTCCTCGCGGGCCTCCGCGATCACCTCCTCGTCCTCGATGACGGCGAGCATCCGCAGCGAGGAGCGGACGCCGGACTGGGCCTGGCCGAGGACATCGCCCTCGCGCCGCTGTTCGAGGTCGATACGGGAGAGCTCGAAGCCGTCGAGGGTGGCGGCGACCGCGGCGAGCCGGGCGCGCGCCGGGCTGGCCTCGGGCATCTCGCTGACCAGCAGGCACAGGCCGGGCGCGGAGCCGCGGCCCACCCGGCCGCGCAGCTGGTGCAGCTGGGAGACGCCGAAGCGGTCCGCGTCCATGATCACCATGGCGGTGGCGTTCGGGACGTTCACGCCGACCTCGATGACGGTCGTGGCGACCAGCACGTCCAGCTCGCCGGCGGCGAACCGGCGCATCACGGCGTCCTTGTCGTCCGGGGCCATCCGGCCGTGCAGCGCCGCCACCCGCAGCCCTTCGAGCGGGCCCTTGGCCAGCTGGTCGGCGATGTCGAGGACGGCGAGCGGCGGTCGCTTCTCCGCGATGTCCTCCGGTGAACTCGCCGTGGCCGCCGTGCCCTTGGCGCCCGCCGCGCCCTTCTTCCCGCCCTTGGCGGCGACTTCGTCCTCGTCGTCGCCGATCCGCGGGCACACCACATACGCCTGGTGCCCGGCGGCCACCTCTTCGCGGACCCGTTCCCAGGCGCGGGCGAGGAAGTGCGGCTTGTCCTTGGCGGGCACCACATGGCTGGCGATCGGCGAGCGCCCGGCGGGGAGTTGGTCCAGGACCGAGGTCTCCAGATCGCCGAAGACGGTCATGGCGACCGTGCGCGGAATCGGGGTCGCGGTCATCACCAGGAGATGCGGCGTGCGCTTCTCCCCCTGGGAGTTGTTCCCCTTGCCGCGCAGCGCGTCGCGCTGCTCGACGCCGAAGCGGTGCTGCTCGTCGACGACGACCAGGCCCAGGTCGTGGAACTGCACCTTGTCCTCGATCAGCGCATGCGTGCCGATGACGATGCCGGCCTCGCCGGTGACCAGGTCGAGCAGCGCCTGGCGCCGGGCCGCGACGCCCATCGAGCCGGTCAGCAGCACCACTTTGGTGCCCTGGTCGGAGCCGCCCAGCATCCCGCCCTCGGCCAACTCCCCCATCATCTCCGAGACGGAGCGGTGGTGCTGCTGGGCCAGCACCTCGGTCGGTGCGAGCATCGCGGCCTGGCCGCCGCTGTCCACCACGCCGAGCATGGCGCGCAGCGCGACCATGGTGTTGTGCGTGACGGTGAAGTGGTCGGTCACGTAGGCGCGGCTCGGGTGGGCGACGCTGATGCACTGGACGGGCTTGCGGCCCACGTACTCGACGGCCTCGACGGTGCGCCGGAAGGCGTCGTCGCCCTCGGGCGGCGCCCACCCGCCGCCGGCCTCACGGAACGGCGGATACGCGGCCGGCAGCGCCAGGTGCACCCTGCACGCACCGTCCCGCACGGGCGTGATCCGGGCGCAGCCGCCCAGGGAGCGCACCAGCCACGCGAGGTCACCGGCCAGCGGGGCGGGCGCCCCGCGGAACACCGCGGTGGCCTCCGCGGGCTCGCCTCCGGCGTCCATCAGGCCCTGCACCAGCGCCAGCCGGTCCTTGAGCGGTGCGTTGCGGCAGGCGTCCGGGACCCGGCGTCCGTGCGCGCCCCCACCACCCAGGTCCAGCCCCAGGAGGTACGGATCGCGCGGGCGGTCCCCGCCGCCTTCGAGGTCCACCGGCGTGGCCGGCGCGATGGACCACTGGGGCCGGCCGTCGGGGCCCAGCAGATCGGCCCGCAGCTCGCGGGTGGTCAGCACCCGCTCCCCCGTGCTGCGGGAGCCGACGATCCACAGGTGCTCGTCGTCCGCCTCGACGCGGCTGCCGTCGGACAGCACCAGCCGCCAGACCTCCCGCTCGCCCTGCGGGAAGACGCCGTCCACCAGGGCGATCCCGCCGTCTGGCACCACCACTTCGGTGCCGGGGGCCATCTCCCCCATGGGGCGGAAACCGCGCGGGGTCAGCACCAGGGCGTCCAGCGGCTGCGCCTTGCCGGAGCCGACCTCGCCCTGGAGGAGGCGGTGCATGGGGTGTTCCGTCGCCAGGTCGTCGAAGATCTCCCGGCTGACCTTCTGCTGGCCGTCGGTGAGCGTGAACGGCAGCCGGGCGTCGAACGCGTCGAGGATGCCGCCCTCGGTCACCGCCCGTGCCACGGCGGGGAGTTGGGTCTCGGCGAAGCGGCGCCGGGCCAGCGCGACCTGGAGGACGAACGCCTCGTCCCACTTCAGCCGGGCGCGCGCGCCCGCGATGTCCGCCTTGCTGGCCGGCCGGTGGATCTTCAGCAGCGCCTCGGGGAGCGGGATCAGGGCCCGGCCCTCGCGCAGCGCCGCGGGCAGCGGGTCGACCGCGTCCTGGGCGCTGGGCAGCACCGCGTCGACCGCCTTGGCGAGCTTCCAGGACGCCATTTGTTGGCAGGCCGGGTAGATCGGCATCAGCTGATTGGCGAATGCGTCGACCGCTCCCGCCTCGCTGTCGGCGTCGCGGTCGAGGAGTTGGTATTCGGGGTGGGCGAGCTGGAGTTTGCGGTTGAAGACGGACACCTTGCCCGCGAACATCGCGCGCTTTCCCGGCAGCAGCTCTTTGTGCGGTTTGTGGATGCCCTTGCCGAAGAAGACCAGCTGGAGACGGCCGCTGCCGTCGGTGAGGGTCACTTCCAACCGCTGGCCGCGGCCGTGGTTGAACGTGAGGACGCGGGCGTCGGCGACCTGGGCGACGACGGTGACGTGCTCGTCCAGCGGGAGATCGGCCAGCCGGGTCAGCTCGCCGCGCTCGGCATAGCGCCGGGGATAGTGGTGCAACAGATCGCCGACCGTATGCAGGTCGAGATGCTCGGCCAGCACCTTCGCGGTGGTGCCGCCGAGGATTTTCTTCAGGGGTTCGTCGAGCGCTGCCACGCAACCTATTGCACACCACGCCACTGACAGCGGGCCACAATCACCGCATTCCCCGGCCCGCCGTTCACCGGTGTTCCCCGGAGGCAGTGAGGGACGGTGAGGGATGGTGAGGGGCAGCTATTTCGACTATTCGACGCCGATCAGCAGCGGCGCCGCATACTCGCCGCCTTCGTAGACGACGGTGTCCACCGCGAGATGGTGCTCCCGTACATGCCGCTCCAGCCGCTCGGCGAGGGAATCGGGAACGTCCGCGCCGAGGACCAGGGTGACCATTTCGCCGCCCGCGGAGAGCATCCGGTCGAGCACCGTCATCGCGGTCCGGGCGAGGTCGGGGCCGATCACCGCGACATCGCCGTCGATCAGGCCGAGGACGTCCCCGGCCTGGCAGACCCCGGCCATCGTCCAGGACTGCCGCTCGGCGACCGCCAGCTCGGCGTAGCGGGTGGCGCCGGCCGCCGCGGTCATCGCCACCATGTCCTCGTCGAAGCTGCGGCCGGGCTCGTGCACGGCCAGCGCCGCCAGGCCCTGCACGGCGGAGCGGGTGGGGATCAGGGCGACCCGTACGCCCTCGGTGCGGGCCTGCTCGGCGGCGGCTGCCGCAGTGTGCCGCAGCTCGGGGTCGTTGGGCAGCAGCATCACCTCGCGGGCGCGGGCCTGCCGGATCGCCTGCACCAGCTCTCCGCTGGCGGGCGGCTCCCCGGGGCGTACCGGGACCGGGGTGGCGCCGGCCTGCGCGCAGAGCCCGGCGAGCCCGGTGCCCGGGACCACGGTGACCACGGCGCGGGCCGCCAGGGCGGGCTCCTCGGCGCGGGTGGTGCCGCCGAAGTGGGTGATCCGGATCCGGTACGGGCGGCCCGCCTCGATACCGGCCTCCACCGCCGCCCCGGCGTCGTCGACGTGCACGTGGACGTGCCACAGGCCGTCCCCGCCGACCACCACGAGCGAGTCGCCGAGCCGGTCGAGCCGGGCCCGCAGGCGGGCCACCGGGGCGTCGCCGGCCTCCAGGAGGTAGATCACCTCGAAGGCGGGACCGCCGGCGTGCGGGTCGGCGCAGCCGTCGGCTCCCGGGCCTTCCCGGCCCGGTACCCCGCAGCCGGCCGCCTCGGGGAGCGGGGCATCGGCCCGTATGGCGACGGGGGCCGCGGAGACCTCCCCGGACAGCGCGGCGGCGAGCGCGCCCAGCAGGGCGACGAGTCCGCAGCCGCCCGCGTCCACGACGCCGGCCCGCCCCAGGACCGCGAGCTGCCCCGGGGTGGCCTGCAGCGCGTCGTTCGCGCCCCGGTGGGCGGCCCGGGCGACCTCGGCCGGCTCGGCGGTCTCGGCAGTCTCGGCCACGGCCCGCTCCGCGGCGTCGGCCGCGGCGGTCGCCACCGACAGCACGGTGCCCTCCACGGGGTGCGCGACCGCCTCGTACGCCGCGGCGGCGGCGCAGCGCAGGGCCCGCCGCAGGGCGTCGGCGGAGCCCGGCCCGGCGTCCGGGGCGACCGCCAGCACCTGGGTCATGCCGCGCAGCAGCTGGGCGAGGATGGTTCCGGAGTTGCCCCGCGCCCCTATGAGGGCGCCGTGTGCCATGGCGCCGATGGCGTCGGCGAGGGCGGGGGCGGTGCCGGCGGAGGCGTGGCCGTCGAAGGCGGCCTCGACGGCGCGGGCGGCCGATTCGAGGGTCAGGTAGAGGTTGGTGCCGGTGTCGCCGTCGGCCACCGGGTAGACGTTGATCGCGTCGATCCGCTCCCGTTCCCGGCCGAGCGCCTCCAGGGCCAGTCCGCACCAGGTGCGGACGGCGGCGGCGTCGAGCGGGTACGGCACGTCGTCCTCCTGGATCGCGGGATGCACCGCACAGTAGCCGCGCTCCGGTGGGGAGGCCGGGGCGGGGGCCGGGAGGTGCGTGATAGTTTCGTTCTGCAGGAGCAGCCGTTGTATGCTGCTCCGGTTGCCCGATGAAAATCGGGCCATTCCTCTCCTGTCGGCGCCGGCACGGCTATGCACTCGGCCCGGTGGGATTTCACCGTAAGTGCATCTGAAGTCTTTGGAGTGACCCGTGGCTGCCAACTGCGACGTCTGCGGCAAGGGGCCGGGCTTCGGCAAGAGTGTCTCGCACTCGCACCGCCGCACCAACCGTCGTTGGAACCCCAACATCCAGACGGTTCGTGCAGTGGTCGGGCGCACGCCGAAGAAGCTGAACGCCTGCACCTCGTGCATCAAGGCCGGCAAGGTCTCGCGCTGACGACTTAGCCGTAGCGCAGCCCAGCCGGTTGCTTGTGAAGCCGGTCCACCTCCGAGGTGGGCCGGCTTTCGCCTTTCCCGGTGGCGGGCCGGACCGGGCCGGCCGTGCGGGCGGCCGGGTCAGCCGCGCAGCCGCCAGCCGTGGTCGACCGGCCCGATGCCGGCGCCCAGCCGGAAGCCGGCCGCGATAGCGCCGGTGACGTACTCCTTCGCCGCCGCGGCGGCCTGCGGGACGGTGTCCCCCGCGGCGAGCCGGGCGGCGAGCGCGCTGGCGAGCGTGCAGCCGGTGCCGTGGGTGTGCCGGTTGTCGTGGCGGGGGGCGCGCAGCCAGTGCTCCTCACTGCCGTCGGTGAGCAGATCGACGGCGTCGACCACCGCGGCCGGGCCGCCGTCCGCGTCCGCCGTACCGCCCGGCAGATGGCCGCCCTTGATGAGCGCCCAGCGCGGCCCGAACGACAGGATCGCGTCGGCCGCGCGCCGCATGTCGGCCGGTGTGCGGACCTGTACGCCGGTCAGCTGGGCCACCTCGTCCAGGTTGGGCGTGGCCACCGTCGCCGCCGGCAGGAGCGTGCCGCGGACCGCGTCCAGGGCGGAGGCGGCGAGCAGCGCGTCGCCGTGCTTGGAGATGCCCACGGGGTCGACGACGACCGGCACGGAGAGGCCGGCGAGGAGTTCCGCGACGGTGGTGACCAGTTCGGCCGAGGACAGCATCCCGGTCTTCACGGCCTGGACGCCGATGTCGTCGACAACGCTGCGGAACTGGGCGCGCACGGCGTCCGCGGGCAGTTCCCACGCGCCCTGCACGCCCAGCGAGTTCTGTGCAGTGACCGCGGTGAGCACGCTCATGCCGTGGGTGCCCAGGGCCAGCATCGTCTTCAGGTCGGCCTGGATGCCCGCGCCGCCGCCGGAGTCGGAGCCGGCGACGGTCAGCACGCGGGGAGGTGTGCGCATGCGGCGAATCTACTCCGCGTCCGCGGTGTCCCCGAAGTGGTCCCAGCCGGCGCTCGCCCAGGGTGCGCCGTCGACGGTCACCTGGGGCAGCGCGGAGGGGTTGAGGACCTCGCCGATGACCTTCCAGCGGGCGGGCAGCTTCACGTCGGGCGGGAAGGTGGCCACGATGGCGTGGTCCTCGCCGCCGTTCAGCACCCACTGCATCGGATCCACGCCGACCGCCGTACCGATATCGGACATCTGCGAGGGGATGTCGATGCTGGCGGACCGCAGGTCGATACGGACCTTGCTGGCCTCCGCGATGTGCCCGAGGTCGGCGACCAGCCCGTCGCTGACGTCGGTCATGGCGGTGGCGCCGAGCCCCGCCGCGGCCGGGCCCGCGTGGTACGGCGGCTCGGGGCGGCGGTGCGCCTCCACGAAGGCGCGCGGGGAGCGGAACCCGCGCGAGAGCACCGCGTGGCCGGCGGCGGACCAGCCGAGCCAGCCGGTCACCGCGACGACGTCGCCGGGCTGCGCGCCGGCCCGGGTGACCGGCTCCTGGTTGCGCAGGTCGCCGAGGGCGGTGATGGCGACGGTGATGGTGTCGCCGCGGACCACGTCCCCGCCGACCACCGCGGCGCCGGCCACCTGGCACTCGTCGCGCAGCCCGTCCATCAGCTCGGTGGCCCAGGTCGCGGGCAGCTCCGCGGGGACGACCAGGCCGAGCAGGATGGCGGTGGGCACCGCGCCCATCGCCGCGATATCGGCCAGGTTCTGCGCGGCGGCCTTGCGGCCCACGTCGTAGGCGGTGGACCAGTCGCGGCGGAAGTGCCGTCCTTCGAGGAGAACGTCGGTGCTGGCGACGACCCTGCGGTCCGGCGCGGTGACCACCGCGGCGTCGTCCCCCGGCCCGATCCGTACGGCGGGGGTGGAGGTGAGCCGGGAGGTGAGCTCCCTGATCAGCCCGAATTCCCCCAGCTCGCCCACGGTGCCCTTCATGCTGTTGCCCTTCCCATGTGTACGGACGGTCCGTACGTGGCTGACGACTGCGCCGCACTTGCCGTGTTCACCGCGCGGGTCTCCCCGCTCCGCTCGGTGACGCGGTACCGTGGCGTCCCTTCTTCCCACATGATCCTCGTAGCCGCCCTGGAGGTTCCGTGGTACAGGCTTACATCCTGATCCAGACCGAGGTCGGCAGAGCCTCGGCGGTGGCCGAAGTGATTGCGAAGATCCCCGGCGTCCTGCAGGCCGAGGACGTCACCGGTCCCTACGACGTCATCGTGCGCGCGCAGGCCGACACGGTCGACGAACTGGGGCGCATGGTGGTCGCGAAGGTCCAGCAAGTGGAGGGCATCACGCGCACGCTCACCTGCCCGGTCGTCCATCTCTAGCTCCCCCGTATGCTCGGCCGGGTGATACGTGCACGACGCCGGTACCTGGCCCTGCTCCTGCTCACCGTGCTGTTCGGGGCGGTGGCCTGCTCGTCCGCGACGCAGGTGGCGGCGCCGTCCCCCGAGGGCGACGCCGCGCAGCACTGCCGGGCGCTCCACAAGTCGCTGCCGCAGACCGTGAACGGGCTGAAGCGGGGTATCACCGAGCCGGTCTCGGACTTCACTGCCATATGGGGCGATCCTGCCGTGGAGCTGCGCTGCGGAGTGCCGAAGCCGGACGTGCTGAGGTACGGGAGTGAACATTACAACGCGAACCCCGACGCGGCGGAAGTCAACGGCGTCCAGTGGCTCTTCGAGAAGCAGGACGACGGCTACCGCTTCACGACGGTGCTGCGGAAGGTCTACGTCGAGGTGACGGTGCCGGGGAAGTACGCCCCCGAGGTCGATGTGCTCCCCGACCTCGCGAACGCCGTGAAGAAGGCCATTCCGGCCGGGGTCTAGGGGCAGTACAGCAAGACATCGAGGGCCTTCCGGCCCTGACCGATCGCACAGGCCCTGGGGCTCCGGCCGGGGTCCGGGGTCTGTCCGCCCCGGCCCCGTTCCGCCCCTCGCCCATCGGACCGGCTCCGGGGCGGCGGTCCCGGGCAGCAGTCCTGTGCGGTGCGCAGCACACCGGATCGGGTCGGTGCGTACCGGATCAAGGCGGTGCGTACGGAATACGGCCCGGCCGGGCCGCGTTGGGCCCCGCAGGGGGCGCGCGCATCCCCTAGGGGATGCGTTCGCCCGCCCCCGAGGGGCCCGCGCTCAGCGCAGGCCGGTGGACCGGCGCAGCGCCGCCTGGAGGAGCCGGTCGATGAGCTCCGGGTAGCTGACGCCGCTCTCCTGCCACATCCGCGGGTACATCGAGATGGGCGTGAAGCCGGGCAGCGTGTTGATCTCGTTGATCACGAACTCGCCGTTGTCCTGGAGGAAGAAGTCCGCGCGGACCAGGCCCTCGCAGGACGCCGCCTCGAAGGCCGCGACGGCCAGTTCCTGCACCTCGGCGGTCTGCTCCGGCGTCAGCGGCGCGGGCACGATCCCGTCGGCCGAGTCGATGTACTTGGCCTCGAAGTCGTAGAAGTCGTGCGCGGTGACCGGCGGGATCTCGGCCGGCACGCTGGCCCGCGGGCCGTCCTCGAATTCCAGCACCCCGCACTCGATCTCGCGTCCGCGCAGCAGCGCCTCCACGATGATCTTCGGGTCGTGACTGCGGGCCTCCTCGACGGCCTCGTCGAGCCCGGCGAGGCCGTCGACCTTGCTGATGCCCATGGACGACCCGGCCCGGGCGGGCTTCACGAACAGCGGCCAGCCGTGCTCCCCGGCGAAGTCCACGATCTTCTTGCGGGCGGCGGCGGGGGCGTTCTCCCACTCGCGGGGGCGGATGACCTCGTACGGGCCGACCGGCAGCCCGAAGGAGGCGAACACCCGCTTCATGTAGTCCTTGTCCTGGCCGACGGCCGAGGCGAGCACACCGGAGCCCACGTAGGGCACGCCGGACAGCTCCAGGAGGCCCTGGAGGGTGCCGTCCTCGCCGTAGGGGCCGTGGAGGACGGGGAAGACGACGTCGACCTCGCCGAGCGCCTTGGGGACCGATCCCGGCTCGCTGTAGACGACCTCGCGGTTGGTGGGGTCCACGGGGAGCACGACAGCGCCGTCGGTGGACTCGGCGAGCTGCGCCACGCTGGGCAGCCGCCGGTCCGTGATGGCCATCCGCGCGGGGTCGTCGGCGGTGAGCGCCCAGCGCCCGTCGGTCGTGATGCCGATCGGCAGCACGTCGTACTTGTCGCGGTCGATGGCGGCCAGCACGGCTCCGGCGGTGACCACGGAGATGGCGTGCTCGGAGCTGCGCCCGCCGAACACGACGGCGACGCGGGGCTTCTGGGAGGAGGTCTCGCTGCTCATATCGCGTCGAGGGTACCTGCTGACCGGCGCGGCGTCAGTGCCGCGGCGGCCGTTGGTGGCGTGGCGTACGCGCCGGTCAGGCAGGCGGTGCGCTCAGTGCCGCTCGGACTTGGCGGTCCGCGACATCAGCTCCTTGAGGGCGACGAGGGGCGGCTTGCCCTCGTGGACGATGTCCACGACCGTCTCGGTGAGCGGCATGTCGACTCCGTGCCGGCGGGCCAGATCCAGCACGGACTCACAGGACTTGACGCCCTCGGCGGTCTGCTTGGTGACCGCGATGGTCTCCTGGAGCGTCATCCCGCGGCCGAGGTTGGTGCCGAAGGTGTTGTTGCGGGAGAGCGGCGAGGAGCAGGTGGCGACGAGGTCGCCCATGCCGGCCAGGCCCGCGAAGGTGTGCGCGTCGGCGCCCATGGCGAGGCCGAGCCGGGTGGTCTCGGCGAGACCGCGGGTGATCAGGGACGCCTTGGCGTTGTCGCCCAGGCCCATGCCGGTGGCGATGCCGACCGCGAGCGCGATGACGTTCTTGACCGCGCCACCCAGTTCGCAGCCCACCACGTCGGTGTTGGTGTACGGCCGGAAGTACGAGGTGTGGCAGGCGGTCTGGAGCCGGCGGGCGACCGCCTCGTCGGCGCAGGCCACGACGGCGGCGGCGGGCTGCCTCGCTGCGACCTCCTTGGCGAGGTTGGGTCCGGTCAGCACCGCGACGCGTTCCGCGGGGACCTTGGCGACCTCTTCGATGACCTCGCTCATGCGCTTCGCGGTGCCCAGTTCCACGCCCTTCATCAGGGAGACCAGGACCGTGTCGGAGGGCAGCAGGGGCGCCCACTCGGCGAGGTTGGCACGCAACGTCTGCGAGGGCACGGCGAGGACCGTGAAGTCCGCGCCGCGGGCCGCTTCCGCCGGGTCGGTGGTGGCGCGTACCCCCGCGGGCAGCTCCACCCCCGGCAGGTAGTCGGGGTTGGTACGGCCGTTGTTGATGGCGTCGACGAGGGCCGCTCTGCGCCCCCACAGGGTCACCTCGCATCCCGCGTCGGCGAGCACCATCGCGAATGCGGTGCCCCAGGACCCCGTGCCGAAGACGGCGCAGCGCGTCACTTGCCTTCATCCTCCTGTGCCTGCCGGTTGCTGAGGGACTGCGGCGCGGGGGCGGCCGGTGCGGTGGACTCGGCCGGTTCCAGGGCGGCGTCGGCGGCGGCCCGGGCCCTGGCGGCCTCTCGGGCGGCGCGCCGCTCCCGGGCGATCTCCTTGCGGTAGTCGAACGGTTCGGCCGGCGCGGGCTCGCCGCGGACCTCGGCCAGCTGCGCGGTGATCGCGGCCATGATCGTCTCGGTGACGGCCCGCAACACCTCGGCGGTGGGCTCCTTGCCGTAGAACTCGCCGAGGTCGACCGGCGGTCCCGCCTTGACCCGCAGCGTCTTGCGCGGGAAGAGCCGGAGCTTCTTCTCCCTGGCGTACGGCGGCATCGCGTCGTTCGCGCCCCACTGGGCGACCGGAATGACGGGGGCCCTGGTGAGGAGCGCGACCCGGGCGGCGCCGGTCTTGCCCTGCATGGGCCACATCTCGGGGTCGCGGGTCAGGGTGCCCTCGGGGTAGAAGGCGACGCATTCGCCCTTCTCGATCGCGTTCACGGCGGCCCGGAACGCGGTGGCGGCGTCGGTGGTTTCCCGGTAGACGGGGATCTGTCCGGTTCCGCGCATCATCAGGCCCACAAAGCCGCTCTTGAAGAGTCCGGCCTTGGCGAGGAATCGGGGGACCCGCCCGGTGTTGTACTGATAGTGCGCATAGGAGAGCGGATCAAGATACGAGTTGTGGTTGACCGCGGTGATAAAACCGCCGTCGGCCGGAATGTGCTCCATTCCTTGCCAGTCCCGCTTGAACAGAACCAAGAGCGGCGGTTTGCAGATGACCGCGGCCAAGCGGTACCAGAAGCCGATTCTGCGGCGGGACACTGGGACACCCTCCTTGTGGGACCTGCGAAGCTGCTGCGAGCCGGCAGCCGCACAAGTGTCGCCCCAGGTACCCGCTATGTCGAGAACACCGTAACCCCGCCGCTCCGGAAAGGCGGTGGCAACAGGTGAGAATGATCCCGATGCGAAGAGACGGAGCGGATGTGGGCTGGAGCCTTGTGGTGCCGCTGAAACCGCTGGTGCGGGCCAAGAGCAGGCTCTCCCGCGCGGCCGGTGAGGAGTTCCGGCCGCGGTTGGCGCTGGCATTCGCCCTGGATACCGTCGCGGGCGCGCTGGCCTGCGCGGACGTGCGGGATGTGGCGGTTGTCACGGACGACCCGCTGGCCGGGGAGCGCTTGGCGGCTCTGGGGGCGCGCATAGTGCCGGACGCTCCGGCCAACGGACTGAATGCCGCACTGGCCCATGGCGCGGCCGTGGTACGGGCGCGTCGCCCCGGTGCGCCGGTCGCCGCGCTGAACGCCGACCTTCCCGCGCTGCGCCCGGCCGAGCTGGCACAGGTGCTCCATTCCGCATCGCTATTTCCGCGCGCATTTCTCGCGGATGCGGCAGATATCGGGACAACACTTCTGACCGCGACTTCCGGTGTGGAATTGGACCCGGCATTCGGCGGCGCCTCGCGGGTCCGCCACCGGGCCTCCGGGGCGTACGAGATCACCTCACCGGACGTGCCGTCGGTACGCCGGGACGTGGACACCGGGGAGGACCTGCGGGCCGCGCTGGTGCTGGGCGTGGGCCCGCACACCGCGCACCAGACGCGCCGGCTGCCGGCCGCCGCGGGCGGCCGGCGCGACCAGGGCGATCAGGCGCCGCCGCAGGTCACAGCGTCTGGAGTGTGACGAGCACGATCCGCCGCGCGTCCCCTTCGCCGGAGACGTCGATCCGGACCCGCTGGCCGGGCCGGAGCAGGAGCAGGCCGCCGGCGTCGAAGGCCGCCGCGTCGAAGGGCAGCGGGGTCCCGTCGTCCAGCAGCACGCTGCCGGAGCGGGTCTCGTCGTCGTAGGTGTACGCGGTGGCCTGCATGGGGGAAGCCTAGACGGCTGCCCGGCGGCCGGCGCACCGCGGGCCGGGCTCCCCGAAGGGAGACCGGCCCGGCGCATGGCGTTCCGCTGCGGAATTCCCGCTTGCGGGCGGTGGTCTTCTTGGCGGTCGTCTTGCGCGCCGTGGCCTTCTTGGCGGGGGCCTTCTTCGCCGTCGCCTTCTTGGCGGGCGCGGTCTTCTTCGCCGTGGCCTTCTTCGCGGCGGCCTTCTTCGCCGGCGTGGCCTTCTTCGCCGCGGCCTTCGTGGCGGTCTTCTTCGCCGTGACCTTCTTGGCGGTGACCTTCTTCGCGGTGACCTTCTTCGCCGTGACCTTCTTGGCGGTGACCTTCTTCGCGGCGGCCTTCTTGGCGGCGGCCTTCTTCGCCGCGGCCTTCTTGATGGCCACGCCGCCGGTCAGGCTGCCCTTGGGGGCCTTCTTGACGGAGACCTCGCCGCCCTTGGGGAGCTTCTTCGAACCGCTCACCAGGTCCTTGAAGCCCTGGCCCGCGCGGAAACGCGGCACCGAGGTCTTCTTGACCCGCACGCGCTCACCCGTCTGCGGGTTGCGGGCGTATCGGGCCGGACGGTCGACCTTCTCGAACGAGCCGAATCCGGTAACCGAAACCCGGTCGCCGGCGACAACTGCACGGACGACTGCGTCCAGTACGGCGTCCACGGCTTCCGCGGCGTTCTGACGGCCGCCGAGCTTGTCGGCAATGGCTTCTACGAGCTGCGCCTTGTTCACGTCTTCCCCTTCGGAGACATTGCTGGAACGAAAGTTTCCAAGCTTTTTCGCACGTTAGGCAGATATATACCGCAAATCAAACACGAAACGGGCTAATCACCCTTGTGCCGCAACGGACTCGACCTTCACGGACTTCCGTCGGCATGCACATCTTCGGGATAACGACCTTCGTCGAGGTCATGCATGAACCACTCCAGACGCCTTGCCGCGTCCGCAAGATCGTGTTTAGCCGCGGCCGTGATGACGAGCAGCTTCCGGGTCAGCGCCATCCGTACGCCCTCCGGGACTTGCAGTGTCCGCACCCTTGCGTGTGCGTCCTTGAGTCGGTCGGCGACGAAACCATAGAGCTTGAGTTGGTCGTCGCGTTCCATGCGCTAATTGTGCCATCTGCGGCGAGTTGTCGCTTCACGGGGCCTCAACAGCTGCCTCGACAAGCCGATGCGCCCCCTGCCAACTGCACAGGGGGCGCATCGTACGCAATAAGGCTTTGAGCCATAAAACCCGAGGTCAGACCTCGATCGTACGCGGTTTGAATCCGGGCCTGTTCGCCTCGTACTCCGTGATGGCGGACTCCTCCCGAAGGGTGAGGCTGATGTCGTCCAGACCCTCCAGCAGACGCCAACGGGCGTTCTCGTCCAGCTCGAAGTCCGCGGTGACGCCCTCCGCACGGACCTGCCGTCCGACCAGGTCCACGGTCACCTCGGCGGTGGGGTCGGCCTCCACCAGCTTCTGCAGGCGGTCCACGGTCTCCTGCGGCAGGACCACCGTCAGCAGGCCGTTCTTGAGGGAGTTGCCGCGGAAGATGTCCGCGAACCGCGAGGAGATGACGGCCTTGAAGCCGTAGTTCTGCAGCGCCCAGACGGCGTGCTCGCGCGACGAGCCGGTACCGAAGTCGGGGCCCGCCACCAGCACGGTGGCGCCCTTGTACGCAGCCTGGTTGAGGACGAACTCGGGGTCCTTGCGCCACGCCTCGAACAGCCCGTCCTCGAAGCCGTCGCGGGTGACCTTCTTCAGCCAGTGGGCCGGGATGATCTGGTCGGTGTCGACGTTGCTGCGGCGCAGCGGAACGGCCCGGCCGGTGTGGGTGGTGAAAGCTTCCATGGTTCTCAGACTCCCGCGGGCTCGGCGACGGCGTCGGACAGGTCGGCGGGTGAGGCCAGATGGCCGAGAACCGCCGTTGCGGCGGCCACCTGGGGCGACACCAGGTGCGTGCGGCCCCCCTTGCCCTGCCGGCCCTCGAAGTTGCGGTTGGACGTGGACGCGGAGCGCTCACCGGGCGCCAGCTGGTCGGGGTTCATGCCCAGGCACATCGAGCAGCCCGCGTGCCGCCATTCGGCGCCGGCCGCGGTGAAGACCTTGTCCAGGCCCTCCGCAACGGCCTGGAGGGCGACCCGCACCGAGCCGGGAACGACCAGCATGCGTACGCCCTCGGCGACCGAACGGCCTTCCAGGACCGCCGCCGCGGAGCGCAGGTCCTCGATCCGGCCGTTGGTGCACGAACCTACGAAGACGGTGTCCACGGTGATCTCGCGCAGCGGTTGACCGGCTGTCAACCCCATGTATTCCAGGGCCTTTTCGGCGGCGTGCCGCTCCGAGGCGTCCTCGTACGAAGCCGGGTCGGGGACGCGGGCCGAAAGCGGCGCACCCTGGCCGGGGTTGGTGCCCCAGGTGACGAAGGGCGACAGCGAGGCGGCGTCGATGACGACCTCGGCGTCGAAGACCGCGTCGTCGTCGGTGCGCAGCGTCTTCCAGTACGCGACCGCGGCGTCCCAGTCCTCGCCCTCGGGGGCGTGGTCGCGGCCCTGGAGGTAGTCGAAGGTGGTCCGGTCGGGGGCGATCATGCCGGCCCGGGCGCCCGCCTCGATCGACATGTTGCAGATGGTCATCCGGGCTTCCATCGAAAGCTTCTCGATGGCCTGGCCGCGGTACTCGATGACGTAGCCCTGGCCGCCGCCGGTGCCGATCTTCGCGATGATCGCCAGGATGAGGTCCTTGGCGGTGACGCCCTCGGGCAGCTCGCCCTCCACCGTGATCGCCATGGTCTTGAACGGCGCCAGCGGCAGCGTCTGGGTGGCCAGGACGTGCTCGACCTGGCTGGTGCCGATGCCGAAGGCCAGCGCGCCGAACGCGCCGTGGGTGGAGGTGTGGCTGTCACCGCAGACCACGGTGGTGCCGGGCTGGGTCAGTCCCAACTGCGGTCCCACGACGTGGACAACGCCCTGCTCGACGTCGCCCAGCGGGTGCAGGCGGACGCCGAACTCCGCGCAGTTCTTGCGCAGCGTCTCCAGCTGGGTGCGCGAGACCGGGTCGGCGATCGGCTTGTCGATGTCGAGGGTCGGGGTGTTGTGATCCTCGGTGGCGATGGTCAGATCCGTCCGGCGCACCTGTCGGCCGGCCTTGCGCAGGCCGTCGAACGCCTGCGGGCTGGTGACCTCGTGCAGCAGGTGCAGATCGATGAAGAGGAGGTCGGGCTCGCCTTCCGCGCGCCGGACGACGTGGTCGTCCCAGACCTTCTCCGCAAGTGTCCGTCCCATCGCTTTCCCTCCGGCCGGCCGCTGTGCCGGCCTTGCTCGTCTGTGCGCGATGCCCGCGAATGTCCCCTGACGGGCCTGACGCCGGGCCCTGGTCGAGGGCCGCACCTACAGATTGACGACTTCCCTGGAAAATTGAACTTGCGTTTCACACTGTGAGACGCGAGTATCGTTGCATGGACAACTCTAGCGGCGTCGGCGTTCTCGACAAGGCAGCTCTGGTTTTGAGCGCTCTGGAGTCCGGTCCGGCCACCCTCGCCGGGCTGGTCGCGGCGACCGGGCTCGCGCGACCCACGGCCCACCGGCTGGCCGTGGCACTGGAACACCACCGGATGGTGGCGAGGGACATGCAGGGCCGGTTCATCCTCGGCCCCCGGCTCTCCGAGCTGGCCGCGGCGGCCGGCGAGGACCGCCTGCTGGCCACGGCCGGGCCGGTGCTCACGCATCTGCGCGATGTGACGGGCGAGAGCGCCCAGCTCTACCGCCGGCAGGGCGACATGCGGATCTGCGTGGCGGCGGCGGAGCGGCTGTCCGGACTGCGGGACACCGTCCCGGTCGGCTCCACGCTGCCCATGAAGGCCGGATCGGCCGCCCAGATCCTGATGGCCTGGGAAGAGCCGGAGCGGCTGCACCGCGGCCTCCAGGGCGCCCGTTTCACGGCCACCGCGCTGTCCGGCGTACGGCGCCGCGGCTGGGCCCAGTCGATCGGCGAGCGGGAGCCCGGCGTGGCGTCCGTCTCCGCGCCCGTACGCGGCCCCTCCAACCGCGTGGTGGCCGCCGTCTCGGTGTCCGGCCCGATCGAGCGGCTGACCCGCCACCCGGGCCGTATGCACGCCCAGGCGGTCATCGACGCCGCCGCCCGCCTCTCCGACGGCCTGCGCCGCAACGGCACCTGAGCGCCCCGCCGGCCGGTCGGCCCGCCCCCGCGACGACCGGCTGGCCGCCCCTCGGCGCACACCGGCTCCCGCCGGCGCCAACTGCCCACCGCCCGCGGGCAGCCGCCGCCCCGGCGGCCCAACTCGCCGCGTACGGCGCGGAGCCGGCCCGGCCGAGCCGCGGGGGAATCCCGATCCGGGCCCCGCACACGGCGGTTGGGACAGCGAAAAGGCCCCCCGCATACACGGGGGGCCTCCTTCTTGTACCCCCGACCGGATTCGAACCGGCGCTACCGCCTTGAGAGGGCGGCGTGCTAGGCCGCTACACAACGGGGGCAAGTTTTGCTGCAGTTGAGCGATGTCATCGAGACACGTGCCGGAGCGACACACTGCGCTGGGCTACCAGGACTCGAACCTAGACTAAATGAACCAGAATCACTCGTGCTGCCAATTACACCATAGCCCATGGTGGTTTAGACCAGTACCCCCGACCGGATTCGAACCGGCGCTACCGCCTTGAGAGGGCGGCGTGCTAGGCCGCTACACAACGGGGGCCCTAGCGATCCTGCGTGAGTGACAGTGGGTGCGACCCTGACTGTCTCCCCGGGAAGGATCTGTACCCCCGACCGGATTCGAACCGGCGCTACCGCCTTGAGAGGGCGGCGTGCTAGGCCGCTACACAACGGGGGCTTTGCAGATGAGCTCTGCGAGCTGGCCTACCAGGACTCGAACCTAGACTAACTGAACCAGAATCAGTCGTGCTGCCAATTACACCATAGGCCATCAAAGCGCAACCCCCGGCTGGGGGCTTGATTTGATCTGCGCTTCCCGGCCGGACCTTTCGGCCCTCTCGGGCGGCGCAGGAAGAACATTACCTGATCGCGGACGGGGCTCCAAAACCGATAACTCCGCGCAACAGCTCGGGTAGCTCGGCCAGGCCGCCGATCCGGCGCACCCCCGGAGGCGGCTGTGCCCCGCCGGCCGTGCGGTCCAGCCACACGGCCACCAGTCCGGCGTCCCGGGCACCCCGTCCGTCGACGTCGAGGTTGTCCCCCACGTAGAGCACCTCGGACGGCGGCAGGGCGAGTGCCGCGCAGGCACCCAGGAAGGCTTCGGGGGCGGGCTTGGCGTGTCCCAGCTCGTCGGCGCAGAGCACCGCCTCGAAGCGCTCCCGGATGCCCAGGGTGGTCAGTTTGCGCTCCTGGTTGGCCGTCGAGGAGTTGGAGAGCGCCGCCTGGCGGACCAACGGCGCCAGCTCCTCCAGGGCGGGGCCGGAGTCCGGGAAGAGCGTCCAGGCGGACTCGTAGTGGGCCACGTAGCGGCCGAACCAGGCGTCCGCCTCGTCGTCGGAGAGCTCGGTGCCCAGGAACGTCCGGGCGCGGGCCCTGCGGTGGTCGAGAAAGCCCACCTCACCTGCGAGGAAGCGGGCGAACTCGGTTTCCATGGCCGCGCGCCAGCGCGCCAGCGCCGGCTCCGTGCCTCCGTAGGCGTCCACCAGTCCCTCGGCCTCCAGGTGGCGCAGCGCGCCGGTGCGGTCGGAGCCCGTGTAGTCGAAGAGGGTGTCGTCGATGTCCCAGAGGACGGCGCGGACGGTCATGGGCGGCCTTTCCGTTGCCGGTGGGGCCCATTGTGCCCGGATACGCCTCGGGCCCGGGAGCCGTGCGGCTTCCGGGCCCGAGGGGGGTGCGTCGCGGGGTCAGCCGGCCAGCTTGGCCAGCGCCGCGTCGATGCGCTGGAGGGTGCGCTCCTTGCCGAGGATCTCCAGGGACTCGAAGAGCGGGAGGCCGACCGTGCGGCCGGTGACGGCCACCCGGACCGGGGCCTGGGCCTTGCCGAGCTTGAGGCCGTGCTGCTCGCCGGCGGTGAGGACGGCTTGCTTGAGGGACTCGGGGTCAGCCCAGTCGGCGGCTTCCAGGTTGGCGCGGGCCGTGGTGAGCAGGGCCGCCGGGTCGCCCTTCATCGCCTTCGTCCAGGACGCCTCGTCCTCGACGGGCTCCTTGCGGAAGAGGAAGTCGACGTTGGCGGTGATGTCGGAGAGGACGGTGAGGCGGGTCTGGGCGTGCGGGGCGACGGCCTCCCACGCGGCCCGGTCGAAGTCCTCGGGCTCCCAGTTGGCGTACGGGGCCGCGAGCCAGGGCTCGCAGGCCGCGGCGAAGTCCTTCGGGTCCAGCCGGCGGATGTGGTCGGCGTTGATCGCCTCGGCCTTCTTGAGGTCGAAGCGGGCCGGGTTGGCGTTGACGTCGGCGATGTCGAACTTCTCGATCAGCTCGCCGACGGTGAAGAGGTCCTGGTCCGCCGAGAAGGACCAGCCGAGGAGCGCCAGGTAGTTCAGCAGGCCCTCGGGGAGGAAGCCGCGCTCGCGGTAGAGGTTGAGGTTCGCCTGCGGGTCGCGCTTGGAGAGCTTCTTGTTGCCCTCGCCCATGACGTACGGGAGGTGGCCGAAGACGGGGATCGACGTGGCGGTGCCCAGCTCGATCAGGGCCCGGTACAGGGCGATCTGGCGGGGGGTGGAGGAGAGCAGGTCCTCGCCGCGCAGGACGTGGGTGATCCCCATCAGGGCGTCGTCGACGGGGTTGACGAGGGTGTAGAGGGGCGCTCCGTTGGCGCGGACGATGCCGTAGTCCGGGACGTTCTCCGGGGTGAAGGTCAGCTCGCCACGGACCAGGTCGGTGAAGGTGATCGGCTCGTCGGGCATCCGGAAGCGGACGATCGAGCTGCGGCCCTCGGCCTCGTGGGCGGCCTTCTGCTCGGCGGTCAGGTCGCGGCAGGTGCCGTCGTAGCCGGAGGGCCTGCCGGCCTTGCGGGCGGCGTCGCGGCGCTCGTCGAGCTCTTCGGTGGTGCAGTAGCAGTGGTAGGCGTGGCCGGCGGCGAGGAGCTTCTCGGCGACGTCCTTGTAGATGTCCATCCGCTGCGACTGGCGGTACGGCGCGTGCGGGCCGCCGACCTCGGGGCCCTCGTCCCAGTCGAAGCCGAGCCAGTGGAACGAGTCCAGCAGCTGGTTGTAGGACTCCTCGGAGTCGCGGGCCGCGTCGGTGTCCTCGATGCGGAAGACCAGGGAGCCCTTGTTGTGGCGCGCGTAGGCCCAGTTGAACAGGGCGGTACGGATCAGGCCGACGTGGGGGTTACCGGTCGGGGAGGGACAGAAACGTACGCGGACGGGGGTTCCGGGGGTCGCGTTAGCCACGCTTGATCACCTTGTTGGTGAGAGTGCCGATGCCTTCGATGGTGACGGCGACCTCGTCGCCGACGTTGAGCGGGCCGACCCCGGCCGGGGTGCCCGTGAGGATGACGTCGCCGGGGAGCAGCGTCATCGCCTCGGTGATGTGGACGATCAGGTCCTCGATCGGGCGGATCATCTCGCTGGTGCGGCCGAGCTGGCGCTGTTCGCCGTTGACGGTGCACTGGACGGCGAGGCCCGCGGCGACCGCCGCCGGGTCCAGGCCGGTCTCGACCCAGGGGCCCAGAGGGCAGGAGCCGTCGAAGCCCTTGGCCCTGGCCCACTGCTTCTCGCGCCGCTGGACGTCGCGCGCGGTGACGTCGTTGGCGCAGGTGTAGCCGAGGATGACGTCCTTCGCGCGTTCGCGGGGCACCTCGCGGCACATCCGGCCGATGACGACGGCGAGTTCCGCCTCGTGGTGCACCTCCTGGGAGAAGGAGGGGTACGGGATGGGGTCGCCGGGGCCGATCACCGAGGTGGACGGCTTGAAGAAGGTGACCGGCACCTCCGGGACCTCGTTGCCCAGCTCGGCGGCGTGCTCGGCGTAGTTGCGGCCGACGCCCACGACCTTGTTGGGGAGGACCGGCGGCAGCAGCCGGACCTTGTCGAGGGGGACCTTTTGGCCCGAGCGCTCGAATTCCGCGAAGGGATGCCCCTTGATGACGTCGAGTTCGTCGCCTTCGAGGACGCCGAAGCCGACGTTGCCGTCGATGGAGAATCTGGCGATGCGCACGGGTTGCCGCTGCCCCTCATTGATCACTGGCCGGAGTTGACACTCCAGGCTATCGCGGGGGCACCGCCGCTCCGCCGACCTTTCAGGCCGGGACGTCCTGCTTCGGGGCGTCCATCAGGATGGTGCGGCGCGGATTGGCGGTCTGGCCGGGCAGGTCGACGGGGTGTTCCGGGACCTCGATGGTGCCGAGCTCGTCGGCGTCCTTGAGGTGGGCCAGGGTGGTGCGCCGCGGGTTGGCTATGTTGCGGAACATCATCGTCGTCTTCACTGCTGTATGCCTCGCGTCGTGTCAGGGAAGAGTTGCGGAACGTCACGATCACCGCACCGTCAGGTGCTTGTCGTTTTACGCAACTGTGTAAAGCGTCAGGCTAAGCGCGCTATTCCCTGGGGAACGCCGGTGAAGTCGGCGATCTTCCTGTGAGTTTCCTCACGAGCGATGTGACATATGCCGCATTTCCCATGATCAACATCCGTGGGCGAAACGGACATTGATGGATTGAACCGCATGTTCCGCTCCTGATCACCGCACCTGGGACAGGGGTTGGGGGCGTACGACTCGCGGGCAAAAGTCCGAAATCTGGGGCAGCGTCTTCTACAAGTCGTGACACGTCCCGTACATTGCGTCACCCATGTCACAGCGACCGGCTCCGCTCTTGTTGGAGATCCGGCACTGTGCTGGAATTCCACGGACCGCCGCACGTTCAAGCCGGCGCGCACGGGCGCGAAGTGGCGCCGCGCGGTGGTGCCGCTCTCTCGGCCAGAGGGGGCAGCCCGCCGGTCACTCACGACCGCCACGGGGGACTTCGCGGTCCCCTTCGACTCGACACCGTCCCGCCGTTGGCGCGGTGGGACGCCTGGTCCAGAGGTTGCGACGCTAGTGCAGGGACGTTTCAAGAGGGATGGCAACGCTGCGGCTGACCCGGAGCTGCGCGGCGAGACCGACCGCGCGCAGACTCCGGGCGGGGACGCCGCGGACGGCGGCAAGCCCAAGACCAGCCCCACCGGGCCCGGAAACCGAATAGCGCTGCGCAACTGGCGCATCAGCACCCGCCTGGTCTCCCTGCTCGCGCTTCCCGTCGTCGCCGCGACCACGCTCGGCGGCATGCGTATCGCGACCCAGCTGGACAACATCGACCAGCAGGACAAGATGCAGCTGCTCACCGAGATGACGCGTCAGGCGACCGAGCTCGCCGACGCGCTCCAGGTCGAGCGGGACAAGTCGGCCGGTCCGCTGGCCGGCACGGGCAACACCAAGGACGACGCCAACGTGGTCGCGCCCCGCGAGGCGACCGACCGCGCCAAGGTGTCGTTCAACCAGGCCACCGGGGACATCAAGGCCGACGACACCACGATGGCCGGTGTCCGGGCCACCATCCTGGAGATCGGGCGCCAGCTCAACACCCTCAACGAGATCCGCGCCAACGCCTACAACGACGACAACAACGTCGCGCGGACCGTCAGCGCCTACAACCAGCTGATCAACTCCCTGCTCCAGCTGTCCCAGGACATGGCGCTGGCCACCAGCCAACCGGACATGATCCGCAGCACCCGCGCGCTGGCCGCGTTCTCGTCGGCCAAGGAGTACGCGTCGATGCAGCGCGCCCTGGTCAGTGCGGGCCTGGCGCACTCCGGCGGCCCCCAGCTCTCCTCCAACGACCGGCAGGCCGGCCACGCCGCCGAGGACGACGAGAAGGCCGCCCGCGACCGCTTCGCGCAGATCTACAGCGGCAACGCCGGCGCGCTCACCCGCGGCCTGGACGGCAACAACGACGAGATCAAGGCCGCGGTCGCGTTCGCGCACCGCTCGTTCAACAGCCCCAGCGGCATCCGCAGCCAGGAGTACAAGTACCTCGACTGGTACGACTCGGACACCGTCAAGATCGACGAGATGTCCCGCATCGAGACCTCGCTGCTGTCCGAGATGGACCAGAAGTCCCGCGAGCTGCGCGACGCCGCCACCCGGGACGCGATCATCAACGGTGCGGTGATCCTGCTGGTCCTCGGTGTCTCGCTGGTCGGCGCGTTCGTCGTGGCCCGGTCCATGGTCCGCTCGCTGCGCCGCCTCCAGGACACCGCGCAGAAGGTCGCCCAGGACCGGCTGCCCGAGCTGGTCAAGCAGCTGTCCGAGGCCGACCCGCAGGACGTGGACACCTCCGTCGAGTCGGTCGGTGTGCACAGCCGGGACGAGATCGGCCGGGTGGCCGCGGCCTTCGACGACGTGCACCGCGAGGCGGTCCGGCTGGCGTCCGAGCAGGCCCTGCTGCGGGGCAACGTCAACGCGATGTTCACCAACCTCTCGCGCCGCTCCCAGGGTCTGATCCAGCGCCAGCTCTCGCTGATCTCCGAACTGGAGTCGCGCGAGGCCGACCCGGACCAGCTCTCCTCCCTCTTCAAGCTCGACCACCTCGCCACGCGTATGCGCCGTAACGGCGAGAACCTCCTCGTCCTCGCGGGTGAGGAGCCGGGCCGCCGGTGGACCCGGCCGGTGCCGCTGGTCGACGTCCTGCGGGCCGCCGCGTCCGAGGTGGAGCAGTACGAGCGGATCGAGCTCAACGCGGTACCGCAGACCGAGGTCGCCGGCCGGGTCGTCAACGACCTCGTGCACCTGCTCGCCGAGCTGCTGGAGAACGCGACCTCGTTCTCCTCGCCGCAGACCAAGGTCAAGGTGACCGGTCACGCGCTGCCCGACGGCCGCGTCCTGGTCGAGATCCACGACACCGGCATCGGCCTGTCCCCCGAGGACCTGTCGGCGATCAACGAGCGGCTGGCCAGCCCGCCGACCGTGGACGTCTCGGTGTCCCGGCGGATGGGTCTGTTCGTGGTCGGCCGGCTGTCGCTGCGGCACGGCATCCGCATCCAGCTGCGGCCGTCCGACTCCGGCGGCACCACCGCCCTGGTCATGCTGCCGGTCGATGTCGCCCAGGGCGGCAAGAAGCCGGCGCCGAGCAATGCCAAGGCCGCCGGCGACGTCGCCGGCGGCCCCTCCAGCCGGCTGGCCGGACTCCAGCCGCGCGGCCAGGTGGGCTCCGGTCCCGGCGGGCGGCCCGCGCTGCCCGGCCGCGGCGGCCCCGGTGGCGCGCCGAACGCGTTCGGCTCCGCCGCTCCCGACAGCCGTACGGCCCCGGCCCGCGGCGGCGGCGACGTCAGGTCGGCCGGCGCGCGTCCCGCGCTGCCCACCCGTGGCGCGGACGGCGCCCCGTCCTCAGCCGTGGCCCCGCCCGCCGGCGTAACCGGCCGCGACGAGCGGCCCCAGCTGCCGGCGCGGAACGCCGCGGGCGAACTGCCGGGCAGCGGCGCCGGCCAGGACGCCCGGGCCCCCCGGGACCCCCAGGACACAACCCGGCCGACGGACGGTGCGCTGGGCGTGCGCCGGGACCGCGGCTCCTCCGACGACTGGCCGATGGCGCCCCGCGAGGCGCAGGACCAGCCGCGCGGCCACGAGGACCCCGAGGGCACCGGCAGCTTCGAGCGGCCCGCGCCGGCCGCCGGCCCCGGCGACACCTCGGCGTTCGCCCGTCCCGACTTCGGCGCACCGCGCCCGGATGCGGCCCGTGGGCCGGCTCCGCGCGCGGGCGGCGGTCGGCCGGCCCGGACCGGTTCGGCCGACGGGCCGGGCGGCACGGGTCAGTTCCCGCTCCCCGACGGCGGCAGCGGGCAGACCGGGCAGTACGCCCGCCCCGACAGCGACACCGGCCGGTACGAAACCGGGCGGCCGGAGAGCGCCGGCCGGTACGACGCCGACCCGTTCGCGACCCGGCAGCCGGAGACCAGCGGCCAGTTCCCGCTCCCTGACGGCGACAGCGGGCAGACCGGGCAGTACGCCCGACCGGACGGTGACACCGGACAGTTCCCGCGCCCTGACGGCGGCAGCGGGCAGACCGGGCAGTACGCCCGCCCCGACGGCGACACCGGCCAGTTCGACACCGGCCAGTTCGCGCGCCCCGAGGGCCACCGGCCGGCGGCCGGCCCCGCCCCGGCCGGCGGCGATGTGCTCGGCGGCGCGGACGCCGGCCCCGGGGACGGCCGGACGCCGATCTTCGACACCATCGAGTCCAACTGGTTCAGCCACCCGGCATCGGCAGCCGCCGGTGTGCCGCCGCGGACCGGCGACCGTGCGAACCGCGCCGAGGCGGCGCCGCCGCCGCGCCGCGGGGCCGAGCAGGACGGCGCGGCACCCGCCGCGGGGCCGGCCGGCGGCGCCCGCGATGCCGCGCCGGCGCCGGCCGACGCCACGGCGCAGTGGCGCACCTCGCCGAACGACGAGACCTGGCGGCAGGCCGAGCAGATACGCCAGCCCGCCTCGGGCGGTGTGACCACGTCCGGGCTGCCCCGCCGGGTCCCCCGCGCGAACCTCGTCGCGGGCACCGCCCAGCAGCAGTCCCCCCAGAACGGTCCGCAGGTCTCGCGCGCGCCCAGTGAGGTGCGCGGGCGGCTGACCAATCTCCGCCGCGGTATCCAGCAGGGCCGGCAGGCCGGGACGTCGTCGACCGGCAACCACGGCATTGTCGATCCCACTCACCAGCAGGAGCGTTAGTTGAGTCCGATGAGCCAGGCGGCGCAGAACCTGAACTGGTTGATCACCAACTTCGTGGACAACACCCCCGGGGTGTCCCACACGGTCGTGGTCTCCGCGGACGGACTGCTCCTCGCCATGTCCGAGGGCTTCCCCCGCGACCGCGCCGACCAGTTGGCGGCGGTGGCCTCCGGCCTGACCTCGCTGACCTCGGGCGCCTCCCGCATCTTCGAGGGCGGGAGCGTCAACCAGACCGTGGTGGAGATGGAGCGGGGATTCCTCTTCCTCATGTCCGTCTCCGACGGATCGTCGTTGGCCGTACTGGCGCACCCCGAGTGCGACATCGGCCTCGTCGGTTACGAAATGGCCCTGCTGGTCGACCGCGCGGGCACCGTCCTGACGCCCGACCTGCGCGCCGAACTGCAGGGCAGCCTGCTGAACTGAGTGCACGGCGGCGTCCGCAGCGCCGCACCGCACCCGGTAACCCCTCAACCATTCGTATGCCGCACCCCCCACCGGCCCAACCCGACGACAGTCCGCTGTCCCGTCCGGAGGACCCATGACACCGCCACCCGCCACTTCCGGCCCGTACGGCGCCTACAGCTCTGCGCCGTACGGGAGCGAAGGTGACCAGCCGCTGGTGCGCCCCTACGCCATGACCGGGGGCCGGACCCGGCCCCGCTACCAGCTCGCCATCGAGGCGCTGGTGAGCACCACCGCCGACCCGTCCCAGCTGCCCGGTCTGCTGCCGGAGCACCAGCGGATCTGCCACCTGTGCCGCGAGGTGAAGTCGGTGGCCGAGGTCTCCGCGCTGCTGCACATCCCGCTGGGTGTGGCCCGGATCCTGGTGGCCGACCTGGCCGAGGCCGGGATGGTGGCGATCCACCAGCCGGGCGGCAGCGGCGAGGCGGGCGGCACGCCGGACGTGACCCTGCTGGAGAGGGTGCTCAGTGGACTTCGCAAGCTCTGAGGGCGGCTACGAGGCGAGCCCGGCCCGCGCCACGACCTCCGCGAAGATCGTGGTGGCGGGCGGCTTCGGCGTGGGCAAGACCACGTTCGTCGGGGCCGTCTCGGAGATCAATCCGCTGCGTACGGAGGCCGTGATGACCTCCGCCTCCGCGGGGATCGACGATCTGAGCCACGTCCAGGACAAGACCACGACGACCGTGGCGATGGACTTCGGCCGGATCACCCTGGACCAGGACCTGATCCTGTACCTGTTCGGTACCCCGGGCCAGGACCGCTTCTGGTTCATGTGGGACGACCTGGTCCGCGGCGCCATCGGCGCCGTGGTGCTGGTCGACACCCGGCGCCTCGCGGACTGCTTCCCCGCCGTGGACTACTTCGAGAACAGCGGCCTGCCGTTCGTCATCGCCCTCAACGGCTTCGAGGGACACCAGCCCTACACACCGGACGAGGTGCGTGAGGCGCTGCAGATCGGCCCGGGGACGCCGATCATCACCACCGACGCCCGGCACCGCGCCGAGGCCAAGAGCGCGTTGATCACGCTCGTGGAGCACGCCCTGATGGCCCGGCTCCAGTAGCCGCCGACGGCCCGCGCGCATCGGGCGCGGGCCGGACGGCAGTCGTCAACGGGGGGCCATGAAGCCTGCCCTGGACCCGTACCGTTCACGGGGATGGCGATCTGTGTCCTTCGACACGCCTGCAAAGTGGCTTCATAACGTTTCGACAGTGAATCACGCCGCTTTCGACACCGCACGCGCATGCCCGGCTTCGCTGCGCTCACATTTCTCCCGCCTTTTGCCGCGCCTCGCCCCTAACGCCCCTTTTATCTCGCGCCCTTCGGTAACTGCTCCAGCTTTGTTCGGTGTTTGGAACGCACCGCCCTGACGTGCTGAAATTCGCTGAACTCCGGAGTAGTAACGCCCAGAAGAAACGGCACAGCAATACCGTGCCGGCGCCGAGAGGTTGTTGGTCGAGTGAGGCGAAGCACGTCGAGCCCCGAGCCGCAGGAGCCGCGGCGGGGCAACTTCACCCCGCCACCCCGCAGTGGTGACGCACCGGCTTCCGACGCGTCCGAGAACCCGGTCGCGAAGCCTCCGGTCAGCGGTGGGAAGTACTCCCCGCGCAACTGGCGGGTGGCCACCCGCCTGAACGCCATTCTGCTGATCCCGGTACTCCTCGCCCTCATATTGGGCGTCCTGCGCGTAAAGGGCTCTTTCGGCACCTGGCAGGACGCGCAGGACGCGGAGAACACCGCGAAACTCGTTCGCTCCGCGCTTTCCTACAGCAACGCCCTGATCGACGAGCGGGACCGCACCGCGGCGCCGCTGCTGAAGGGCAAGAAGGACGACCCGGTCGTCCAGGAAGCGCGGGACGCCACCGACGCCGCCGCGAAGCAGTTCCACGACGCCGCCAAGTCGGTGCCCGACAAGCCGGGCCTGAACCGCCGGCTGGCGCTGTTCGCGAAGACCGAGCCCAAGCTGGCGCAGCTGCGGCAGGTCGCCTTCACCTCCAAGCTCACGGGCGTGCAGACCGAAGAGGGCTATGTCGCGGTCCAGCACCCGCTCATGGAGTTCGCCAACGAACTGGGCCTGGGCACCGGCAACATCACCTCCTACGGACGCACCGTCTACGCCATCTCGCTGGCGAAGGCCGCCGAGTCGCTGGAGCGCTCGATCGGCACCCACCTGCTGGTCGACCCGGCCTCCCCGCAGGGCGGCAGGGAGCACAAGACGCAGCTGACCGCGTTCGCGTCGTACCGCTACCTGGAGGGCATCGCCATCGGCGAGTACACCTCCGGCGGTACGCCCGACGACGTGTCGCGGCTCCAGAAGGACGGCGCGGCGCTCCAGCAGTCGGCGCAGCAGCAGATCGCACGGGCAAAGGAACAGGCCCAGGCCGCGGGCCAGACGTTCCGCACCCCGCCGTCGATGGACCAGATGACGACGCTGATCGCGTCCGGCGCGGCACCGGAGACGCTGGCCGCGCAGGGCGTCACCTCCGACGCCTACTTCCAGGCCGCCACCGGCAAGTTCGACATGTACCGGTCCATCGAGAAGGACCTGGCGGACAAGGCGGTGAACGAGGCGGGGCAGATCTCCTCGGACGCCAAGCAGTCCACCTTCGTCGACTCCGGCATCGTGCTGGCCGCCCTGATCGCCGCGTTCCTGGTGGCCGGGATGATGGCCCGCCGGATGAGCCGCAACATGCGGGAGCTGCGCAACGCGGCCTTCGGCGTGGCCGAGCAGCGGCTGCCGATGCTGGTCGACCAGCTCTCCCGTACGGACCCGGGCCGGGTCGACACCCGGGTGACGCCGATCCCGATCTCCACCACCGACGAGATCGGCGAGGTCGCCCGCGCCTTCGACCAGGTGCACCGCGAGGCGGTCCGGCTGGCCGCCGAGCAGGCACTGCTGCGGGGCAACGTCAACGCGATCTTCACCAACCTCTCCAGCCGCAACCAGGGCCTGATCGAGCGCCAGTTGGAGCTGATCACGAACCTGGAGAACAACGAGGCGGACCCGGACCAGCTGGAGAACCTCTTCCGGCTCGACCACCTCGCGACGCGTATGCGCCGCAACGGCGAGAACCTCCTGATCCTCGCGGGCGAGGAGCCGGGCCGCCGCTGGAACCAGCCGGTGCCGCTGATCGACGTGCTGCGGGCGGCGACGTCCGAGGTGGAGTCGTACGAGCGCATCGAGCTCAGCGGGGTCCCGGAGAGCGATATCCACGGCACTGCCGTGACCGACCTCATCCACCTGCTGTCCGAGCTGCTGGAGAACGCCACCACGTTCTCCTCCCCGCAGACCAAGGTGAAGGTGGCCGCGACCCGGCTGCCCGACGGCCGGATCATGATCGAGATCCACGACAAGGGCATCGGGCTGACCCCCGAGGACTTCGCGGACATCAACCACAAACTGGCGAACCCGCCGAACGTGGACGCCGCGATCTCCCAGCGGATGGGCCTGTTCGTGGTCGGCCGGCTGGCCGACCGGCACGGGATCCGGGTCCAGCTGCGCCCCTCGGGCGAGCAGGCCGGCACCACGTCGCTGGTCATGCTGCCGGAGGCGATCACCCACGGCGGTGGCGGCGAGGACCAGTTCGACGAGACCTTCACCGTCTCCCGGATCGTCCCCGAGCACCAGCACACGCCGTACGAGAGCGACCACCGCACCGCGGCCGAGCTGGGCTTCGACGACACCTCGTACGGGCACGGCGACGGTGCGAACGGGCTGGACCCGGTGGGCCGCTCGCTGTTCCGCGAGGAGCGGCGTGCGGCGCTGGAGGCCCACGCGGCCGGCGGGCAGCCGATCGGCGGCCAGGACGACGCCCGGCCGCTGTTCCGCGACGAGGTGCCGTCCGGCCACCAGGGCTACGCCGAGCCGGGCTACGCCGAGCCGGCCTACCCCGAACCGGCCTACCCCGAGTCCGGCTACACCGAGCCGGGCTACCCCGAGCCGGCCTATCCGGAGGCCGATCAGCCGCTCTACAACGACCGCTCCCACGGCGGCCAGGCGTTCGGCGATCCGGACCCGGCGCAGACCACCGGCCAGCACCCCTTCACCGCGCCGGAACCGGGCCCGACGGGCGAGTGGGCCGAACGCGCCACGTACGACGGCCACTTCGGAACCGAAGCGGAATCTGACCGGAATCCACCTGCCGCTCCCGCTGATGCGTCTGAGCGCGTAACATTCGAGCGTCCCGGCCCTACCGCGAGCGCGATCCACTCGCTGACCGACGCCGGCCTTCCGCGCCGCGGAGGCGGCTCCCCGCAGGCTCAGCAGCGGACCGAACCGGAGACCGGCCAGGACGACGGCTCTGTCTGGCGCAGCGCCAACGACGAGCGCTGGCAACGGGCGGAGCGACTGCGCAAGCCGACGGCGGGCGGGGTCACCGCATCCGGCCTTCCCCGGCGGGTGCCCAAGGCCAACCTGGTCGAGGGCAACGCGGAGCAGACCGCGCAGGGCGGCCCCCAGGTCTCCCGCGCTCCGGAGGACGTCCGCGGCAGGTTGAGCAACCTGCGCCGCGGTGTCCAGCAGGGGCGCAGTGCCGGCATGGATCCCTCCTCGGGGGTCCCCCAGAATGACCAACAGGGCTTCGGCCCCGGCAGCACCTACGATCAGGAGCGTTAGTGTGAGCCCGATGAGCCAGGCGGCGCAGAATCTGAACTGGTTGATCACCAACTTCGTGGACAACACCCCCGGGGTGTCCCACACGGTCGTGGTCTCCGCGGACGGTCTCCTCCTCGCCATGTCCGAGGGCTTCCCTCGGGACCGAGCAGATCAGTTGGCGGCGGTGGCCTCCGGCCTCACGTCGCTGACCTCCGGCGCATCCCGCATCTTCGAGGGCGGGAGCGTCAACCAGACCGTGGTGGAGATGGAGCGCGGCTTCCTCTTCATCATGTCCGTCTCCGACGGATCGTCGTTGGCCGTACTGGCGCACCCCGAGTGCGACATCGGCCTCGTCGGTTACGAAATGGCCCTGCTGGTCGACCGCGCGGGCACCGTCCTGACGCCCGACCTGCGCGCCGAACTGCAGGGCAGCCTTCTCAACTAGCAGACAGGCAGTGCGTTTCCCGCCACCGAGCCATAGGGTTCGGTGGCGCGACCGGCGTCAGACAGGCAAGTTGGAGGAGGAGACGTGGNTCTCAACTAGCAGACAGGCAGTGCGTTTCCCGCCACCGAGCCATAGGGTTCGGTGGCGCGACCGGCGTCAGACAGGCAAGTTGGAGGAGGAGACGTGGCAACGCCCCCGAACGGCTACCCGTACGGTTCCGGACAGGAGTCCGGTCCGCAGGGCGACACCCATCACAACCGCTTCAACTTCCCGTCTGCGCCGAGCCGCAGGCAGCAGCGGCCCCAGCCGCCGCAGCCGCCGCAGCGCGCCCCGCAGCAGCCCGGCCCGTACGGTTCCCGGCCCTCCGGGCCCGCGCCGTACGAGCCGTCGCCGTACGACCAGCCGCAGGCACCGCGCATCCAGCCGGTGCAGCCCCACCGGCCGGCTCCCGAGCCGGCCCCCACGGGCTCGAACAACCCGCTCGTGCGGCCGTACGCGATGACCGGGGGCCGGACCCGGCCGCGCTACCAGCTCGCCATCGAGGCACTGGTCAGCACGACCGCCGAGCCCGCCAAGCTGCAGGGGCAGTTGCCGGAGCACCAGCGCATCTGCCACCTCTGCCGCGAGATCAAATCAGTGGCTGAGATCTCGGCCCTCCTCTCCATCCCCCTCGGCGTCGCCCGGATCCTCGTCGCCGACCTGGCGGAGGCCGGACTCGTCGCCATCCATCAGCCCGGCGGAGACGAGACCGCCGGCGGACAGCCAGATGTGACACTGCTCGAAAGGGTGCTCAGTGGACTTCGCAAGCTCTAGCGGTGCAGCCCGCTCCACCACCTCCGCGAAGATCGTGGTGGCGGGCGGCTTCGGCGTGGGCAAGACCACGTTCGTCGGGGCCGTCTCAGAGATCAATCCGCTGCGTACCGAAGCCGTGATGACCTCCGCCTCCGCGGGGATCGACGACCTCACGCACGCGCCGGACAAGACGACCACGACCGTGGCGATGGACTTCGGCCGGATCACCCTGGACCAGGACCTGATCCTGTACCTGTTCGGTACCCCGGGCCAGG